>CALLKE010000170.1 GCA_938008555.1 uncultured Pedobacter sp.
TGTCTAGGACCGTCACCGGGATTACAGTTAAACACCGATAAAGGATTTTCTGATAAAGGTTTGGTTGGATTATTTAAATCAACCGCATAAACAGAAATTTTATCTGTGCCTAAATCTTGAACCACTAAAAACTTTTCATTAGGAGATAAAACTGCAGAATGTACATGTGCTTTTTCTTGCCTTGATTTATTAGCACCGCTTCCTATATGTTGTATAGTTTGTTTTTCATTGCTTAAACTTCCATCTGAATTAATAGCAATGGCGCTTAAATTTCCGCTAGAATAATTAGAAACAAAAACGAAACGATTTCTACGATCAGTACTAATATGACAAGGATGGTCACCTCCTGATAACACCGTATTGAGCAATTTAAATTCTCCTGTTTTTTTATTAAATGCATAAGCAGAAACAGCTCCTTTTCCTTTTCCTAATTCATTTACCGCATAGACAAATCGATGATTAGTTGATGTGATTAAAAAGGAAGGCTCTTCTGCTTTTTGCTTGCTTATTGCTTTTGAAGAACCATCTGCACTAAACTGGTAATAATAAATTCCTTCACTATTACCGGCATTAGTATAAGTGCCAATTAATAAATTATAGTTCAGTTGGTTTTTTTGTGCAAAGGAAAAATACGCACAAACTGATAAGATTAATGTATGGAACATTCTATTTTTCATATGAAAGCTTCTTGGGTATAAATATAAATGCTTTATTGCTAACTGTAGCGGACATCAATGTTACATATGTTACACATAGCCCATTTTTGCTGTTCTACTTTTGTGTTCTTAAAAAAGAATTATGAAGGTAATAGCAGTTATTTTACTAATTAGTGCATCATTTTTTTCAACTCAGGCACAGGTATCTCCAACTCCTATACAGCTAAGTGAAGCCCTTGAATTGGCTCAGAAAGCCAATCAACAAATACGGTTGGCAAAAATAGATGAGCAGATTGCTGGAGCTAATCTTAAGCAAACCGAAGCTATTTGGTACCCCAATTAAATCTTTCTTACACTGCAATGAATACCAATAATCCATTGAATGCCTTTGGTTTTAAGTTGCAGCAAGCCAATGTAACAGCAGCCGATTTTAATCCTGCTTTACTCAATAACCCTGGCGCAACCCCTAACTATTTAACGCAGCTTAGTCTTCAACAACCCATTATTAATATGGATATGTTGTACATGCGAAAAGCAGCAGAAAAGCAAACAGAAGTTTTATCACTTCAAACAAAAAGAACCGTTGAAGCAGTTAAACTTCAGGTTACACAAGTGTATTTGAATCTTCATTTTTTATATGCTGCAGAAGCAGTTACAAAAACCGCACTTACAACAATACAATCTATTTACAGCTTTACAAAAAACAGATTTGATCAGGGATTGATGCAAAAATCGGACTTGTTGAATGTGGAAGTACAAGTTAAAAATGCTGAAACTCAGTTGAATGATATTCAATCTAAAATTGCATCAGCTTCAGATCAACTTGGTTTATTGATGAATCAACCTAAAGGAATTGTTTATGCAACAAACACATTTGTTTTAGCATTGCCTACTACAATGGTGAAGAATATTCCTACTGATAGATCAGATTTTAAAGCAATGGAAACCGGATTAGGTATTTATGATATTGCAATTAAAGGAACCAAAATGAGTTGGTTACCAAGGTTGAATGCTTTTGCCAATTACCAATTAAATGATAAGAAAGCTTTGGGTTTTAATGCTGGTTCTTATTTTGCTGGTGTACAATTGTCTTGGGATATTTTAAAAGGAAATCAAACTAAAAACAAAGCAGCTACTCAAATAATTGAAAAGAGTAAGCTGAAAGAGCAGTACAATTCAAGACTAGACCAAGAGCAAGTAGCATTACAAACTGCGTTACGTAATTTAAAAGATGCTCAATATAAATATGTACAGTTGCAAAAGTCTATTGAACAAGCTGAAGAAGCATTGCGTATTCTACAAAATAGGTATCAACAAGGGTTGGTAAGCACCAATGATATTTTATTGGCACAAACTCAATTATCGCAACAAAAATTAATGCAAGCTGAAGCAAAGTTGGCAGAATATTCTGCAATTAATTATTATGATTTTTTTTATTGATTTAAAAAATTGATTAGCATTGTTGAAATTTTATAAATGGCAAATACATGCCTATTTGCCATTTAAATAACAATCTAATTTATACATATATCAAGTTAAAAAAATGGTAAAGAAAATCAATTTGAGATCTACTGGGCTTATTGCTCTTATTATCCTATTAGGCACTGGATGCCAAAAAGAATCAGGAGTCACTCCTAAAGAAGAACATGTGATTGAGAATGCGACTAGTAATCTCGACAGGATCAAGTTCACGAATGAGATGCTTTTACGGAATCTATTTGAGAAACATAAAAGGTTATTGAACCTTCACAATTGGAGTTGGACATCTGCCCAGGGAAGAGATAACTTTAAAAGCCTGATAAGAACCCATGTAAATAATCCTCGTATTATTCCATTTAAGGCATCTTACGGAAAAACTAAAAATGCAAGTTTTTACTATGGTGCCATCACACCCAGCGTTCAAAATATGGTTGTAATTACTGATGAATGGAAAAATATTATTGGCATGGAGAGATTATCTAACACAGACTATACAAATTTACAAAAAACTAGAAGAAGAGACTCTGCTCCTAATTAATCCAGCGAGGGTATTTACAACAATGATTAACTATTGTTGTAAATACCTTGAAGAAAAATCTATTTCACCATCACTTCATGTCTCGAAACTAGAAAAAATACTCCCTCTTAACGTAATCCAAGAAAAGCTATAAACATATTCACAATCTACTATTTACGAGGACCATCACCTTCATCACGCTACTAGGCCTTGGATGTAAAAAGGAATCGATCACCTTGCCAAATGAGACCGCTATAGCGATGAACAAGACTCGAGTAAACGGTCAAGCAAAAAAGGGAGGAGCATATCCTAAAGAAACAAGCATTTATAAGGAAGTCAGAACAGTTATTTTCTATAATACAAAAGAGCAAAAGCAAATGTTCAATGAGCATAGTAGAAATTTTGGGACTAAAGGGAGTTGGTCTAATGAAGAAGCAAACAAGTTTAAACAGGCTGTCATAGCTCATGTACAAGCCAAAGATACTTATCCAATAGAAGGACCTTATAACAAAAAGCCTGCCATCCAGTACTACAACAAGGAAACAATATTAGACGTGATTGTGGTGGCAAAGGAGTCGTGTAAAGGGTATATTAAGACAATAAGAAAGAGTCTTCTACAGGCGAGACTGATTCACCAATTGTCCATTGTGAAAAGCTAAAAGAACACTCAAGAGACTTTTTATTTCGTTATGGCACAAAAGCCCCCAAAGGAGATATCCTCAACGCGCATCGAAAAGTAGCTTAATCTGAGAAACATACTCTTGATCATATAACTCAACAGGGGTTTATCTATCTGCAATCATGATACCAAACTGGGCTCAGCGCAACCTAAACTAGTGAATGGATACAATATTGTCATACTATGAAATCACAAAAAATGAGAACCAATTTACAGCTGAAATGGGCCATTGCCTTTATTGTTCTACTTGCTTATGGATGTAAAAAAGAATCGATACGCTTACCAAATGCAAGTAGTAGTAATAATGAAATCATAAAGGTAAGTGGAGGCTCATATTCTAGAACAGCTCGCTTTGACAATGAACCAGTGCTACGAGACGCATTTTATCGATATGCTAGATATTTTGGAATGACAGGAACTTGGTCTGAACAAAAAAGGGAAGAATTCAAACAAATTCTAATAAAATATGTATTGGAAAGGAAAGATATTACTGTATTACAGGGGTTTTATAAAAATGCCCCTGTAACACATTACTATAATGAGTTCGCAAAAATAGATGTCATCACTGATAGAAATAGTCAAAAACTTATTGGGATAATGCAACTAAATAATTATCAGTCTGCCTTTTTATTAAAATGGAAACTATTTTATTAATAGTATGATGCCATACTAATCAAAACCACTTCTAGAAAAAGATTCGACACCTACTTAACTGACACAAAGAACGAAGGCTATTACTATAGTCATTAAGAGAATGAGAAATAATTTAAAGCTTGGAATAGTCGGTACGTTGATTATCCTAATGAATACTGGATGTAAGAAAGAGCCTGAACCATCATTCAAGGCACCCAATAGAACCATCGATCTGCTTCATGGTCGTCATGAAGCTAAACCGAAAAAATTATTCAAATGGGAACCTCCCCAAGCAGAGAGCGCTCGTCAGAAACTTAGAGGCAAACAATACACCATCTTTGTTTCTAAAGAAACTAGCGATAAGGTGAGACAGGTCGATTTTGAGAAAACTCCAGAAGCAGATATGCAGACAGAATTCAACAAGCATGCCCGATATTTTTTGATTAACGAACCTTGGTCCACCAAAGCAAAAAGAAAATTTGTAGAAGCTTTAAGAAAGCATATACAGAGTCCGATGAATGATGTAGTGATGAGTGTATCTGGCTCTAATGAAACCATAAGCCATATGATCAACATATACGATCATAGAACAGGCATCAATGTAGAGCTTGATTATAGGTATCATACTTCCCGCATTATATTTCGCAGAGTAATTCAAATAGGATATACTCAAGCCGATCAATTAGCCATTTCGGGGAAATGGCCTTCAGACATGTATTAAATAATTAAATCACGTTCTATTCATCAGCGCTCAGCTAGGCCCCACTTCGTTCAAGATTATAAGATGATAGAATTCCTTTGTCAGCTTCTGTCCATACCCAATTCATCTATACAAAAACAAACAAAATGAAACACAATCTAAAATCTGCGTGGGCTATTGCCCTAATCACACTATTAAGTGCTGGATGTAAAAAAGAATCTGAAATATTGCTCCAGGAGAAACGTACAGCCAACAATCTAATTAGTGACAATACCGGATCTAAATCAAAAACAGAGCCAGTATCAACCAAACTGTTCCCGTGGGAATCTGCCGATGCAGCAAAGACCCGCCAAAATCTTAAATCTATGAAAAAACCATACGCCGTATCCCTCATAAATAGTTCGGCTCATAGAGAGCTCAGATTTGAGAATAGCTCGACCTTAGCCAATTTGAAATCAATTACTTTGCGTGCATTCTATAAGTATGCAAAACACTTCAAAATCAACGAACCTTGGTCTAAACAAGCAGAAGAAAAATTTATAAAAGCCTTAGAAAGCCATATGAAAGACCCTAACAATAATTTAATTAGACGTGTAATTGATGATAAGAAAACACTCAGTTCTATGATCAACATCTATGATCATAGAACAGGGCTAAATGTGGAACTTACCAAACCACTGTTTAAGAAAACCGTATTTCATGCAGTGGCAAAACTAAATCCCAACCAGGCTAATGAGTTAGCTATTTCAGGAAGATGGCCAACAATAAGCATTAAACAGCTCCCCACGAAAAACCAAAATTCTGACAACAAAGAATAAAATAGATTTCGAAGCAAATTCATCCTATAAAAATCAAAATGAAATACAATCTAAAACTTGCATGGGCTATTACTCTGATTACACTACTTAGTGCTGGATGTAAAAAAGAATCTGAGACATTACTTGAGGAGAAGAGTACAACCATCAATCTAATTAGTGGTGGTGCCGAATCTAAAGCAAAACAAGCACTAAGCAAAGAGTTCCTGTGGGAAAGTCCCCAAGCAACAGAAGCCCGTCAAAAACTGAAGGACCAGAAGCAATCATATGCTATCTCCCTAACTGGCTTGACCTATAGAGGTTACAGAGAGCCCAAATTTGAGAATAGCTCAACCTCGTTTAATTCTAAGTTCGTTATTAGGGATGCATTTAATAGATGTGCAATATACTTCGGGATCAATACACCTTGGTCCATTCAAGCGGAAGAAAAATTTATAAAGGCCCTAAAAGAGCATATGCAAAATCCTGCAAATAGTTTAATTGGACATGCAGATAATAAGGGAAAACCCAGTTTCATGATCAATATATACAATCCGAGAACAGGGCTCAATGTAGAACTTAACACATTAGTGTATGACACACATAAGTTTCCTAAAATAGCAAAAATAAGCCCCGATCAAGCAAATGAATTGGCTGCTTCAGGAATATGGCCCTCACTTCACCATAAAAATAGAGCAAGCATTCAGCGCTAACCAACTCTTAAATACTATTCCAAGCACACGAAAAGCTAAATTCTGACAGCAAAGAATAAAATAGATTTAAAAACAAATTCACCATATACAAATCAAAATGAAACACAATCTAAAATTTGCATGGGCTACTGTCTTTATCACACTACTGGGTGTTGGATGTAAAAAAGAATCTGGGGTATTGCTTAAGCAGAAGAGTACAGCCACCAATTTAATTAATGGCAATACCGGATCTCAACCAAAATCAACCAAATCATTCTCGTGGGAACCTCCCGAAGCAGAAGGGGTCCGCCAAAGTCTTAAGGAGAGAAAGCAACCATATGCCGTCCTCCTACCTGGCTCGGCTTATAGAGAGCTCGGATTTAAAAATGGCTCAAAAAGACCTACTGGACAGACATTCTATATTAATGCTAAAAACCTCGGGATTAACGAAGATTGGACTTCCAAAGCAGAAGCAAAATTTATAAATGCCTTAGAAAAACATATGCAGAATCCTGCAAGTATTTTAATTGGATGTATGGATGCTAAGAGAAAACACAGCCATATGGTGAATATCTATAATCCTAACACAAAGCTCAACGTAGAACTTAACAAGATAACGTCTGGAAGAACTGAGTTTCATAAAGTAACAAAACTAAATCCCAACCAGGCTAATGAGTTAGCTATTTCAGGAAGATGGCCATCAATTTCACAGTAAAAGATGAAACAAAATTTAAAGCCAATAAGCACAATAACACTTATTATACTATTTAGCATTGGATGCAAAAAAGAGTTTGAAGTTTTGCCAAAAGAACGGGTCATCGCAACTGTGAAAAGAATAACACCCTCTAACGATCGCTCAATGATTTCTTTTAATAATTCAGAAAAGCTGAAAAAAGCATTCAACAACTATGCCGGAGATTTTGGAATCACAGGAGCTTATACAAGCCAGGCAAAAGCCAAGTTTGAAGATTTTTTAGCAGGTCATGTGAAATTATTTAGCAATGAGGCCATTCAAAGAACATATCAAGGTGTTTCGGCTCTGCATCATTATGATAATCGCCATGGTACACGGCTCAATGTAATCACGCATAAAACGACAAAAGAATTATTGGATGTGAGACGATTAACTGAATTAGAATATAAGAGCCTAAATCGGAGAAAGAGTCTTCATTAATTCAGAGACTGTACACTGAACTGTGTCAAGGTTAAAAAGCGATCAAAAAAGCTAATTAA
>CALLKE010000171.1 GCA_938008555.1 uncultured Pedobacter sp.
TGAGAAGGAAAAAACAATGATTTGCTCAACCTCATTATCTTCAACCATCGACATTAATCTATTCAGAGCAGGTCTACTTTCCTTTGCTCCTGAGATTCCCTCATCAGTAAAGAGTTCATATTCTTGAACTTGGTTACGAAAGCACCAGTCTTTTAATGCTCTGATTTGAGATTCCAGCCCCCCTTGCTGATTATCAGTGGAAACACGACAATATAGGCAAACTTTTCGGTTTTGCATGAAACACTCCTAAAATTTAAAAAGTTGAGTGTCTTTTGAAATTAATTTTTTAGGTCCTCTTGTCTTTGCATTCGTTTTAAAATTTGCTGAACTGTGTTTCTGGTCCATTTGCCACCACGCTTTGTTGGCAAATCCAAACCTTGGAGAATATTGGCAATCTGTTGAAAGTTTAACCCCTGTTGACGCAGAGTCTTCATTTTAGCCATTAATTCTAATTCTTTTTGGTGGGGGACTATTCTGCCATTGAGTTTTCGCTCACCGTAATTGGCTCCTCCAATTCGATGTTCTTCAGCTCTAATTGGGATACCTGCGGCGTTAAGATACTTTTTAACTGTGGATCTGGAGGACATAGTGACAGTAGCGATTTGGTTAATTGTAAGCCGTTCTTCGATATATTTTTTGTGGAGGAAACTCTTGATTTTAAGGAGCGGAACGTGCTTAATATGCGTAATTACTTGGATTTCTGATGGAGGACAAAATACAGTGTTACAGTTGCTCTGGTGCACCAACTTCGAAGGGATCACGAAACGGAAATGAATGAAAATCATCGAATCAAAATCATCAGTACGAAAATCAAAAAATAAAAAATCTGTACCGAACTATTCCTCATGGGATCCACTCACTCAAGCCAAATATTTATTCGACCTAAACCAGCAGCTAGGAACTCCACTATCATTAAAAGAAGCATACTCTTTAGCCCTCAAGGCATGTAGTAGCAATAATGACTGATAAAAAAATCTTATCTACTTTTAACTCTATACTTGCTAAACAACGTAAATACAAAAATACCGAATTTCATTTTGAAGTTGAATTCACAAGAGACACTTTTTTCGGATGGTTTTTACTTTTAATCAGTTTTCCAATATCTTTCCAGCTGGCTCTGGTTCAAGCGCCAAACGGAAACACTTTGCCGTCTTTGTTGTAGCCAATTAAAATTTTAATTTCGCCGCGATTGGAACCCTTGTCATCTTTGTCTTTTTTGAATCCCGTACCATCGGCAATGATGTCGTCAACTCGTATTTTCTGATTCATATTAACAGTGTCAGTATCTGTAAACCACCGCTACAGCGTCGTATGACCCATGCTAAACCTCATCGTGTCGTTTAAGTTTTTAGCCGAACGCCTGAAGATTTGATTGGTCACAGTTTCCAGAGTTAGTTTTTCAAATTCACGCGACTTTCTAGAAAATGGATCTACATCAAATAACCGCATCATTGGCGAAAAGGTCTTCTTGCAAGCAGTGCATTTCATTCGCGATGAAACCAGATCAACACAACCAATCGATGTCTTCATCTTCTTTCCGCACTTATCGTGAAGCTGTAACTTGTTCGAGTTGCAGCGTGGACATTCAGTGCCGGATTTAATCAACATACCTTCAACCAAAATTACCATCATCTTTACAAAGCCTGGAATGCCTTCGCAGTCGAACAGCCTTTTCACCTTTAGAATTAACTGCGAAAAAGAAAAATTCTTGAGCCAGATTTCAGAGCCAATATGCAAAGATAATTTTTTTGATGATTTTGTCATTGAAGAAGGCCTCCTTGCCCCGCATCCAAATACATGGATTAATAAAGACAAGAAGACCCTGATAAGTCTTTAAATTACAAAACGGATTTGCTCTAAAATCAAAAAAATCGCACTGTCGAATTTTTTGACGGTGACTGTTAGCGACTCAGTGTAAATCGTTTAGCCGCTCTTTTATCTTCACATCAAATAAAACTCACCTTGAACCTGGAATGCTTATCGCTACGTAGACCATCGAAAGATCGTTCTGGTTTGAATAAAGGGAAATCAATCCCACAAACTTCGGAACGGTATCTAGCTTTTATTCAAGGAGATTTTTATGAAAACAAAATTTTTTGCGGTTCTTAGTTTGATTTTGTCTTGCCAAGCATTTGCTCATCCAGATCCAAACGATTTGTCTCTAAATCAGGGATATAGCACGATTAAATTTTTAAACGACGTTAATATTCCACCTAACAAAGAGTATGCAGATTTTCGTGCGGCAGATAGTCGCTCATATTGTAAATTATATGTTAAAGAAGTTAGCAGCAAGGATCGACTAATCAAGGCTAATACAAGTTATCAAATTACCAATAGGTATAAGAATTTCTATAGGCACACGTATAGGAACACGTTTGAAGGTGGTCAGGCCGCGGAGGCGGTTTTTGAATTGCAAAGTAATGCACTTACTAAAATTTCTTGTGGATTTTTCGAAGAACAATCAACGGGGACAATGGGAGAATGGCATACTTATTGGATACCAGAAGGAAAGCAGCTTGAAGATATGATGAAAGATTTCGTGCTATTTATAAAACCTAACCCAACGGATATTTCAGGAAAATAATTTACAAAATTTACCTTGTATAGCCGTAGTAGATCATTTTATTTACGATTAAATGGGATCTCCCCGGATAACAGTATAAGGCAATGAGTCAAAAAAGATAAGCATAATTAAAAGTTTTCGATACGATGGGTTTACCACAACTCACGTTAACGAAAGGATCCTTTAATTATGCCCAGAAATAATCTAGCCGATTTTTTCATCTCAAAGGAACTAAAATTTTTATCCTCTAAAGCTTTTAAAAACGGTTTTATGTGGGATGTTGAAAAAGTTCGAAAACCCTTTGAAATCTGCCCCCGTTGCAGTTCAAAAGCTTCGGTAAGATGCGGAAAAATATCGATCACAGTACGCGATGCACCAGTTCGCGAGAAACCTTTATGGCTTAAAATCCATAAGCACAGGTACTATTGTAAAACCTGTAGGAAGCCTTTTGCTGAAAACGTTGATTGTGTTTGGCCGCGCCGAAGGACAACGCATCATTTTCGAAAAACGGTCTCAGATGATTGCGAAAGTTATACAAATTTAAGTCTTGTCAGAAAACATCATTATTGTTCATCGGGATTTATTTATAAAGTTCATTACGAAAGACTCTCTAAAAACTTAAATCAAAGAAAGGGTCTTTGTTGGCCTAAGGTGATTGGTATCGACGAGCATTTTTTCAGTCGTAGCAAGGGTTTTACGGAGTTTACAACGGTGTTCTGTGATCTTAAGAAACGAAGACTTTTTGAGATGTGTTTAGGCAAGGATAAAAAATCAATCATCGAGAAGATTCAAAACATTCCAGGTCGAGAGGATGTCAAAGTCGTCGTGATCGATATGTCGAATGGATATCGAAGTTTTGTTAAAGAGTATTTTCCAAACGCAATTATTATTGCGGATAAGTTCCACATGCTAAGGCTTATAACTCCTGCGCTGTTGAAAGTTCGAAAAGAAATCCATGGTCATCGGCAGGATCTTTTTAAAAGAAAATTGCTATTAAAAAAACGGGAAGATTTAGATTATTTTGTGCGATCAGATATCGATAAATACTTAAGTCATCATCCAGAGCTTGATGAGCTTTATCGGATGAAAGAGAAGTTGCGAGAAGTGTATCGATGTCGAGGCTACCGAATAGCAAAAAAGAATTTAGAAAGACTTATTGAAACCATGAAAACATCTTTGCTTGAGCCCGTTCAAAGACTCAGAAGAACGTTGATAACATGGAAAGCGGAGATCTTAAATTATTTTGAAAATCGTTGGACAAATGGATTTACAGAAGCTATCAACGGGGTCGCAAAGGGCCTACAGAAAAGGGCTCGCGGATATAAAAACTTTGTAAACTATCGATCGAAAACTCTATGTGCTTGTTTTTATTGATTTTGCGCTATGTGATGTACGGTTAAGTG
>CALLKE010000172.1 GCA_938008555.1 uncultured Pedobacter sp.
CGTACGGCTGGGGCGATATCATTGTAACGATTGGCGCCTTGCCGGTAACCGGCATTACGGCCATCAAGTATGAAGAGGATCAGGAAAAGGAAGATGTGTATGGTGCAGGTCGCTATCCGGTAGCACGTGGTTACGGACGCGTAAAAGCTTCGGCATCGATCACGCTATCGGTAGAAACAGCCATGGCCTTAGCTGCTACAGCAAAAGATGGCCAGCTGAATCGTCTGGCTCCATTTACCATCACGGTAACCTATCAACCTGAAAGTGGCCCGATCATGCGCGATGTGCTCAAGAACTGCGAGTTCAAAAAGCAAAGCCGCGATTGGAAAGAAGGCGATATGAAAGCACAAGTGGAACTGGAATTGCTGGTTTCGAACATTGTGTGGAATAAGTAAATAACCTGTCTGAATCAGGATAAAAAGGATGTAAAGATCAGGAGGATGCTTGGTGCCTATGGTCAAAAGCAAAAGAAATCAACCGCTCCAATCCTTTTTATCCTCCCATCCATCTTATCCTGATTCAAGACAAAAAAAATATAACAACATGACAAACGAACTAATCTGTGGCTTAACGCCCGATCAATTGAATGAATTGAAAGCCAAACATGGCCGCTTAAGCCTAGTAACCGTTACCGAAGGTGATGATAAATACGAAGGCATTTTTAAGGAACCAACGATGGATGCGCTCTCAGCTATTACGGCTTTATCGAAGCAAGATGAAGTAAAAGCATCACTTGCATTATTTGATAATTGCTTATTGAGCTGCGATGAAGCAATGAAGAAACGCCCACGCGTGCGTTTGTCAGCTATTGCGCAACTAAGTGAAATTATGAAACCGCTGGAGGGCCACATAAAAAACTTGTAACCTCCCTACACAACGGGGAGGATTCCATACGCATGGGCAATGCGCTCATACGAGCCAACTTTAGTCTAGATCCCGAAAAACTAAACCTAAGCAAATGGAGTGATCTATATGCGGAGGCACAATGGCTTGAGCAATGGAGACTGGGTAATCAGGCTGAAATGTTGGTTAGGCTTTTTGGTGGTGAAGTGGGTTAGAGCTGGGTGGTTGAAGTGGTTGTGCTTGGGGTGGTTGTGTAGGTATATGTGGGTGGGGTTTGTTTTGTGTTTTGGCAGTTCTTGCAATTGCAATTACAGTCACAGGTTGGGCGACTATCGAAATCATCCCTCCAAAGTGCTTTAAGAAATTTATAACACAATATTACTGGAATAATCACCGCGCAAATAAAGTATAATGTCATAGAGAGCTGTTTTGTTCTCCAAATGTAATAATAATGAAACAAAATGGGTAATATTTTGCATTACGGTATTGATTTTAGCATCAAGCCGGTTAATATTTTTAATGTACTAAATCAACAGATCAGCCAGGTTACAATGAATACTGAAAAAATGACTAGTCGTTTTGAGAAAGCCTGGAAACGTTTATTGGCTGCAAATCAAGCACTAGAAGGTCTTCGTAGTTTAAGCACCGCCCTTGAGGAAGCTAGCCAACCAGGCATTGCTTTAAATACCTCATTAACTGACTTGTCAGCTATTACTGGCTTAACGGGTAAATCTTTAGATGGTATTAGTGAAGCTGCAAGAGCCAGTGCAAAGGCTTTTGGGACTGACGCAGCTCAAAATGTGGAAAGTTACAAGCTCTTACTATCACAACTCTCTCCTGATATAGCCAAGAGTACAGAGGCTCTTAAGCTTATGGGTGATCACGTAAACATTCTATCCAAAACGATGGGAGGAAGTACAGTCGCTGCTACAGAGGTGCTTACCACAGCGATGAACCAATACGGCATCAGCCTGGATGATCCAATGCAGGCGAGCAAGACGATGGCTGAAATGATGAACATCATGGCTGCTGCTGCAAAAGAAGGTTCCGCTGAGCTTCCCCAAATCAAATCTGCTTTAGAAAACGTAGGAATGGTGGCTAAAACGACAGGTGTCTCTTTTTCTGAAACAAACGCAGCTATACAAGTATTAGACAAGGCAGGCAAGAAAGGAGCTGAGGGAGGTGTGGCTTTACGGAATGCCTTAAGTACTTTGAGTGAGGGTCGTTTTTTACCGAAACAAACGAAAGCAGAGTTAGAAGCTGCGGGTGTAAGCATTGCTCAATTAGGAGATAAGTCGATTCCATTAAGTAATCGTTTAAATGCCTTAAAGCCAATTATCAATGATACGGCTTTGATCACGAAATTATTTGGCAAAGAAAATTCAGCGGCAGCAATAGCTCTAATTAATGGCAGTGAGGCTATTGATGATTACAATAGAAAAATACAGGGCTCTAACACGGCCGTTGATCAAGCTAAGGTAGTAATGGGTAGTTATGCTGAAGGCCTTAGGCGAATGACAGCAGACGTTGATAATTTTAAAATTAGCTTGTTTAATGGTATAAAAGTTGGATTACCTTATATACAAGGGATTTTTACAGGCCTAGCTGGGGTTATGCAGGGAGCAACTGGGATAAATTCCGTAATTACACTCGTAAAAGCCTTTAGAAAAGAGACTACAGCCACAGATCAAGCCACTAAAAAGTTCACCTCAACCCTCAAACAGAACACGGCCAAAACCAAACTTTTCGCTTTCTGGCAAAAAGTCGCTAGCAAAACCACTGGCACATTCAGAAAAGCGATCAATGGCTTACGTAATTCCTTTTTATGGGCAACAGGAGCAGTACGCACCTTTTCGATAGCGGTGGCCAATATTCCGGTACTAGGCTGGATTGCTGTAGCGGTTGCAGCGGTAACGGCGGCTGTTCTTTATCTCTGGGAGAATTGTAGAAGATTTAGAGAAATTGTTTTCGGTATTTGGGAAGTGTGCAAGCTGGTGTTTGGTAAGC
>CALLKE010000173.1 GCA_938008555.1 uncultured Pedobacter sp.
TTTCGATCATATTTTATCCAAATATTACCTATCATACATTTAGATACACTACCAACCAATATTTGATCAAGCCCAACTAAAGTAGCTGGTTAATCTTTTTATTAGATTTGCCATCACGTCAGTCTTTAAAACTAGGCGCGCTCAAAACATGTCTACAGAAAAAATACGACTCCTTAACAAAGAACAAATTCAACAAAAAGTTGATCGTATCGTCTACCAAATATTAGAAGATAATTTAGACGAAAAAGAATTAATCATTGCAGGTATTTTTGAAAAAGGATATGCTCTCGCTAAACGTTTACAGAAAAATTTAGAACACATTAGTACATTTCAGATAACGTTAATAATGGTAAGTGTTGATAAAAAAAGTTCATACTTAAAAGCAAGCACCGATATCCCGTTATCTGAAGCGTCCAACAAAGTAATCATTCTAGTGGATGATGTACTCAATACAGGTCGAACCCTGACCTATGGTTTAGGCCTTTTTTTAAATATTCCTGTCAAAAAACTAAGAACTATTGTATTGGTAGATCGGAATCATTGCCTCTTTCCTATTACACCTAATTTTATAGGCCTAGAATTAGCAACAGTTTTACAAGAGCATATCAAAGTTGTACTTGATGACAAGGATGAAGAAGATGCTGTTTACCTTAGTTGATCATGTGCAGATAGTGAGCTAACTTTTCTGCTGTTAAATCAATCCCACTAACTATAAATTTTGCTTTATTATAAAAAACTTCACGTTCTGCCAAGTTCTTTGTGAGAAACTCTGTCAATTCACCTTCCTGCATGTTTTTGATCAGTGGTCGATCTATTTTGGCATTCCTCAGACGATTAGCCAATACTGGAACTTTTAAAGCAATGTAGATTGTTATCCCATTTTTATTCATCCAATCCATTGTATCAAAATAACATGGAGTTCCTCCCCCAGTCGCAAAAACCACCTTTTTAGGATGGTTTATATTTTGTAATAAATCACGTTCCAGTCGACGAAATGCACCCTCACCATATTGTTCAAAATAATCGAGAATACTCATACCCACCTCTAATTCAATTAATTTATCCAAATCAATCAACTCATATCCCAACAATTTAGCTAGTTTTCGTCCAAGCGTAGATTTACCACTTCCCATAAAACCAATCAAAAATATTCTATCTAGCCTATTCACCATTCACATACATTTAAAATTTTAACTTAAATACAAATCATTAGATTTGGAGCATCATCTTAATAATCTTAGAATAACCAAATCAATAATGCTTAAAATTACCACATTTCAGGCCTACCTTTTTTGGGAAAATATCGATAAAAACTTACAAAATATAGAGTCACGTCTGTCGACCATCAGAGAGAAAACAAATCTTATTGTCCTGCCGGAGATGTTTAATACTGGATTCACAATGAATGTGAAAAATTTATCTGAAAAGATGAATGGAAAAACAATACAATGGATGAATAAACAAGCCAAACGATTTGATTGCATTGTGACAGGAAGTTTGATTATCAATGAAGGGCATCAATATTACAACCGATTAATTTGGATGTATCCAGATGGTAACTTCAAAAAGTATGACAAACGTCATTTATTTCGCTTAGGTAATGAGCATAAATATTATACAGCTGGTAAAAAAAGGCTTATTGTCAATCTAAATGGGTGGAAAATATGCCCGATTATTTGCTATGACTTACGTTTTCCAGTATGGCTTAGAAATAATCATGCGGCATATGATCTGCTACTTGTCATCGCAAATTGGCCAGAAAGACGTTCTTTACATTGGCGAACTCTTATCCCTGCAAGAGCCATAGAAAACCAATCCTATGTTGTTGGACTTAATCGATATGGACACGATGGCAATGAAATATATCACTCTGGCGATTCTATGTGCATAGATCCAAATGGAAATACTGTTTACTATAAGCCCAATGACGAGGATCTTTACACTTTCACTATTTATAAAGAAGAAGTAGAAAAGACCCGTAGGGCCTTTCCTTTTTTAAAAGATACAGATAATTTTACGCTAAATATTTAGTACAGCAACAAGCTCATATCAAACATTCTAACTATTATAGCACCTCTGTAACTAATGCGGCTGCTTCTTTCAACTGAATAGCAGAATATACCTTCAAACCGGAATCATCAATCAGCTTTTTAGCCTCAATAGCATTCGTTCCTTGTAAACGAACAATGATTGGAACTGGGATATTACCAATTTCTTTGTAAGCGTCAATTACACCCTGCGCCACACGATCACAACGCACAATACCACCAAAAATATTAATCAGAATGGCACGTACATTAGGGTCCTGCAAAATAATATTAAAGCCCGCTTTCACAGTTTCAGCATTTGCAGTGCCACCCACATCTAGAAAGTTAGCAGGTTCACCACCAGCTATTTTTATAATGTCCATGGTTGCCATTGCCAAACCTGCACCATTCACCATACAGCCTACATTTCCATCCAATTTCACGTAGTTTAAGTTTGACTTTCCAGCTTCTACTTCAGTTGAATCTTCCTCCGTTACATCCCGCATGGCCATGTAATCCGGATGACGAAATAACGCATTATCATCCAAATTTACTTTGGCATCCACTGCTAAAATTTTATTGTCTGACGTTTTTAAAACAGGATTAATCTCAAACATAGATGAATCGGTCGCTTCATAAGCTCTATATAAAGCTGAAACAAATTTGGTCATCTCTTTAAAAGCTTCACCACTGAGTCCCAAATTAAACGCAATTTTACGCGCTTGGAAAGCCTGTAAACCTACCTTCGGATCAATCTGTTCTTTAAAAATGAGATGTGGAGTATGAGCTGCCACTTCTTCGATATCCATTCCCCCTTCTGTAGAATACATGATAATATTACACCCTCTAGAACGATCAAGTAACACACTCATATAAAACTCTTTTGTTTCACTCGCTCCTGGATAATAAACATCCTGTGCAACTAAAACCTTGTTTACTCTTTTTCCTTCCGATCCAGTCTGAGGTGTGATCAACTGCATACCGATAATTTGGCTTGATTTTTCTCTAACCTCATCCAAATTTTTGGCAAGCTTTACGCCCCCTCCTTTACCACGTCCACCAGCATGTATCTGTGCTTTGATTACAACCCAGTCAGAATCATAATCTGCCTTAAGCTTTTTCGCTGCCTCAACTGCCTGCTCAGGAGTATCGGCAACGATACCTTCTTGAACTCTTACACCAAATGTTTTTAATATCGCTTTACCTTGATACTCGTGAATGTTCATTATTCCAAAATTTTGATGTAAAGCTATTAATTTGCCTCAAAATAGAAAAAGAATACAGTGATTTTTTGATTTCAGGCTGCGATAAATTGTATCTTCGCCCATGCTTGTAGCAAAGAGAATAACGAAATCTTACGGCAACATACCCATCCTCAAAGGAGTAGATCTTCATGCTTCAACAGGGGATATTATCACGATTGTAGGTGCGTCTGGTGCTGGCAAGAGTACGTTATTACATATTATTGGAACCTTAGATAAGCCTGATTCGGGAACAATTTTAATCAATAAAACCCCAGTATATGAGTTATCATCAAAAAAACTTAGCGCTTTTCGAAACAAGCATATTGGTTTTATTTTTCAGTTTCATCACCTACTCCCAGAGTTTACTGCGTTAGAGAATATCTGTATCCCTGCATTTATTGCAAAAAAGAGTAAGAAAGAGGCTACAAAAAAAGCAGCCGAGCTGCTTGAACTACTTAACCTGTCGGACCGAGTTAATCATAAGCCCACTGAGCTTTCGGGTGGTGAACAGCAGCGTGTAGCAGTTGCTAGAGCACTGATTAATAGTCCTTCAATTATTTTGGCTGATGAACCATCTGGAAATTTGGACTCAAATAGTGCCGAAAGTCTACATCAATTATTCCTTAATCTTAGAATTCACCTCAATCAAACTTTTATCATTGTCACTCATAATGAGGATTTAGCTGATATGGCAGATCATAAAATAATGATGAAAGACGGCCTTATTATCTAAATCAAGGTTTTTCGTGGCTATCTCTTCACTAAAGACATTTTAAAACTGCTTAGTCTTAGTTGAGCCGGAATACTCTCTAATATCTTAGCTCTCAACTAAATCTTAGTTCAGATAAAACAAAAAGGGAATCGGATTAAGATTCCCTTTTTGTTTGTTATTTATAAATGCTCCGAATCAGCTATTTCACTGTATCAACAACTGCTTTAAATGCACTTGGATTATTCATTGCTAAATCAGCTAAGACTTTACGGTTTAAACCTATTTGTTTTTGGGATAACTTACCCATCAATTGAGAGTATGAAATTCCGTGTTCACGAGCGCCGGCGTTGATACGTTGAATCCACAACGCTCTGAATTCTCTTTTCTTTGTTTTACGGTCACGGTAAGCATATTGCAAACCTTTTTCAACTGTGTTTTTGGCAATAGTATAAACCTTGCTTCTTGATCCCCAATAACCTCTGGCTAATTTTAAGATCTTTTTTCTTCTTCTTCTTGACGCTACTGCGTTAACCGAACGTGGCATGTTGTTTTAGTTTTTGATAAACGGTGTTTCAAATGATGAAAGCTTAGAACCGAGTACCTGGTTAATTAAAATTTAAAATTTACTTTCCGATACAAAGCATACGTCTAACATTACCCATATCAGCATCAGATACCAAACTAGTTTGGCCTAAAGCGCGCTTACGCTTCGTACTTTTTTTGGTTAGAATATGGCTTGTGTATGCGTTTTTTCTCGCAACCTTACCTGTTCCAGTAAGCTTAAAGCGCTTTTTAGCACTGGAACACGTTTTCATTTTTGGCATAACTTTATTTTATATGTTTTTACCTATTTGATTATTTTTTACTTGCATTCTTTGGTGCTACAGTTAGGAACATTCGTTTACCTTCTAATTTTGGTAACTGCTCTACTTTCCCAACATCCTCCAGTGCTTGAGCAAATTTTAATAACAAAATTTCTCCTTGCTCTTTATAAACGATAGCTCGCCCTTTAAAATGTACATAAGCTCTCACCTTCTCACTATTTTCTAAGAAATTGATCGCATGCTTCAGTTTAAATTGAAAATCATGGTCGTTTGTATTGGGGCCAAAACGAATTTCTTTAATTACCGTCTGTTTTGCATTGGCCTTAATCTCTTTCATTTTTTTCTTCTGTTCATAAATAAATTTGTTGTAGTCAACAATTTTACAAACAGGAGGAACTGCATTGGGAGATATCTCAACTAGATCTAGCCCTTGCTCTTCAGCGAGAGCCAAAGCGTCTCTTAAACTAAAAATACCTGATTCTACATTATCACCAACGAGTCGCAATTCTTGCGCTCTAATGAACTGATTAATGTTATGTTCTGCTTCTTTCTTTTTAAACGGAGGGCGTGGGCCTCTGTTAAAACCTGGTCTACCTAATGCCAAATGATATTTTACTTAAACGGTTATTTCTTTAATTAATTGGTCACTGAATTCCTCAATCGTCATACTACCTACATCACCTTGCCCATGTTTTCGAACAGAAACTATCCCATCGTTCATTTCTTTCTCACCAACTACAAGCATATAGGGGATTTTTTTCACCTCCGCATCGCGTATTTTTCGACCGATTTTCTCATCTCTCGAGTCAATCAACCCGCGAATATCGGTATTATTAATTGATTCTAAAACTTTTTTCGCATAATCTTCATACTTTTCTGAGATCGGCAAAACTATAAATTGTTCGGGTGTTAACCAGAGTGGAAACTCACCTGCACAATGTTCAATCAAAACAGCAATAAAACGCTCTAATGAACCAAAGGGTGCTCGGTGTATCATTACTGGCCGATGTTTCAGGTTATCATTACCTGTATATTCAAGCTCGAAACGCTCTGGCAAATTATAATCAACCTGAATAGTCCCTAATTGCCATTTTCTCCCCAAAGCATCTTTAACCATGAAATCCAATTTTGGACCGTAAAACGCAGCTTCGCCAAGTTCGACTACCGTTGATAGATTTTTTTCTTCGGCAGCTTCCATAATGGCTGATTCTGCAAGTCGCCAATTTTCATCTGAGCCAATATATTTTGCTTTATTTTTGGGATCACGAAGTGAGATTTGGGCAGTATAGTTTTCAAATCCTAAAGCATTAAAAACGTAAAGCACCAAATCAATCACCTTCTTAAATTCCTCTTTCACTTGATCAGGACGACAAAATAAGTGTGCATCGTCTTGTGTAAATCCTCTCACACGAGTGAGGCCATGCAACTCGCCACTTTGCTCATATCGATAAACAGTTCCAAATTCAGCATAACGAACCGGCAGATCTTTATAAGAACGCGGCTTTGATTTATAGATCTCACAATGATGTGGGCAATTCATCGGTTTTAAAAAAAACTCCTCGCCCTCTTGTGGTGTTTTAATCGGCTGAAATGAATCAGCACCGTACTTTTCGTAATGTCCCGAAGTGATATACAAATTTTTATGACCAATATGAGGAGTAGCAACCTGTTCATAGCCCGACTTCGCTTGAGCACGCTGCAAGAAATCAATTAATTTCTCACGTAAAGCAGCCCCTTTTGGTAGCCATAAAGGCAAACCCATTCCCACTTTTTCAGAAAATGTGAACAGCTCCAGCTCTTTACCCAACTTACGATGATCACGCTTTTTGGCCTCTTCAAGCATTTTTAAATAATCGGCTAACTCGCTTTGTTTAGGAAATGTCACCCCATAAATACGAGTTAACTGCTTCCTACTTTCATCCCCTCGCCAATAAGCACCAGCCACATTCATCAATTTAACTGCTTTAATAAAGCCGGTATTGGGGATATGTGGACCGCGGCATAGATCAGTAAAATTACCTTGTGTGTAAAAAGTAATTGAGCCATCCTTTAGGTCTTTAATCAAATCCAACTTATAGTCATCTCCTTTTTCAGTGAAATAAGTGATTGCATCTGCTTTAGAAACAGCTTGGCGCACATACTCCGACTTTGACTTGGCTAATTCTAGAATTTTATCCTCAATCTGTTTAAAATCGTCGGAAGAGAATTCTCGATCCCCAAAATCTACATCATAGTAAAAACCTGTTTCAACGGCTGGCCCAATACCAAATTGTATTCCTGGATATAATGCTTCTAAAGCCTCGGCTAGTAAATGTGCCGATGAGTGCCAAAATGTAGCTTTACCTTCGAGATCACTCCACGTCAATAATTTAACAATAGCATCTGATTCAATGGGACGATTGGAATCAATCACTCGACCATCTACTTCAGCTGCCAAAACATTGCGCGCTAATCCTTCAGAGATAGATAAGGCTATTTGGTGAGCACTAACCCCCTGCTCATATTGACGAACTGCACCATCAGGAAATGTAATGTTAATCATAGTTACACACTGCGTATTCTGTACTGCGTATTGAGTACTGTCGTTTTTACTGTTTATATCATCCATTGGAGATAATTACTTAATTGCTGCAAATATACGCTTGAAATAAAATAAGAAGATTAATTCGAGAAATTAATTGATCACATTAACCTCTCGTTCTAAAAAAACTCCAAAATGATTTTGAACGCTTTCAATGATGGCCGTTGAGAAGTTAAAGATTTCATCGCCTGTGGCATTTCCATGATTCACAAGTACCAATGCTTGGTTTTTCCAAGTACCCGTATTTCCTACAACCTTCCCCTTCCATCCACATTGTTCTATTAACCAACCTGCAGCAAGCTTTATTTGATTCTCTCCCGCTGGATAATAAATCATATCTGGGAAAGTAGCTTGTAAATATTCAAATTGTTTTTGTTCAATAACTGGGTTTTTAAAGAAGCTACCTGCATTACCGATAGTAGATGGATCAGGTAGTTTATTTACACGAATATGGGAGACAACTTGTGAAATATCTTTTATCGTAGGCTTTTCAATACCTCGTTTCTTTAGCTCTTGTTCAATAGCCCCATAACTGACGTTAGGGTTAAAGTCAGTAGCTAATTTATAGGTGACTTCTGTGATAATATATTTGTTTTTCAGCTTTCCTTTGAATATGCTATCGCGATAGCTAAAATTACAATCTGCTTGATTGAAGATTCGAATCAATCCTGTTTCAATTTCGAAAGCTTTACAAGAATAAAATACATCCATCAACTCAACCCCATATGCTCCAATATTTTGGATGGGAGATGCTCCTACTGAACCGGGTATTAAGCTCAAATTTTCTAGCCCAGCGAAACGGTGATCTACACAGTAATTAACTAAATCATTCCAAACCTCACCTGCGCCTGCCGTTACGTAAACTAGATTATCCTCTTTGACATGACTTATACCACAAATATGAACATGAACAACTAAGCCTTCGAAATCGTTTACAAAAAGAATATTGCTTCCTCCTCCCAGAATCAGCAATTTTTCACCTCTCCATCTAGAATTAGCAAATAACTCTTTCAGATCCTCCTCACTGCTAATCTGCACATAAAAATGTGCATGAGACTCTACACCAAAAGTGTTTAGTTTTTTTAAGGGGAAATTATTTTCTATTGTCAACATGTTTTGGCACCGTGTAATCAATCATAGGCATGTTGAGACTACCCGTCGCAACACGCTATGATATTACTACTTAAATATGTATTGCTCGATTTGCTGTGGCAGCCAAACTAGCTTCTTTGAACGCTTCGGTATAAGTTGGGTGTGCATGGCATATTCGTGCAATATCTTCAGCAGATGCCCGAAACTCCATCGCAACTACTGCTTCAGCAATCATATCGGCAGCACGCGGACCAATCATGTGTACACCTAGTATCTCATCTGTTTCAGCATCCGCCAAGACTTTGATCAATCCATCCGTGTCCATACTTGCTTTTGCACGTCCACTTGCCTTAAAAGGGAATGATCCTGATTTATACTTCGTTCCTTTTTCTTTTAAAGCTTCTTCTGTATAACCTACACTGGCTACTTCGGGCCAAGTATAAACAACACTAGGAATCAGATTATAGTTGATATGTGGCTTTTGACCTGCAATTACTTCGGCAACAAATACTCCTTCATCTTCTGCTTTGTGTGCCAACATCGCACCACGTATCACATCACCAATCGCATATACTCCTTTAACAACCGTTTCGAGCCGATCGTTTACTGTAATCTTTTTACCACGTTCTTCTACCTGGATACCTATATTCTCAAGGCCCAAATCTGTTGTGTATGCGATTCGGCCTGTTGCTACCAAACAATAATCGCCTTCGAGACTGATTTTTTCTCCTTTGGGGTTTTCAACGGTAACAACTGCTTTTTTACCTTTTGCTTCAGCACCTTTCACTTGATGGTTGAGCAAAAATTCCATTCCCAACTTGGTTAATGATTTTTGCAGCTCTTTACTCAACGTTTTGTCCATTGTGCTAACGATGGAATCTGCGTACTCAACAACTGTCACCTTTGACCCTAAGCGCGCATACACAGACCCTAATTCTAGACCAATAACTCCACCTCCAATCAGAATCAAGTGTTTGGGTATTTCTTGCAAGTTGAGAGCTTCAGTAGAGGTTATTATTCGATCGCCATCTGCATGGATGAAAGGCAAAACGAATGGTTTAGAACCAGTAGCAATTATCACATTCTGGGCTGTAATATTTTCGGAACTTCCATCTGATTTTGAAATCTTAATGGTGTTTTTATCGATGAACGAGCCTAAACCTTGGTAAGAGGTTATTTTATTTTTTTTGAAAAGAAAAGTGATACCTGCTGTATTCTGTTGTACAACTTCGTCTTTGCGTTTAATCATTTGTTTCAGATCCGGTCTTAGATCTTTTAGCAGGATGCCGTGTGCCGAGAAATTATGCAAGGCATTGTGATAATGCTCGGTAGAGTCCAATAAAGCTTTAGATGGAATACAGCCCACATTAAGACAGGTTCCTCCGAAGGTGCTATATTTTTCTATAACTGCAGTTTTCATTCCCAATTGGGCGCACCGAATGGCGGCAACGTATCCGCCTGGTCCACTACCTATTACTACGACATCGTATTGCATCATGTTATTTATATAAATTCAGCCAAAGTTATAAATTATCAATCCCTAGAGAAATCCTCAACCAAAACAATCTGTATTTACTCTATGTATGCCCGATCCTCATCACTTAAGGAAGATTGCATCTCTTCTTCTTGAGATTCGGTTGTGATGATCTTATTTTTAGGGCTTGTCATGAGTATACCAAAAACAAACCCAGCAGCAAACATCACTCCAAGTACTACTAGTTTTGAAACTTTCATATCGCCAAATAACCAAAAGTGGATGTCTTCCGTATTATTCATCAGAACGATAGTCAAAAAAACAGAAATTAAAACGATAAAAATAGTTTTCAATGTCATTGATTAATAATTAATGTTAAGACCAAATTGAAGTATCGGATTTAATAGCGATTGATGACTGACAAAAATTAGTTTTGCATTCATCCCTGAGGTTAAGAAGTCGAAACGAAATAAATTTATATCAGCACCTAATGTTATCCCATAGGTGCGTGGCACAAATGGATTGTATTGGCCTACATTTTCAAAATCGCTAAAAAAACCAGCTTTTATCCTTTTGATATAGGCTAAAGACCCAATTTCCCAGTCTGGATAAACGATTGGAAATTGATAACTAAGCAAAAGTGTATTATTAAGGTTTGATGTTGGTGCTAAACTGGCATAGCCACTTACCAAAGGAATATCAATGGTGTATTGGTAAGCCCCAGTACTGCTTTGATAGCTAAAATTAGCCCGAAATGAGTGATTGGATCCAAATCCAGGAGTAAAAAACATGCTCTTAAAGCTTAGCAAGTAACCACTTTGGTTATCACTGAATGGGAAATTAGAGTAGGTTATATTAATACCTTGTCCCCACCTTGGGGCTAAATCCGTATTGCTCTTACTTGTGTTTCTATTGACATAAATTTCATAGGTCATCGGAAATTTAAGCAGCGTAATAAAACCAGGTACACCAGCTAAACTAACATCATATCGGTAATTAAAACTAGTCGATGTATTCAATCCTAATGAGTAGATTTTATTGACTCGATTCAACATAAAAGGAAGACCCAATTGTAGTGTAGAATAATGTTCACGCCAAGTAAAAGGTGTATAGGCTCCATTACTTATTTGAGTGTATGATAATTGCTTTCTGTTGCTATATGTGAAGTTAATTATTGGATAAAAGTGCTTATAGGTAAACCCAATAAATTGCTCTGCTCCCTTTATTTCCTGATCATATTGGTATCCAACATTAAAGTTCATTGTATTTAACTTATTGGTAGATACCAATTGGACACCGATGGTTCGAGCTCGAATTTGATCCACATTTGTCCAAATAGGCTGAATGTTGTAAATGTAGAATGGACTAGCCAATTCACGATATGGTTTACTGATATACTTTTTTGTAGGGATAGAATCAAGAATATCTTCATTACCCTCCTGCATGACAAGAGGTTTGGCAAAATCAATGAAGGTATTTTTTAGCTGACTGATTGGTGTCCCATCCGTATCATGATAGGCCATGGAAGTCACATCTAAGCCTGAAACCTGATAATTATTAAAAAGAATTCTTTTTCCTACAGCATCGTATGATGGATTAAAAGCACCATAATGAGCTGAGCTAAGCTGAACAATTTTTTTATTATGCGGATCTACACTATAAATATTATCCAATCCATTATAATGTGCCTTAAATAATATTTTACGACCTGCATAAGTTGGTCGGGATATTTGCTGTTTTTGACCAGCAACGAGTTGATCTGGTAAACCACTGGTTCGATCAAATTCAAGTATACCTGCTCCTGTTTTACTTACCGAAACACATACAATCTTACTTCCATCGGCATTAAATTGGGGGGCTTGTAGATTTGATTTACTTGGATCTACGTATCGTTTGATTTCGTGTCCATCCGCAGCATCCAACTCGACCAAACTGATACTATTATCATATGCAACATGTACTGCTATAATTGTTTTCCCATCGGGAGACAATGCGGGTGCAAATAATCTGGTTCGATGTGTTAATTGATGATATTCCTTTTTCCCCAAATCATAGATATTGATCACATTAAAGGATCGTTTTTGAAAACGCATATCGACACGTAATTCATCCCAAACAATTTTCCCGGCCCTGTAATTAAAATTTGGTAGCACCTGTGGGCCAACATTGAATACTTTTCTCTCTGCTCCATTTGGGTCAATGAGTACAAGCATAGGTGTCTGTTTTTGGCTCTGTTTAAGTACAAGTATTTCCATGTCAGAAAGAGCTACAGGAAGTAAGTAATCTGTAGGGAATTGATCCACTCTTCTATTTATTGGAGCATAAAGAATAGGCTTGGTTCTATCACTTTGTTTTTGCCATAATTGATTTAGTTCGGATACTGTAGCATCATGCAATTGAGAAGTACTCAGCTTCGTATATCTTTTTATAGCCTTGCTCAAACTATAAAGCCGAAGAGGGTTGTTTTTAATGTTTGTCATGATGCTATCTAGTATCCACGCTCCATAGTCTCTTCTGAGTTTCGTTGTCATAAAAAAACCGAGCGGGTAATAACCGGGGGTAATATCTTTCATCGACCCCAAGTAATCTTTCGCATATGAATATCGGATACCACTTAACGTATTTGTTCTAAAAGCTAATTCAAAGCTAGGCAGCCTTCCACGGCCAGTAGTTGTCAAAGCAGTTTCTGTGCCCACAGCATCACCCTCCCAAACCCAAGACGGCACCTCAATACTTAAGATAACCCCTAAATTTCCCTCAAGAAATGGAATATGGGCAAATTTCCCACCCAACTTATCGAATTGGACTACATGCCTGAGTTCATGAACTGCCAAGCTATTCAACCAATCCTGGGCGTCGAAATCCTGAGCAGGAGTAGTATAAAATTCAGAACGACGAGGTGCAAGTGTTACAAACCCATTCGATAACACACTCTGATTTTGAAGAATAACAGAAATTTTTCGAGGATGTTTATTTAAAGATTTTGACACTTCAAAAATCACTTTTTGAAGTGTGTTTGCCACACGCTGCGCCTCCGTCTCAAAAGATACAGGATAAATAATTTGGAAATTATCCGTATTGATTTGCCTCCAGATGATACTCGGTGGATTTTGATTTACATCAACAGGCTGAGCATTTAATATATATACATTTATTAATGACATAAAGCATGTTAAAACACTGGATATAAGATTTTTATTAATAAAAAATATATTCATTTTACATCAATACTAAAAAAATTAGCCAAATTAATTTTATTATCAAAAAACTATATCAAATAAAGTTTCATATAAAACAAACAATCACCTGATTATCAGATATAAATATTATTTATTTCAATATTAAAAACATCACTGAATGCACAAATTTAAAACATTGTTTAAACAAAAATGGATTTATACAAACTTTAAGAAATCAAACTAACATCGCTTATTTATCAATCAAAACTTAGCAAGGTTGTCTATTAAATATTTAACAAACTGCTCTCGTTTTTTCAAATTCTTTATCATATTCAGTTCACCACCAAGATGAGATGAACGGTAAACTCAAACTAGATGTTGGAGATTATTTGAACTGCTGTTGTGGAGATGGAATTCTAAATGAACAAAAAAGCATCTTCAAAATGAAGATGCTTTTTTGTGACAGCTTGTTGGTTTCGAAAGTCTAGTTTTGACTTTTTATAGCTTCATAAATTACATCCTGAATTCGGCCTCGAATACTCAATTCAGAGAGCTTACTAGACACCTGCGGATTGATCCGATTAGATAAAAAGATGTAAACCAAATTATACACAGGATCCACCCAAACACACGTTCCTGTGTATCCCGTATGACCATACGCTTGTGGAGATGCTAGTTTTGAGGGATATGTTTTATTTATATCTGGATCAGTACGATCGAACCCCAAACCACGACGACTTACTATTGATTGTTGCGAGGTGAATAAATCAATTGTACTAGGCTTGAAATACTGTTTACCACCATACGTGCCTTTATTTAAAAGCATTTGAAACAAAATAGCCAGATCATTCGAATTGGCAAATAATCCCGCATGCCCAGCCACACCACCAGCCATAGCAGCTCCCTGATCATGTACATAACCTATTAATAATGTTTTTCGAAAAACAAGATCATCCTCTGTGGGAACAATTTGATTTACACTAAAACGATTTCTAGGGCTAAATCCTGCCGTTTTCATCCCAAGAGGCTTATAAAAATGATCAAAAACATACTGATCTAGTTTTTCACCAGATACATTCTCTACCACTTCCTTCATAAAATACATGCTTAAGTCACTATACACGTATTTGCCACGAGTAAGTACCGGTGACTTTAGCATTTCGGGCCACATGATCTGCTCGAAATAGTTTTTACGCAAATAGTAATGATCCGCCACCTTGGTTGTAAACACGTCCGAAGAATCTCGACTGTAATCCGTCTCTTTTATTTTCTTATAAAATGGAATAAAGGGTACAAAGCCGGCTTCATGTAGCATGACCTCTCTTAGCGTAATATTGGCTTTATCTGATCCTCGTGTTCTAGCGATGTATGTTTTAAGCGTGCTATCTAAGTTTATTGCTCCCGTCTCGGTCAGACGCATCACATCTAATGTAGTGGCAGCTATTTTTGTTACTGAAGCCAGATCATAGATATCATCAATACGTGTTACCTGACCACCATACGTATGCGTCCCAAATGCTTTATTATACACTACTTGGCCATCTTTTACTACCATCACAACAGCGCTAGGAGTTGCTTTTTGGCGAATAGCTTCTAAAGCAATCGTGTCTATATACTGAAGATGTTGTGTATTGATTCCATTGTTATTAGGGCTAATTGCATATCCTAATCGCATTTTTTTAATGGGGATTCCTAAACCTACTCTATATACATTGGAGTATGACTCCTTCAGTGTATTATTTACCTCAACTCCACCAAAAATGGCCTGGGCTACATACATTGCCCCTTCTCGACTATATTGCTTACACCAAATAATGGACGATTTAATAGAATCAAATTGTGGTAAATTTTCGCCAGCACCAAAGAACGCAATAATCACACGTTTTGACTGCTCGACTTCTTTGATCAAATTAATAACTCGCTGATCGGTAGCACATGTATCAGAAACCTCTACAATCAGGGTATTATAATATTTGATACGATCTTTCAATACACTTAACGACGTAGAATCTAGATAAAGACCTGAATCTATATGATCCACCTTTTGGTATTTATTGAGTATGCTATCAAACGCACTCGCATAGCTAAAATTCATATTGATACTCACTATGCTCATTTGATCGATATCAATTAATGGCACCGTTATTAATTGACCACCTAAAGCTATTGTTGACTGTGCTGTTATTTCAGGGACTTTTATGCTTACTGTATTCACCTTTTGCTCCTGAATAAACAGTTGCTGTCTATGAATAGAACAACCAGCCCCGACTAGTATGGTTAAAACAAAAATTGCATGATACAATGATTTAAATACTTTCATTGGTAGTGTTTCAAGAAGTATGATGAGATAAAAAAAAGGAAAAACAGTAAAAGCAAGCTTTGAATTTATACGACTAAAACAAAGTATGGACTGCTCTCACTGTTTGGGCTCAAAGTGCCACTGCTTTCCTATAAAAAAGGGCGCTGACTAATAGTGTTATTTTTAAGATGCAGATGCAAATCTCCAAAAACACTCGTCTTATTATGTCGATGTCTTTTTTATAGGAAAGCAGTGATGGGGATGTTGGTCTCTCTACTGCACTAGCAGCTATTTTCATTGCATTAAAATAATGTGCCTAGACTTCGCCTAAAGAAGCTTAATTATTTTAAATCATCAACAAAATCCCAAAAATCATATTCATGTATTAATGATATATGATGACCTGTCTTTCTTAATGCAATAGCAGCTTCAACCTTTCTTCCATAGCAGGCAAAAGCCCAACACGGATTTTTGTTATCAGCGACGATTAAATAATCTGTGCTTTTGGACACACCCTCTTTGAATGTACCCCCTAAACATTCAATTTCTTTCTTCAATTGACTCCTAGAAGCTCTTTCAAAAGCTCCAGTGAAGCAAAATGCGCTTCCATCAAAGGTAATTTTTGGATCAATTGTGCATACTCCTGATATTTTAACATCTTTTATCTCGTACTCAATTTTTTCACTCGCTTTAATATCCGTCAGATTAACGAATTCATAAAAAAACGCTTTTAACCTTACCCGCTCCTCTTCAGTTATAACTCGATCAGAGGTAGCAGATGATAACAGTGAGTATATTTCATCGTATGGATAATATGTATTTAGGTGGCTATGTTCTTCTAACCATTTTTCAAATGGAAATATCTCTTCATTCCTCACTATCCCATCAGATAAAATCCCATGACAGACACCTTGTAATATTTGTAAATCAGATGTAATAGCATTGTAATAGATGGCTTCATTCTCATATTTTTGACAAAGCCAAAATAGATCTTCTATAATTTCAATATTACTTAGCCCATCTCGTCCAATCTCTTGAATTAAAAGCATAAACTCCCTAAATGGGTTTTTGTTAATTAAATTATGGTGAACTTTAGTCCAAGTAAACAACTCATTAACCTCGGAAGAATTTATCTCTCCATCTAACGAAATACCCGTCAGAATTCCTTTTAATGAATGAATAGCTTTGTCTGCTTCGGAGCGCGTAGTAAATTGCTCGTAATGCTTTTCGTCGTATTGATCTAATCTTAACTGTAATAGATTTTCTTGTAGTTCCATAGGTGTAGTTTGTGAGCCACAATGATAAAAAATATAATTTCCTTTTCACATCTGAGAAATCTACTTCATTCAACCCTTCTTTTCTAAAATTAGATCTTTAATCTCTCTCCACCCCCTTCACTGGCGTCTGCGCCGCCGCACCATCCTGCTGATGCAACGGATCTGCATTCGATTCGCCGAGATTAGCTCCATACTGCCACACTTCTTCGAAATCATTCAGATTGATCTCACCAG
>CALLKE010000174.1 GCA_938008555.1 uncultured Pedobacter sp.
AAACTTGTCATGCACACCAGGAATTTTAAACTATCATACATTTAAAAACACTACCGTTTTTTATATGAGAGTCATCAGCGTATGCGAAAAAGTAAATATATGTACGATTTAGTTGGATCTTTCTATTTAAGGTTCTAGCGGAATGGAGCTCCCCCGTCACGGTTTCTTGTTGGGCGCCCAGTGGGTGTTAGGATGTCTTGGGCATCTTTTCCACTAAATCTTTGCAAACGTAGGGTGAAGCTTAACAGAAAATATCGGCCTAGTAAATTGCTATAATTATCTGTAATGGAGCTTCCTGCAACGGTGCGTGATACACTTGCATTTTGATTGAGGATGTCGAATCCCGCTATTCGTAAAGCACCTTTGTTGCCTTTGAAGAATTGTTTCTCTAAATAAAGATTGATGATAAAAGGATTAAAACCACCGGTACTGTACCCGCTATTAATGGCTTTGCTCATATCGGAGCCAATAAGCCATGTTTTTATTATATAGGTTTTGCTGCTGAAATTGAAAGTCCATGTAGATACTTTGGTGTCGGTTTCTGTGAGTAAATCGTTTTTGTTTGTGTTGTAACTGTAAGCTACACTAGGGGCTATTTCAAGCCAATCATGTGGATTTATTTGGGCACCGAAACCTTGGCTTAATACCCAGTTTTTACCTGTATTTCTTTGGTTGTTGCTGTATGATATGTTGTTGTTGTAATTGGCTGATCCCGTCAAAGAGAAAACATATTTTTTCTCAGCAAAGGGCTTAGACCATAAATAAAAACCTGTGACAGTGTAGTATCCATCAGCATTTAGATAATTGATTTGTTGGGTAATGGTACTTGTGCTAGCACTAGTGAGCTTTACTGTGTTTGTTACGATATTATTTTTGGTGTACATGGCTGATAGTGTTGTGAATAGTACATCGCCTGTATTGAAATTAAAATTGTTATACCTGATCCGAAGCATCTGACTATACTGGGCGCCCAGATTTGGATTTCCTTGAACGGGGAATTGTGGATTTGATTGGTCGATGCTTGGCTGTAGTTGAGCATACGTTGGTTCAACATTTTTTCCAAAAATAACCATATTAAAAGAATGTGTTTTAGAGAAATTGTATGAAAAACGCGCTGCTGGAATGACAAGAAATCCTGTACTTCTATTAGAAATATTGAGTGCTTTTGCTTCTCCTGATAAAACAGATGGTTGTAGTCCCGCACCGATGTAGTAGTTGTACTTTTTTTGAATGACACGGTAATTAACTCCTATACGGTTGGTAGTAAAAAAATAGTCGTAATTATTGCCTAATGTATAGTCTGGCGTACTTACTCCTATCGCACTAATATTGTTAGTTACTCGGGTGTTGTTATACAGGGCGTAGTAATTAGCATAATTAAACTCCAGAAATGAAGTCTGATTTAGCGGTTCTAGATAAGATAGGGTTGTGGTATAGTTGGGAGTGCAGCTCGTTATAAATTGGGCTTGACGTTGATAGGCAACTGCTGAACTAGTGGTTACATCTTGATTTTGATCATTCGTTGCATCGGTTGCTGCAATATTTAGCGAAAAATTTCTACCGTGTTTTAGGAAGCGGTGGTTAAACAAAATATTTCCTCCTATGCTTGGATTTTTGGTTCCAGCTAGATCTAAATTTGAGATAATGGGTGCTTGAATACCATTGTTGCTTAAAATAGAGTTTCCAGAGGCGTTTGTGCTGCTGTTGTTGGAGGTAAATGTTGGTGATATTTTCAGGTAGTTTAGGGTGTCAATCTTGTATTCCAAATTCCAGGTGAAACGATGACTATTGGAAATCATATTGCTAGTCACGTTTTGAGTATTTTGAACTAGCGTGGTCTGATAGTTGTTTTCTTGAACACTGTTATTGATTAATTCATTGTTGTTTTTTGCATAGCTATAGCTTCCGTAGGAGCTCAGTTTTTTGCCCCACTCGTTGCGATAGTTAAGGCCAATGGAGCTGAGTGTAGTAATACCATTAGTGCTACTCCCTGCACTGGATGATGGTATACCGGGGCTGTTTTGTAGAATACGAGGGCTGTTGTTCCCTCCTCCCAAATTAAATGAAGAAGTGTTGGTGTTATTGAAATTTCCGAGAAAAGATATTTGCTGAGTATTGTTTAGTGAGTTGACTGCTGCAGAAGCCTGATGACGACCATCCGTACCTTTAGCAAATGCACCTCTGGCCATATAACCTTTGTTTTTATCTGGTCGAATATGAATGTCGAGTACTTTTGTTGGATCTCCAGTTTTCATTCCTGTGATATTGGCCTGGTCACCATAATCATCCACAATCATGACGTGGTCAATCGCGTCAGCAGGTATGTTTTGTGTGGCCGTTTTTACATCACCTCCGAAGTAGTCCTTCCCATTAATACGCACTTTGGTGATAGTTTGGCCTTGCGCGGTTACGTTACCAGTATTGTCAACAGATACTCCAGGCAATTTCTTTAATAAATCTTCAGCAACAGCGTCGTCTCGTAGTTTATAATCCTTGGTGCGATATACGAGGGTATCTTCTTTAACTGTAATTTCTGGTGTTCCTGAAATGACTACTTCATTTAGTTGTCGAGCTTCGCTTTTGAGGACAATTGAGGGTAATGTTAAGGTTTCTGTTCCGTCATTAAATAAGCAGCGTTGGATGAAATGTTTATACCCTAAGCTCATAATCGAGATTAGAAAAGTAGATGATTTAACGTTTTTGATGATGAAATTACCATCAATATCTGTACGTGTTGTGAATGTATCTTTGGCTGATACGAGTTTGACACTTGCTGCGATAATGCTGTTCCCCAGAGAGTCTCTTACTGTCGCTTTAATGTCACGGCCAGTTTGTGCAAATACTGCAACATGAGATAGGGTCATTACTGTCAATATGAGGGCTTTTTTCATGATTCCGACTGAGGATACTGGGGCGAAAGATATATTTTTTGTTCAAAACAGTTGCGTTTAAGGCAAAAAATATATCAATGCATTATGATCATGAAAACACACTAGCTCACTTGGCTAGAACTTAGTTATAAGAGATCAACGAGTGTCTCTAATTTCATTCCTCGAGAGCCTTTTAGTAAAATAGTTGCATTCCGTATTGGATGTTTATTAAGAGCATCTACAGCCTCCTTTGTGTTTAAGTAGAATTGATTTATCTCGTCTTTGCTCTTATAAAACTCTTGACCAATAAAAATGCATTGGTTTAAGTTCATCTGAGCTGCTTTCTGGATGATTATTTGGTGCTCTTTTTTTGATTCATTACCTAGTTCAAACATATCGCCTAGAATGATCACTTTGTTGAGTGCATCCATACTGGCGAGATTATCCAAAGCAAAGGATACGCTTGTTGGGTTGGCATTGTAATAATCACAAATGACTGTGTTATGGCTGGTTTTGATGACCTGAGATCGATTGTTGATGGGGTGATAACCTTCAATTCCTGCATTGATCTCAGCAATAGTAAGATCAAAAAAGTGGCCGATGCAGATGGCTGCTAGAATATTCTCAAAATTGTATGAGCCTGTTAAGTTAGATTGAGCAGTATGTGGTGTAGTATCATCTGATGGTGCATTAATCTGCCATTTTACTGCTAAAAATGGATTTGCTTGAACACGTTTATTTGAGGGGGGGGCATGTTCTCCTTGGATGAGTGTATTGACACCTGTTCCGTAGTAGATCATGTGTTTCAAGTTCTGAGCTTGACTCATTTTCAACAATAGTGGATTATCCTGGTTGATAAAAACAGTGCCTTCTGTCTTTTTTAGGTAGGCATATAGTTCGCCTTTTCCAGCCATGACGCCTTCAAGACCACCAAAGCCCTCTAGGTGTGCCTTGCCAACATTGGTGATGATTCCGTGGCTGGGTTGGGCAATTGTGCATAAAAATTCGATTTCTTTTTGATGATTTGCTCCCATCTCAATAATGGCTATTTCTACATCAGGGCGAATAGAAAGTACACTTAAGGGTACTCCAATATGATTGTTAAGGTTACCATGTGTGGCGAACGTTTTATAATGTTGCGACAAGACGGAATTGATTAATTCTTTGCTTGTGGTTTTGCCATTGCTCCCCGTCACTCCAATTACTGGAATTGTAAGCTGCTGGCGATGAAAACGCGCTAAATCTTGGAGTGCATCCAGCGTATTGTCCACTAAAATGTAGCGATCATCCTTTTGGTACGCTACGTTATCCACAATCACATAAGATGCTCCAGCATCAATGGCTTGATCGGCATATTCATTTGCATCAAAATTTGCGCCTTTTAAAGCAAAAAATAGACAGCCTGGAGCAATAGTACGCGTGTCAGTGCAAATTGTCGGATGCTGAAGGTAAAGAAGGTATAATTGCTGAACTCTCACGGACGTTATACTGTTTTTCTGGATGCGAAAATAGTATTATCTCGTCATAACTCTAATTGTTTTAGGCTTTTTAATACCCTTATAGTTGCCTATAAAATCAACATATGTTAATAAAGTTAATTGATAAGAAATTCTTTGATTTGGAGTTTACTATTTTGATATTGCGAACCCCGATTTTTAGTTAAATTATTAATCTTAATTATCAAGTGTTCATGAAAAAATTTCTCAATGGTTTATTTTTGATATTGCTTATGGTTGCTAGGACGTTCGCTCAAGATCGTACGATAACGGGTATAGTTAGAGCAAAGGAAGATGGCTTACCACTCCCAGGAGCAAGTGTTCTCGTTTTAGGCGCCAAAATTGACGCTGAGAAAAGCGAGTCTGGGGCTGCATCTGTTGAGAAAATATTGACCTTGGGCACTAAAATTGGTACCCAAACGAATATGGATGGACGATTTTCCATCGTAGTGCCATCTTCAGCGAAGCAGCTAGAATTTGCGTTTGTTGGGTATGCTAAACAGCGAGTTACTATTGGTGCTAATCATGTGGTCAATGTGGTATTGATTCCAAATGCTAAGCAATTATCGGAGATTGTGGTTACAGCATTGGGGCAAACCAGGCTTAAAAGTACATTGCCTTATTCAGTTCAACAGGTGGTGGGAGATGAAGTAAGTAGATCTAGGAGCTCTAGCTTTATTTCTGGCTTATCTGGTAAGGTATCGGGTTTAGAAATCAGACAAAACAATACACTTGGAGGGTCTGTAAATGTAGTCTTACGTGGTAATAAATCATTCACTGGATCCAATCAAGCTCTATTTGTGGTAGATGGTGTGCCTATAGATAATACGCTCTCTAACAGTGCAACTCAGAGGAATGGGGGCGCGGGGTATGATTATGGCAATCCGGCATCTGATATCAATCCAGACGATATTGCCTCTATAAGTGTATTGAAGGGTGCAGCTGCTTCTGCACTATACGGCTCGCGGGGGTTTAATGGAGTAATTTTAATCACAACTAAAAAGGGAACAAAGGGGCTTGGCATTTCTTTAAACTCGGGTATCTCTGTTGGAGTAGTTGATAAGAGCACGTTTGCTAAATACCAAAACCAATATGGTGGAGGATACCAAAACTATTTTCTTAAAACAGCAACTGTTAATCCGGCCCTGGGGCCTTATCCAGTAGCGAATACGGGAGATGATGCCTCGTATGGTCCGCAGTTTAACACTAATCAGTTAGTATACCAGTGGGATGCATTTGATCCAACATCTCCTAATTATAACAAACCTACACCATGGATGCCAGCAGCAAATGGCCCTGTTACTCTTTTTGACAATCCTGTTTCGGTTAACAATAGCCTATTTATTAGTGGTGGAAGTGATAGAGGTGTTTTTAAAATGGGGTATACCAAAAGCAATGAAGCAGGAATTCTGCCCAATAGTAAGATCGATAAGGATATGATCAATCTTGCTTCCTCCTTAAATATCACTGATCAACTGACAGCAAGTGGGGCTATTAATTATACTCAAACTCGGGGCCTTGGTCGATACGGTACTGGGTATGATAATAATAATTTGATGACCAATTTTAGGCAGTGGTTTCAAACCAATGTGGACATTCAGGAGCAAAAAGCAGCGTATTTTAGAACAGGACAAAACATTACTTGGAACCCCGCTAATCCTTCAAATGGCGATCTTCACGCTTTGTATTGGGACAATCCTTATTTCGTCAGATATCAAAATCCTGAAAAGGACGAGCGAAATAGATATCTAGGAAATGTGAGCTTAAACTACAAAGCTACATCATGGTTGAATGTCTTGGGAAGAGTATCACTAGATTACTATGATGAGATGCAGGAAGAGCACCAAGCTATTGGTACCACACCTAGCCAGAATCCACCTTATTATAGGCGATATAATCGCAATTTTAAAGAAATCAATTGCGATTTGTTATTAAACTTTGACAGAAGGATTAATTCCAATTGGGATTTCAAGGGCTTATTAGGATCTAACATCCGTAACAGGACATATCAAACTATCTGGGCACAAACCAACGGTGGATTAGCTACAGCAAATACCTATTCATTGGCAAATTCACTCTATGGAATAAATGCCCCCTTCGAAAGCTTACAACAAAGTGAAGTAGAAGGCTTGTTCCTTGGAGCTACCTTCATCTATAAGGATATGCTTACACTCGATTTCACAGCGAGGGGGGATCAATCATCTACTTTACCATCAGGAAACAATGTATATTATTACCCTGCAATTTCGGCGAGCTTCCAGTTCTCAAAACTGTTGCCTAATTTTTCTTGGTTATCCAATGGAAAAGTGCGAATAAACTATGCAGAGGTAGGAAATGATGCACCTGTGCAGAGTATAGCAGATGTGTATACAAAGCCAACTCCATTTGGAACGACTACATTGTTTTCTGTGAACTCGGTCAAAAATAACCCCAACCTAAAGCCAGAGCGTGTGCATAGTTTTGAAACAGGCTTTGAGCTATCATTCCTGAACGATCGATTGGGCTTGGATGCGACCTATTATAGAGCAACTGCATTTGATCAAATATTTAATCTCGCTGTTTCAACGGCATCGGGTTACTCTTCTGAATACATCAACGCTGGGAATGTGCTTAACCAAGGTGTTGAACTAGGTCTAACAGGAAGTCCTGTTAGAACAGAGCGCTTCTCGTGGAATATTGGTATCAACTGGACTGCAAACCGTAGTAAAGTGAATGCACTATATGGAAATCTAAATAGGCTAGTTATTGGATCTTACCAAGGAGGAATTAATGTAAGTGCTGTAGTGGGTCAGCCTTATGGCGTGATTACAGGGTCAGACTATATCTACCAAAATGGACAAAAAGTAGTGGGTCCTAATGGAGATTATTTGAAAACAGCCACGTCCGATCAAGTAATTGGTAACTCAAATCCAAAATGGCTTGCTGGGATAAACAATACATTTAGATATAAGGATGTATCACTGAAATTTTTGTTAGATATCCGTCATGGAGGAGATGTCTTCTCATTAGATCAGTATTATGGATTAGCAACGGGTTTATACCCTGAAACAGCTGGATTAAATGATTTAGGTAATCCGTCTCGAAATACGATTGCCAATGGAGGTGGATTTATTAGGCCAGGTGTGCAAGCCAATGGCCAACCTAATACAGTACGAACAACTAATAACTATCAAGCTTATGGATATGGAAGAAATCCAGATGCAGCTTTTGTGTATGATGCAAGTTATATTAAGCTGAGGGAGATAGCTGTTACCTATTCGTTACCTAGAAAAATGCTAGCAAGGCTAGGTCCTGTAAAAGGAGTTGATTTATCACTTGTAGGAAGGAATTTATGGATTATTCACAAGAACGTACCTTATGCTGATCCAGAAGAAGGTGTAAGTGCAGGTAATGCACAAGGGTTTCAAGGAGGAGCATATCCAAGTACCCGGACGTTTGGGTTCAATGTTAAACTAAGATTTTAATTCGTATTACATTATGAAAAAGAAAATACTACTAACAATAGCCATCGTTGTATTTGCTATAATCAGCTGTAAAAAAGACTTAACGGGTTTAAATGTTGATACGAAGGATGCCTCAATGGTGCCTGCAGAAGCATTGTTTGCTAACGCACAGAAAAACTTGTCTGATTTACTCGCATCAACAAATGTGAACCTGAATGTATTCAGATTAATTACGCAGCAATGGACCGAAACGACCTACACGGATGAAAGTCGCTATAATCTGACAACACGGATGATCCCTGATAACTTTTTTCAAGTCTTGTACCGAGATGTTTTGGAGGATTTTCAACAAGCTAAAAATATAATAGCGAGCGATCCTTCAAAAAGTGCTGGAGTAAAAGCTAACCAGCTTGCTATTGCCGATATAATGGAAGTATATGCATATCAAATGCTGGTGAACACTTTTGGCAATGTACCTTATACTGCTGCGTTAAATTATGCGAATATCACCCCGAAATATGATGACGCGTATACTATTGAAACAGATTTATTAAATAGACTAACTGTCGACATCGCTAACCTAAGTGCCAATTCTACATCAGCAAGCTATGGCAGTTCGGACCTTATTTACGCAGGTAATATATCTGCTTGGATTAAATTTGGGAACACCCTGAAATTGAAATTAGCCATGTTGTTTGCAGATAAATATCCCGCTATTGCAGCAACAAATATTACATCTTCACTTATTGCAGGAGTTTTTCAGTCAAATGCAGATAATGCTCTAGTTAAATATTTGAATACTACTCCCAATACTAATCCTTTGTGGATTGATCTAGTACAATCAGGCAGAACTGATTTTGTAGCTTCTCAAACCATAGTAAACATGATGGAAAGCTTAAATGATCCAAGAATGCCCATGTATTTTACACAAATATCAGGCGCTTACGTAGGAGGAGTAAATGGGGCTTCTAATATTTATAGTTCTTATTCAGCCCCATCTAGCTTATTTGTCAATCCAACCCTAGCCAGTGTATTTCTTGATTACGCAGAGACGGAGTTTTTATTAGCAGAAGCAGCAGAAAGAGGTTTAGGGGGAGCTTCTGGGGCTGAGGCATACTATAATGCCGGCGTTCAAGCCTCCATTCAATACTGGTATGATATTGTGAATGCTTCGGGTACCATTAATACGGGCACTAATTCAGCTACTGCCTATAGCGCGTATATCACACAACCATCAGTTGCTTATAGTACAGCAACAGGTACCTATAAACAAAAAATTGGTCAACAAAAGTACATTGCTTTGTATAACAGAGGATTTGATGCTTGGACAGAATGGAGAAGATTAGGGTATCCAGTTTTACAACCAGCTACAGGGGCGTCTACAGGGATACCTGTTCGTTTTACATACCCCATCAAAGAGCAAAATTTGAATGGAGCCAATTATAGTCAAGCAGCAGGAGTAATCGGTGGAGATTTCGTGACAACAAGGCTGTTTTGGGATATCAACTAATTGTTAAGTAATACACAAAAAAGGGTGTCCAACATAATTGGACACCCTTTTTGTGTATTCATATTTCGTGTAAAATATTTGGAGCTACCTTTTCGTTTACTCTGTTTTAAATCCAACATGTTCATCTGATGGTATAATTAATGAAAATGAATTATTAAAAGTTTTTTGATTTATAGTTTAATTTGTTGACATTGAGCGCCTCTTTAGTATTCTGTTTTATCCACTTATGGCATTAATTTTCTATGAAAAGAATTCTCAAAAGTTTGTTTTTTTTATTTTTTGTAAGTATTCGAGTATTAGCCCAAGATCGAACGATTACGGGTGTGGTTACAGCGAAGGAAGATGGACTACCACTTCCAGGAGTAAGTATTCTGGTTTCAGGTACCAAATTGGGCACTCGGACAGGTGCAGATGGGCGATTTTCCATTGATGTTCCACCTACGGCTAAGCAATTAGAGTTTCAATTTGTCGGGTATGCTAAGCAAAGAATTGCAATTGGAAAAAGCAGTGCTATCAATGTCACTCTGGTAACGAGCTCTGAGCAATTGGGAGAAGTAGTAGTAACTGCACTAGGCTTTCAAGTAGAGAAAGATAAGCTCGGTACTAGTCAATCCTCAGTGAAGGGAGAGGCGCTAATGAAATCGGGTGAAACAAGTGTTCTAAACGCTTTAGCGAGTAAAGCATCAGGTGTTCAAATAGCACGTAGTGGTGGCGATCCTGGAGCGAGTACTTACATTCAGATTAGGGGGCAAAGTACGATTACAGGCGATTTACAACCTCTTTTTATCATTGATGGTGTTCCTGTGTCTAACAGTTCATATGGATCTGGAGACGGATCGCTTGGGGAAACAGCTAGAGGATCAGTAATTCTCACTCAAGGCACAACGCAGCAATCTCGTTTAAATGATTTAAATCCGGACGATATTGAGAGCATGGAAGTTTTAAAAGGGACTGCGGCAGCAGCACTTTGGGGTACTCGTGCAGCTAATGGAGTTGTTGTTATTACAACCAAAAGAGGAAAAGCAACTCCTGGAAAAATTAACATTTCACTGAATAGTACGTATTCAATCGATGTATTAAATAGAAGTGTTCCGCTACAAACTAGTTTTGGCCAAGGTGAGAATGGGATTTTTACATCCAGTGGAGGAGAACGTTATTCATGGGGAGATAAAATAGCAAATCGCTCTGGATCAGCTTCTTTTAATACAGCTGGCGGTTACGTGATCTTGCCAAATGGTAATATACGTTATCCTTTTGTTGATGGAACTATCGGAAATCCGCAAGGGGGCCAGAGCTCACAAAGTGTATTTGATCATTCCAAAGAATTATTTAATGATGGACATTATTTTGACAATACATTAACCCTGAGTGGAGGAGACGATAAAACCTTATACTATGTTAGCTTATCAAATTTAGATCAGAAAGGTATTTTGAAAGCTAACTCAGACTATCATCGTAAGTCATTTAATATTAATGCAGATCGTCATTTTGGAAATAATCTAAAAATTTCCACTAATATGAACTACATAAATACAACATCAAGTCGGGCACAGCAGGGATCTAATCTCTCAGGCTTATTTTTAGGGGGGTTACGAACCCCTCCTGATTTTGATAATACTTTTTATCAAGGGACTTATGTGGATCCTACTGGAGCTTTGTTCCCTAACCGTCAAATAGCATACCGCAACCCAATTGGGATAAATGTTAATTCTGGTTATGATAACCCTTTCTGGGCCTTAAATCAAATAACTAGTACGTCTGAAGTAGATCGCTTTTTTGGCTCTTTTGAAACCAAGTTCGATCCCAAAATGTGGCTATCCTTTGTTGTCCGTGCGGGTATTGACTACTATTCAGATAATAGAGCTGATAATTACCCTGTCTTGTCATCCATTTACAATAACGGTAGCTTAACCCTGCAGCAAATATCAGAACTACAATTCAATAGTGACTTTATTGGTAAAGTAACAAAGCCTTTTTCGGAGGATGCCAAGTTTACAGGATTGCTTGGATTTAATTATAATAACCGTACGTATGAAAATATTGGCTCTACATCGCAGAATTTTATTTTACCTAATGCCCCGTTTGATTTAACCAATTCAGCGGGTTCAGCGCGGTTCCCATTTAATGAGCAGACGCTTATACGAACTACAGCGACGTATACCCAATTGTCTTTTGAGTTATATGATCAGTTGTTTGCTGATTTGACAGGAAGATTGGAACAGGCGTCTACATTTGCTCATACATTCTTTTACCCATCTGTTTCTTTAGCATGGCAGTTTAATAAATTAAAGTCTTTAGAAAATATTAATAGTTGGCTATCATTTGGTAAGCTGAGAGCATCATATGGTGAGGTTGGAGTTCAGCCACAGCCTTATTTGTCATCGACGTATTATTCTCCAGCTGTAATCGCAGAGAGCTTTGGCCCTACTCTAAATTCATCATCATCTGTTTATGGTAGTGGTGGCTATTTAAGAAATAACCTTAAGGGAAATCCTGATATTAAACCTGAACGAAAAAGAGAGATCGAGATTGGTACAGATTTGAGGTTCTTATCGGATAAGTTAAGCTTGAGTGCGGTATACTATTCGAATAAAACTACAGGGGCTATTTTTCCTGTGCAGGTGCCGGCTAGTACAGGCTTTTTCCTGAAGAATGATAATGCAGCCGAAATCCGAAATAGAGGATTTGAGTTAGAGTTAGGAGCAAATAATTGGTACAAAAACAAAGATTTTAGTGTCAGCAGTAATTTTAATTGGTCGACCAATAGAAACAAGGTCCTTAGTTTAAAAGGAGTGAATACTATTGTGCTTAATGGCTTCTCTGCACCATCTTCCAATGCAGTTGTAGGCCAGCCATTAGGAGTACTTTGGGGTACAGATTTTCTTAAAGATGGGAATGGGAAACTAATATTAGATGCGAATGGGTTCCCTCAGTCAGCTCCAAACCCCAGTGTAATTGGAAATCCAAATCCCGATTGGACTGCTTCAATAGGCAGTACGTTCCGCTATAAACAGTTTACCCTATCCGTTTTATTTGACCATGTTCAGGGCGGAGATGTATGGAATGGGACCAGGGGTGCTTTAATCAATTTTGGTACACATGCGAGCACTGGAAATGAAGTAACAGCATCTTCTAACTTGAAGGCATGGGACGGAAGTACAATTAATGCAGGAACTACATTTCGTGGGGCAATAGCTGACTTTGGAGGTGGCCCAGTTGCATTGAACCAGGCCTGGTATAGTACCGCTGGATCAGGAGGTGGATTGGGGGGGGGATTTGGTCCAGTTGCTTCACAATTTGTCGAAAAAGGTACTCGAACTCGCTTAAGAGAATTATCAGTCTCTTATCTATTAACAGGACCGAAGTTTAAAACGAAGACTAAGCTACAGTCAATCAGCTTTTCTGTCACTGGAAGAAACCTAGTATTATGGACCTCATATACAGGTATTGATCCGGAAACAAATTTAACGGGTGTTACGAATGGCCGCGGATTAGACTACTTCAACAATCCAAACACTAGGTCCTATTTATTCTCTATTAAGGTTAATTATTAATATAAAGGAATATGAAACGATTCATAAAATATTGTCTTTTTCTCGTCATACTGTTTCCAGTTTTATCTTGTAAAAAAATAACAAATGGACTAAATGTTAGCCCGAATAGCCCAACAGGTGCTACGTTAAACTTACTGCTTAATGGTGCACAGGTTGCTAGTATTGTATGTTATGAAGGGAATACTGCTCGTATGGCAGGTATGTTTTCTCAGTCATTTACTGGATCAGCAAATCAATACGCTAGCTTAAACAATTATGTTACCACAACTGCAGATTATAGTGAAAGTTGGAACAACTTATATACGGATGTGATTGCCCAAACTCAAATCATTCAGAACCAGGCTTTGGCAGTAAATAACAAAACGGTTTTAGGAATTGCACAAGTAATGCAAGCGCAAGCCTTCGGTTTGGCGGCCGACCTATGGGGAGATGTTCCATTTTCACAGGCAGGCAACCCCGATAGCTTCCCTAACCCTAAGTTTGATCCTCAGGCACAAGTTTATACAGGTGTGCAAGCATTGTTATCAGCAGCAATTACGAATCTTTCAGCTAATGTGGGAACAAGTCCAGGTACTAAAGACATTTTTTATGGAGGTAATAACGCACAATGGATTGCCGCTGCAAATACATTGAAAGCGCGCTTTTACCTACATGTGAGAGATTATGCAAATGCAATGGCATCTGCGGCTAATGGTATTAATAGTGCATCAGGTGATATGCTTGCTAGGCATGGTGGTACACACCTTGTAGACATGAATCTGTTTAACTCGTTTCAGGATTGGGATAACCCTGGATATTTAACCGCAGTTTCTCCCGCCTTTGCTCCTGCCTTTTTAGCGGGACGTAACAATGCGAATACAAATGAAACAGCCAGATTAAACTATTTGTATATGAGTGCACCTGGGTCAACTGCAAACTTAAATGATGGTAGTGACAATGTTAACGGTATTGGTTTCTTTGGCCCAAGTACATCATTCCCACTAGTTAGTTATGCAGAAAACAATCTCATCCTAGCAGAAGCGAATGCAAAATTAGGCAATTCAGCCCCGGCATTAGCCGCACTTAACACGCACAGAGCCTACATGAATGGGGGGGGGGATATTGATCCATCATATCAAACACTCGGCTTAACATATACAGCCTATGTCTCTACTGATTTTGATGCAGGGGGAATTAAAAATCCAACCCCTACTACGTTAAGTAATTTACAAGCGTTGCTACTGGAAATATTAGGAGAGCGTTACGTGACATTTATTGGTCAGATTGAGCAGTTCAATGATGTTCGTAGAACTGGCAATGCGCTTGGTATTTCACCTACAGTGACAACCACAACAGTTCTGCCACAGCGTTTTTTATACCCGCAAGATGAGCAGAATACAAATCCGAATACACCCACTGTGAATGCGGGTGATTTCTTTAAGCCAACAACAGCTAATGCGACTGCATACTAGAAAGAATATTTGTTTTTGATTTGTTGTACAAAGGCCATCATAGACGTTAATCTATGATGGCCTTGTTTTTTTGTAATTATCTACCCAAAATAGGTCTACCACTTTGTATAATGGTAATCATGATCACTAATACAGCCAAACCATAAAAAATAGTTATAACCCGATGTTTCGGTGTAGCACCTGCTGTTTTTTTAGAACGAGAATGACCAATGGTTATCAATAGGATTGCAAACAGCATCATAGTGAGATGTTCTACGGTCCAATACCGCAGTGAAGGATCTTTCATCGTTTCACTCATCGGGCTAAACTTTACAAAAGGGCTGTGAAAATAAAGTATCAAACCGCTTAGAAATTGGATATGGGCTGATATCATGGTAAATAGGTTAAGCTTTCGATCGCTTTCTAGATAGGGCTTTTGTCCAAACCAGGCTGTTGTCGCTCTAAATAAAGCGATAACAATTAGAAGCAATACGACATAACGAAAACCAGCGTGTAAGTTTAATAGAAATGAGTCCATGTTTTTGTTTTTTGCGTGCAAAGTAAAATAAAAAGTATCGAAAGTGCTTGGAGGGTCAAAAAAAATTATGCAGGGAATTCTCATTGCATAAATAAAAAAAGCGACCCTGATTTGGATCGCTTTTTTTATTAAGCGTGTATCAGTTGTTCGTCCAGTGCAAATCCTTCGTCTACAATAATACGACCACAGTGTTCGCAAACAATAACTTTTTTACGTTGGCGAATATCTAGTTGTCTTTGAGGAGGTATTTGGTTGAAACAGCCGGCGCATGAATCACGTTGAATAGTAACAACAGCTAGTCCATTTTTTGCATTGTTACGTAGCCTTTTATATGCAGTGAGCAATCGTTCTTCAATAAGTGGCTCTGCAGCTTCTACCTTGGCCTGTATGTTTTCTTCTTCTTTTTCTGTTTCAGCAGTAATGTTATCTAGTTCTGCCTTTTTAGAGAGTAGGTCTTTTTTACGTTCTTCCAGATGTTCAAGTGCTTTTTCATACACTGTAGTTTTATTGGTTATCTCAAAGCCGTACTCCTTGATCTTTTTTTCAGATACTTGAACATCTAAGCCCTGTACCTCAATTTCTTTCGATAGAGCATCGTACTCGCGATTGTTTTTAACATCATTGAGTTGTGCTTCATATTTCTTAGTAGCTGCTAGAGCTTCTTTGATGTTGTTTTTTCGTGTTACAATCGCATCTTCAAGCTCATCTAGCTCCGATTTTATTTTTTGAATACGGGTTTCTAAGCCAGCAATTTCGTCTTCCAAATCAGCCACTTCCATAGGAAGCTCACCACGCACCTGACGTATTTTGTCAATTTGGGTATGTAAAGTTTGGAGATTATACAGCGCTTTTAGCTTTTGTTCTATGGTTTGTTCCATTAAATCAAATAATTTATGGGGTTTGTGCTTTGTCCTGTTAAACGGGTCACAAATTTAGGAAATTTTTTCGTAATGAGCTCCTGTAATAGTTCTTGTGTAAATTGTTCACTTTCAAAGTGTCCTACATCTGCAATGACTATCTTTTTTTCGGCCTCGAAGAATTCGTGGTATTTGTAATCAGCCGTGATGAACAGGTCAGCTTCAGCTCGTATGGCTTGAGGTAATAGAAAACTTCCTGCACCACCACAAACGGCTACTCGATGAACCTTCTTATTTCTAAAGGTGGTGTGGCGTATGACTTTGGTATTGAGCTGTTTTTTTACGTATCTCAGAAATGTTTCCTCTTCTGTAGCCTTTTCCAAGATACCAATCATCCCGGAGCCAATTTGTGGAGCGTGATTACTGAGTGAGTATACATCGAAGGCAGCTTCTTCATAGGGATGTGACTCTTTTAATACTTTAAGTAAATGATGTTCAATGTGAGCGGGATAGATGGTTTCTATACGGATTTCCTCTTCGCGATGTTGTTGCCCTCTGACGCCTACAAAGGGGCTGGTTGAGTCATTCCCTTTAAATGTGCCTGTTCCGTTTGCATAGAAACTACATTCTGAATAATTACCAATATGTCCGGCACCTGCTTTGAATAATGCTTTTCGTAGTTGATTTGCGTGATTAGTGGGGCAGAAGGTGACTAGTTTTTTAAATAAATTCTGTTTGGGTGATAAGATATGGCATTGTGTTAAGCCGAGTTTCGAACAGATTTTGGCGTTTACGCCATTTAGCACGTTATCAAAGTTGGTATGAATGGCATAGAGTGCAATATCATGTTTGATAGCTTTCATCACTACGCGTTCGATGTAGGTCTTACCATTCAGTTTTTTTAAACCGCGAAAAACAATTGGATGATGAGAAATAATAATATCGCATTGATGCTGAATGGCTTCGTCTACTACTTCTTCAGTGCAGTCCAGAGAGATTAAAGCATTTGAAATTTCTTTGTTCGGGTCGCCAATAATAAGCCCTGAGTTATCGTAGTCTTCTTGATAAGCCAATGGCGCAATACTTTCTAGAAAAGTGCTGAGTTGATTTAAATTCATTGGTTTAAAGGTAATGCGTATTGTTTGAAAAGTAAAAAAGATCAAATGCTTCGGGCTAGAGGCGCGATAGGTAATTAATATGTTC
>CALLKE010000175.1 GCA_938008555.1 uncultured Pedobacter sp.
TTAATTAGCTTTTTTGATCGCTTTTTAACCTTGACACAGTTCAGTGTACAGTCTCGATAAAAAAATCAAATGATAAAAACTATGTTTACCACTACTCATTTATAGAGAACTAAAGTTATCCTTTAATTTTCCAGAATGGCCTTCACTCTCAGTTAAAACTGCCGTGATAGGTTCTCGAAGTGTTTCTTTAAGTTGCATCACCTCATTACTCAAATTATCCAATGTAACAATCAAATTACCCAATACACCTTGTATTTCGTCCACAACACCCGATATCTTTTTTGCATAATATGTTGTTTCAGCTACAGCACGTAATGCGTGATCAGCCATCTCTACCTTTTTCTCATTAGGATCAGAAAAATGTGGTCCAAAATGAAAGAATGATTTTTTACTCTCAGGGTCTGTTGCTACATTCGGTGCAATTGTTATTAGTTGCTGCACAGCAGGTGCTATTTTATTTTTAGCATCTTTCATCTTAACCAGGTTACGATCAATTAATAAAAACCCATTTTCTTTTCTTAGCTTTTGTACTGTGCTTTTTATTTGTTTCCTAAGATCCTCGCTAATACGTTCTTCTTCTGGCCTTGTTTTAAATAGTGTATTTCTAAATATAGTATCATGCATCACCTTATTTCCTTTAATTTTACTATGTAACTTATACTTAATCCCACTGGTTTTTTGATATTTTTTACTATTAGTTGCATTGATGGTATCTGTAACAAGTACCGCACCAACCCCTTCTACTAATGTAAATCCAATTTTTTCACTCAAATTAATCGATGCGGAAAGAAGTGCGTTATTAGCATTATCCATCGCATGCTCCGCAATACTTTCAGGAACAAAGATGCCAATAGGCAATGAAGCAGCAACTGCTCCAGCTGCGGCACCAATCCCTTTAGTTACTAAATTTTTTGGGGCATTACGAATTGCTTTTCGCAATCCTTTTCCATGTCCTAAAATGGAAATAACGATATTAGGTATATTCTTTACTGTATTTCTAAAGCCTGAAACATTTTCAGTGCGACCACCATACCACAATGCACGTTTAAAACGCGCAAAATTTCCACTACGATCTTCAGCCTCTTTCTCTATTTCCAACCAAAGTTTATCAAATTCATTCATTTGCATATCCATAACCTTTAAACAATATTTTACGCTATAGGCAAGCATATTAGCTCACCTTAATCAATCTCAATCATACTGACAACATAGTCTTCCACACCCTTTTGTGTTTCATCCAGCCAAGCAATTAATGGAACTAAACTAACTTCCTGCAACTCCCTCAGACTTCCCTCTATGCCCGCTACTAGAGTCATTATTTTTAGAATATAGTATTCTGTCTCTGCTATAGCGCGCAATACATCATGTGAAGCCTTCATTTTTTCATCTTTAGATGCATCACTCGCCAAAACCAACTTTAATTTCTTGATTGCTGGTGCTATTTTATCTTTAGCATCCTTCATTTTCACCAGATTTCTATCAATTATTTGAAAACCTTGTTCTTTTTGTAGATCCTTTACTTCACGTTTTAATTGTTTTCTAAGAAATTCGTCTCTACTATTCACTTCATCCTTAAATAATTTACCCTTTAATTTACGCCAAGCTGGAATCTCTCCTGCCGCATTTGTATCATGAAGACTACCTGCAATTGGGCTAGCTATTGCAGATGTAACAACACCTTCAATAGCAGCATTTACTATTGCCCAGCTACCTTCTATAGCAACCCTGGTGATGCTTGAAGCAACAGATGCAGCTACACCACTTGGCTCAACCAACATAATACCTGCCCCAACAGCTAAACCAAGCCCTTGAGTAATAATTGCTCTAGGAGCATTACGTGCTGCTTTTCGTAAACCCTTACCATTCCCAAAATGAGCCATAACAGCATTAGGTAATCCCTTGAACCCTTCGGTATTCCCTCCGTACCATAAAGCACGTTTAAAACGCCCAAATCTCCCACTACGATCATATGTTTCTTGCTGTATTTTATTCCAAATTTGGTCAAACTGTGATTGTTCCATAACACTCATTAAATTAAAAAATCTATATCACCTAACACAAGTCCAGACACCAGCTCTCATTCAAGGGTATTTTATGAACTCATACTGTGATCTCAAATCATCAAACACATAATCAAGGAGTATCAAGGCACAGAGGCCAATGCCTCTAATTAGAATTGACGTAATACACCACCAATTGTGTTATATATAAATTTACGATTAATATGCAATATTAAAAAATAAGTTATTTTTACATTAAAAATATATAACAAAACATAATAACACTCAATTAAAGCGCTATTTTCCTATTTTAGCAGCATGCTTAATGAGAATTTAAATCCGAGTACTGAAAATCTCTCTCCTGCGGAACGTGATATTGAAAAAGTATTGCGTCCACAAGCTTTTGAAGATTTTACCGGCCAACATAAGATATTAGCTAACCTTCAAATTTTCGTGAAAGCGGCCAAATTACGTGGCGAATCTCTAGATCATGTACTACTACATGGCCCTCCAGGCCTAGGTAAAACTACTTTATCTCACATCATAGCAAATGAAATGGGGGTCAGTATGCGAATCACTTCTGGCCCTGTTTTGGATAAACCAGGTGACTTAGCAGGCTTGTTAACCAATTTAGAAGAAGGTGACATCTTGTTCATTGATGAGATCCATCGTTTAAGTCCACTAGTCGAAGAGTATCTCTATTCGGCAATGGAAGACTTCAAAATTGATATCATGCTCGAAACAGGACCTAATGCGCGTTCTGTTCAAATATCACTTAACCCGTTTACATTGGTTGGTGCAACAACCCGATCAGGATTATTAACTGCCCCCTTGCGAGCTCGCTTTGGGATTAATAGTCGCTTGGAATACTATGATGCCAAGTTACTTACAACCATTGTTTTAAGATCTGCTCAAATAATAAAAACACCTATATCTGATGAAGGAGCTTACGAAATTGCACGACGCAGTCGCGGTACACCACGTATTGCCAATGCTTTACTAAGACGAACACGTGACTTCGCCCAAATTAAAGGGAATGGATCCATTGATACAGAAATTGCACAATATGCTTTAAATGCATTAAATGTAGATAGCCATGGCCTGGATGAAATGGATAATAAAATCTTGCTAACAATTATTGATAAATTTAAAGGCGGCCCTGTTGGGCTCAAAACAATTGCAACCGCCGTCGGGGAAGATGAGGGAACTATTGAAGAAGTATATGAGCCATTTTTAATTCAAGAAGGCTACATCATGCGAACCTCTAGAGGAAGAGAATGTACCGAGAATGCATACAATCATCTAGGAAGGCTTAAACCTGGCACTAATCCTACTTTATTCTAGCCATCCCATGGACCAAAAGCTTCTTGAAACGTATGATGTGGCCATTATTGGTGGTGGTGCGTGTGGATTGATGTGTGCGGTCCATGCGGGATTTCTAGGCAAGCGGGCGCTCGTTTTAGAAAAGAATGATAAAATTGGCGCCAAAATCCTCATCTCAGGAGGAGGACGTTGTAATTATACCAATCTGTATTCATCACCAACTAACTTTATCTCCCAAAATGAGCACTTCTGTAAATCAGCTTTCTCGCAATGGACCGTTGATGATACCATTTTGTTTTTTGAAACCTATGGCATTCAAGGACAAGAGAAAACCCTTGGGCAGCTATTCCCAGTATCCAACAAAGCGAAAGATCTTGTGAAAATATTCGAAGACCTATGCACTAATCTTAATCAAACTATTTGCTGTAATGCTGAAGTGAAATCTATAACGAAACTAGCCAATGGCCAATTTCAAATCAGTCACATACTAAAAGATAAAGTAAGCACGATAGAGGTGCCCAAAGTAGTGATTGCCTCAGGTGGACTTCCAATCCCCAAAATGGGTGCAAGCGATTTTGCTTTAAAAATAGCCCGACAATTTGGACTCCGGATAGTAGAACCTGCACCAGCATTAGTACCTCTTACAATCACCGGAAAAGATGCTGATTGGTACGCACAACTATCTGGGAATACGATCTTTTGTCGTGTTTCAAATGAAATTATCAGTTTTGAAGAAGCTATTTTATTTACTCACTGGGGATTAAGTGGCCCAGCAATCCTACAAATATCATCTTATTGGAGACCAGGGCAGACCATCCAAATAGATCTTCTCCCCCACCAAAACATCGAAGAAATCATTCGTAATGAAAGACTACAGAATGGAAAAAAAACACTCTTAAATCTTTTAACTACCCTATACACCAAAAAATTTGCTGAAGCTTTAGGCAAATTTCTTCCTATCGATAAGAACTTAGCATCACTCAGCAACGAAGATATTCAACACGTTCATCAATTAGTCCACCATTTTAAGATAAAACCAGCAGGAAATAAAGGCTATGAAAAAGCAGAAGTTATGCGGGGTGGAGTATCCACAGATGAATTATCTTCAAAAACATTAGAAACCAAAAAGGTTCCCGGATTATATTTTGGCGGCGAGTGTGTAGATGTTACAGGATGGTTAGGCGGATACAATTTTCAATGGGCTTGGGCAAGTGCCTACGTAATTGCACAACATATATAAGATAAGTGAATTTTATTTCCTGCTTTTTACTCCCAAACACCCTTCCCTTGTCTTAGTATATTGAAATCATTGGATGTACAATCAATCACAGTAGAAGGCTCATTACCTCCATATCCTCCATCAATAACTAACTCAACCAAGTGCTGAAACTTTTCATAAATCAACTCTGGATCCGTTGAATATTCAATGATCGTATCATCATCATGTATAGAGGTAGAAAGAATAGGATTACCTAATACCCGAACAATTTCACGAGCAACAATATTATTAGGCACCCGAATACCAACCGTTTTTTTACCTGAATTAATCAACTTAGGCACACTATTATTTGCATTAAAGATAAACGTAAATGGACCTGGTAAAGTGCTCTTCAGCATTCTAAAAACTTCATTACTAATCGGCTTTACATAATCAGAAATATGACGTAAGTCACAACAGATGAATGAAAAATTAGCTTTACTTAATTTAATACCTCGTATTTTACAAATACGTTCTATTCCTTTTTGATTAGTAATATCACACCCAAGTCCATACACAGTATCGGTTGGATAAATAATTAACCCACCTTTTTTCAATACATCAACAGCTTGCTGAATACGCTTTTCACTTGGATTCTCTGGATATATTTTAATCAGCATGTACGAAAGTATAAAATAAACTTGGAGGTAGCGGATACATAACATTTCATTGATTAATAACACAATAACATGATGTGTTTTTAATCAATGAAATCAATCTTACACTAAGATTCACTATACATTCCGATACGCTACTATTGATTAAGTATACCTGAATCTATGATAAGTATTGTACCCAATCTGTTAGATCATCTAACTTGACAAAACAATACAACCTACTGAATCTGGAACCAAAAGGATTTTATTAACCCCTAATTTGTTAATGAAAGGGTTTAAATATAAATTTGCTTCGTTTTTTTAACAACTTAAAGTGAACGACATTGGATTTATTTGATAAAATTTCGAACAATATGGGGCCTATTGGCCGGCATCAAAAAATGGCACATGGCTATTTTGCATTTCCAAAACTTGAAGGTGAAATTGCTCCTCACATGAAGTTTCGTGGAAAAGACCACTTAGTTTGGAGCCTAAACAATTATCTCGGCTTAGCAAATCACCCTGAAGTACGCAAAGCAGATGAAAAAGCTGTTGCCGATTTTGGATTAGCATACCCTATGGGGGCACGCATGATGTCAGGTAACTCAACCCATCATGAGTCATTGGAGAAAGACCTTGCAAACTTTGTTGGAAAACAAGACGCTTTTTTACTAAACTATGGATATCAGGGTATCATGTCTTCTATTGATGCCTTAGTTGATCGCCACGATGTAATTATTTATGATGCAGAATCACATGCCTGTATCGTAGATGGTGTTCGTTTACACCAGGGCAAACGCTTTGTTTATACTCATAATGATATAAGCAATCTTGAAAAACAACTAGAACGGGCAAATCGTTGGACTAAAGATACAGGGGGATCAATTTTAGTCATAACAGAAGGAGTATTTGGGATGTCTGGTGCACAAGGTAAACTCAAAGAGATAGTCGCTCTAAAAAGTAGATTTAACTTCCGGTTGTTAGTCGATGATGCACATGGATTTGGCACAATGGGAGCTACTGGCGCAGGTACACATGAAGCTCAAAACTGTATCGATGGGGTAGATATTTATTTTGCAACTTTTGCTAAATCAATGGCAGGAATTGGTGCTTTTATCGCTTCTACCGAAGAAATAACAAATTATCTTCGATATAATGCACGTTCTCAAACTTTTGCTAAATCTCTGCCCATGCCCATGGTTATTGGATTAAAGAAGCGTTTAGAGCTATTGAAAACTAAACCAGAGCTCCGTGATCACTTATGGAAAGTAGCTACAACTTTACAAACTGGCTTAAAAGAACGCGGCTTTAATATTGGTGTAACAAATACGATGGTTACTCCTGTATTTTTACAAGGAGAACTATCTGAAGCTACGGCCATCACTATGGATCTCAGAGAAAATTATGGAGTTTTCTGCTCAATTGTAGTATATCCCGTGATTCCAAGAGGTGTTATTATGTTACGTTTAATACCAACAGCTACTCATACAATGGAAGATGTACAACATACCTTAAATGCCTATAGTGAGGTAGCTGTCAAACTTAATGCAGGGTATTATAAAGAACAAAAAGAGACAGCAGGGTATAATGTATAATACCTTACAACGAATTGTACGATAATATCATCTAGAATTTTTGACAGTAAAACACGTGTTTTACTGTCAAAAATTTTGTTAAAAAGCTATTCCAGCACATTTTTATACTTTTGGTGTTTTCTTTTTTACAAAAAACATTATACATTAGCCTCTAAGTACTAATTACTAACCACTTAAAAACAAAAAGGAGTAAACAAAATGAAAAAATTTACTGAAGCAAAAAACCTAATTGCATCCTTGGAAAGCGATGCTGACAAATTTTACAACAAGGAAAATAGTGCTGCTGGAACACGCGTAAGAAAAGGAATGCAAGATTTAAAAAACTTAGCTCAAGCAATCCGCCTTGAAGTACAGGATATGAAGAATAAAGTAGAAGCAAAAGCTAAAAAGTAAAAGATTAAAAGGGAAGGTGACAAAAAATTCGTGACTTTCCCTTTTTAACTTCTTTTATTACTAAACTTGTTTTCAGATCATTAACACAAAATGATTGATAATTTTGTATTATCTTAAAACGTGTACTCTTCAACTTTAACAACACCAATTGGGACCTTATTGATCCAAGGTAGTGACACAAGCATATATTCTATCAGTTTTAGTGATGAGATAATAGACACCCCTTCTAACTCTCTTACAGAACAAGCAAAACAACAGCTACAAGATTATTTTCATCTTAAAAGATGGCATTTTAGCTTTACAACGCTTCAAGTAGGCACTAACTTTCAGCAAACCGTTTGGAAAAAACTTTCAGAAATAGAAATCGGTAAACCTATTAGCTATGCAACATTAGCTAAACGAATGAATAATCCTTTAGCTATAAGAGCAATTGCCTCAACAAATGGTAAAAATAAATTAACAATCGTTATTCCATGCCATCGAGTAATTGGAAGCTCAGGGGCCTTAATAGGTTATGCAGGTGGCCTCTGGCGTAAAAAATGGCTGCTAGAACATGAAATAAAATTATCAGGAATAGGTCAATCTGTATTAGTCTTTTAGAATATCAAATTTAACTTTTTATACCTTTTTATATAGAAACAACTAAGGCAATTTCTTGATATAATATTATTAATATGCGCTACTGGTTAGTAAAGTCAGAACCTAAAAAATATTGCTGGGAAAAATTCATTCAAGATGGTCGTACATTTTGGGACGGCGTTCGCAATTTTCAAGCCAGAAATAATCTAAAAGCAATGAAAGAGGGTGATCTAACCCTTTTTTATCATAGTAACGAAGGAAAAGCAGTTGTTGGGATAGCTAAAATAGTGAAGGAAGCATACCAAGATCCAACTACTGACGATATAAATTGGGTTGCAGTTGATATAATACCTGTCCAAACACTAACCAACCCCATCACTTTAGATGCAATCAAAGCTGATGAAAGGCTAAGAAATATTGCTCTTGTCAAGCAAGGGAGGCTCTCTGTAATGCCCTTAAAAGCTGAAGAGTTTGACAGAATACTTCAGCTCGGAGACTTTATTCCAATATTCTAACCTATTTTCCTTTTCAGCAAGTGCTGACGCCGATAAAGCTTGCTTTTTAAACTACCAATCGCTTTTTTTTCAACATAATAAGCCTCTTTGTAAACTTCCTGAGGATTCAAAGCATCATAAACAGGTCCGTAAACTTGCCTGCTAAGTAGTGGCATAACCAATTGTTTAGGCCTCACTTGTGATCCATTAATAATTTGTTTTTTATAGGAAGGATTTAAAGCACTAAGTAAGCCTAAATCTAGGTTAGCAGCCTTCGCAATGCTCACTAATGACACAACTCTATTTACTTCAATAACGTCCGTTGCAGTATTAATCCACACTGCAGCGGGTAGGATATTATGTTTTTTATAATAATTCATCACATAATTGGTAGCAATAAAAGCGGGCACATAATTTTGTGTCTGTTTAGGTAAATAAGGCCTAATACGCCAGAAATCAGCTACTCCTCCTGATTTTTCAATTGCTTTTGATACGATACTTGCACCACAGTTGTAGGCAGCAATTGCTAACAACCAGTCACCAAACTGGTTGTAAACATCCTTGAAATAGGAAGCCGCAGCATAGCTTGCTTGTACTGGATCCTTACGCTCATCTACATAATGATCCATTTGCAATCCATAGCCTTTGGCCGTCGCAGACATAAATTGCCAAAGACCTTTAGCTCCTGCATATGAAACTGCATTGGGATTTAGAGCTGACTCTACAATTGTAATAAATTTAATCTCTTCGGGAATCCCAGCTTCTTTGAGTGCTTTTTCAAGAATAGGAAAATAATATTTTGATAGGCCTAATATTTTCCCTACCTGCTCTTTACGTTTGGATGTATATAGATCAATATATCTCTGCACATATTGATTACATGTTAAAGGAATTGTTTTTTGCAACGAATCCAACCTGCGCTTGTAAATCTTATTTTGATAAAAAGCTAAAGGGACAGGACTAACCTTAGAGAATAAAAGAGGTTCTCCTTTAAGATACTTTTGTGATTGAGTTTTTTCAGAAGTTTTAATTGAGTCTGAAGTAAGCTTCTGCACTCTAGCTATTGAATAGGTGGAGGTAACTGCAACCAGTAAAACGATAGCTATTATTTTGTTTATCATCGTATTAAGTATTAAAGTCTTATGACACTAATTCAAATATAGATTGCCTACTTAAGCAAACTTTCTCGCAGCAGTTTAAAACCCCTAAAAGTTTTCGATGAAAATCATGGGTTTACCGTCTATATCCCCCCCTGCAACAATGGGTGTAAAGATATAACAGGAACACAATACATAAAGAGATCTAAATAGATAAATCTGTTAAACATGAAACGGTAGTGTGTAACAATAGTGGATTTGGATTTCGAAAAGAAGTCAGCGAGGGATTAGTTTTGTTTTGTGAAGAACGAAACTCAGCAGAGCTGTCCTCACTGCCAGAGCACAAAGGTGGTAAAAAATGGACTACGAAGAAACAAGAAGCAGATC
>CALLKE010000176.1 GCA_938008555.1 uncultured Pedobacter sp.
CGCTATTATGTCGGAGGCGGCCAAACACAAGAAGGAGACGTGGGAGCGATTTATTCGACCTGCGCTTTCGGATAAGCGAGGGACGGCAGATTTCCCAACAACGCCTGAAGGCTTTAACTGGTTGCACCAACTTTGGCAATTAGGGCAGAACCCTAACGAGCCAATGTATGAAAGTTGGAAGTTCCCTAGCTGGTCAAATACTGTTGTGTACCCAGGAGGACGAGAAGATCCGGAAATCCTAGAAATTGAGAGGAACTCGACACCAGAGTATTTCCTTCAAGAGTATGGTGCGGACTTTGCAAGCTTTGTTGGTAAGATTTTCCCAGAGTGGGAAGAAATTACGCATGTTAAGGCAATTAAGTTCAACCCTGATTGGCCTAACTACATTGCCTTTGACTGGGGCTATACAAACCCGTTAGCAGCTGTTGAGTTCCAGATTAGCCCAAGTGACGAGATTTATATTTGGCGTGAGCATTACAAGCCGTTCACTATTCTAGATGACCACATTAACTTGCTTAAGAATCGAGAGCACCCAGAAGGCTATCATTTGGATTTAGCTTTTGGAGATCCTGCGGAGCCGGATTCCGTTGCGCAAGTTTCTCGCGACTTGGTACCGTGTATTGCACATGAGAAGTTAAAAGCCGACTTTAGTTGGATGGATGGCATTAAGCTTATTCGTAGCTTCATGAAGCCTATTCCGCAATCGAGTAACCCCTATAATCCAGCCTCGAGCTTGTTGGTTGTTGATGAGTATGGGACACCAGCACCTGACAAGCCGAGGTATTTTGTTGATCATAGTTGTGTCAATACGATTAGGGAACATAACAACTATAGATCAAAGGCTCCTATTAAGGGTCAGAACGTGCCTGAGTTTGGTACGCGAATGGATGACCACGCCTTGGATGCTATTCGTTACGCTTTAATCCATATTTATAAGCTAGGAGCCACATCATCGCTTTCTGAAGTGTACGGACATAAGCAATGGCGGCCTGATAGAGATCCTATTCATGCTCTAGGTGCCTTAACTTTAGATGATACGCATTTAGGCGAAAGTGGTGGCTTCGGCATGTTAGAAGGAGTACAGTTTTAATGAGTTGGGTTAACGACCTGTGGTCTTCTGTGAGACCTAAAGCGAAGTCTACAAATTTGTCTGATTTATTGGATCATTACGATTTAGTGCATGTGAATGATATTCCTGGACAGCAATTTGCCATTGTGTCACCAAAGACAACGAATATGCATGAGATTGGGACGAGTGCTCCGTCACCTTGGACGAGTTTTGGACGAAAAGAATACAATATTGCGTTGCAAGGCTCTAAAGGACTTGAAGCGTTTGATAAGATGCGAAAGTCTGACGGTGTTGTGCGCGGAACCCTGCGCGCAACAAAGACTCCTGTTCTTAGCGGTCGCTGGTTCGTTGAAAAGGGAGGCACTTCCGAAGATGATAAGGCTGCTCGTGATTTAGTTGAGTGGAACTTATTCCGTAATCGTATGAGCATTAGTTGGATGCAAATTCTAACTGAATCTTTGTTGATGCTTGATTTTGGCTATTATATGTTCGAGCTCGTTTGGGAAAATCGAGATGTCGAAGGTAAGATGCGAACTGTTATTAAAAAGTTTGCTCCTAGACATCCCATGGATGTTAAAGAATGGGTATATGATAGTCACGGCGGTCCTTTAGGTGTTGTTTTTCATTCGCCTACAGGTAAGTTAGAGGATGAATACTTTATTCCCATTGATAAGCTGGTTGTATTTACTTTCGATCGTGAAGCAGGCGATTTAGAGGGCGTTTCTATCCTACGTAGTGCATATAAGCATTGGTACTTCAAGGAGCAACTGTACAAAATTGATGCTATTCAGAAAGAGCGTCATGGTATTGGTATCCCTATTATTAAATTGCCAATGGGCTTTAGTGACAATGACAAGAAGCTTGCGGAACAATTAGGACGAAATATTCGTACTAATGAGCGAGCACATATCACATTGCCTCCTGGCTGGGATTTAACCATGCTGAAGCTTGAAGGTCAGCCAGTAAATGCACTTGATAGTATTGATCAGCATGATGGTGCTATTCGTGAGAACATTATGGCAAACTTTATTCGCGATGGTGCTCGTGAAGAAGATTTGGTTATGTTCTTAAAGGCGACAAGGTTTATTGGCGATATTGTTGCTGATGCTTTTAACCATTATGTTATTCCAAAAATTGTTGCAAATAACTTTAGTAACACTGATAATCCTACACTACGAGTTCGCAGAATTGGTGAAGCGGCTGACTGGCGCACACTTACATTCGCAATTAGGAACTTGATTGGTGCAGGTGTTATTATTCCTGATGAGCAGCTTGAAATTAACTTGCGTAGTGAAATGGATCTACCTGAGATTGATTACGATACGGCAAGATTAATTCAGACGCCGCAGAACCCATATGATATGCAGGATGCACTTGATCCCAATAATCCTGATTTTGGTAAGGTTGATAGTCATGGTACTGATAATACTGGATCTGATAATTCGGGAAATGAAACACACAATAATAACAACCCTTTGTACAAACGAAAGAAAAAGCCTTTAGGTTCTGGAGGATTACCTAGACAGAGTCTAGTTAGCAATCAGAAGAATGCTTTTGGATTACCTGCAAAGAGTGCTGGTAAAGATACAGGAGGTAAGTGATGTTAGTTAAGAGTCAAAATGGTTGGCCTGCTTTGGGCGAATCTTCTCCATTATTGTATACGTGGGTTATTCCTGCGCGTAATGGTACGTTTAAGTTAAAGATGCATAATGGTAAGGTCGGATTAGTTCTAGCACATCTTGCATTATCTTTATCGGAAATGGTAGAAGATGCTACTACAGGTAAAGTGGATGACTGGGGTTGGGCCTATAGGAGTATTCGTGGTGATACGGAAATGTCAAACCACGCATCAGGTACTGCTTTTGATTTTAACGCATTAAAGCATGCTTTAGGTGTTAGGCGTACTTGGACTTCTAAGCAAGTTGATTGGATTGAGAATAGGCTCAATTGGCTCAAGAATGTTGTTCGTTGGGGAGGCGATTACACTCGACGTGCCGATGAAATGCATTTTGAAATTGTTCAAGGCTTGCGAGAAGTATCAGCTGTTGCACATATGTTAGCTTCTACGCCTCGCGGTAAGAGGATTTTAGCGGCTAACCCTTCGCAGAAGAAGTTGGTTTCCTCATGACTCAGCTGCAACCAAAAGGTTTTCATCCTTGGCATAAGCCTCATTGGGCTTCTTATATGGTAGAAAACAGCTTATCTGGTATTCGTATGGCAGCACGTGCAGGGCGAAAGCGGATTGATTTAGATGTCAACTTCACTTTAGATGGTGTCGCTGTTGTGGGTCACTGGGATGATTTAAAGAAGGATCACTTCATTATTCCAGATGAACTTAAGAAAAAGTATGGTACTGTTAAGATTTCTACTATTACGTGGGAAGAATTGCAGACGTTGCACACTAAACCTATTAAGTTTAAGGGTGTTAGACGAATTTATCGCCATATTTCGGCTCTTGAAGCGGCAAAAACGTGTGCTGCTTATGGAATTTATCCTGCTTTTGAAATTAAGGGCGGATATCATTCAATGCAAGCAAAATCGTACGTTAAGCTAAAGAATGACTTGAAAAAGGCAGGAATTAACTTAGAAGAGGTGTATTGGATGACTTTGCAGGATCTGGGAGATCCTAAGAGGCGTTTAATGGCCATGTCTGAGGCAGGTTTATCAAATAAAATGCTGCTTTCTCGCGGATTTAGGGGTGTTCCTGTTTCTTGGGAGCCTTATATTGACTATGTCCGAGGTCGTTGGAAGCGCAATTTTTCTCAGTAGTTACTATTCTATACAGATGAGTGATTTCCAAATAGGAAGTAATCTATTATTATTGTATTAGGAGGGTTTCATGGCTTATCAAGTCGGTTATTGGACTGATTTAAACACAATCAAGCTGGAAGAAACTGCAGATTCTGCAGTTTCTACATTCCAAGCTTTTCCTTATGGAACTTATAATCATCCTGTTTATGGTGAAATTGATTTCACGCCTGATAAAGCAAATGAAGTTGTTGCTAACTTCAATGCAAATGCTCGTGGCACTGAAATTGATATTGATTATGACCACAAGGCAAAGACTACAGAAGCCGCTGGTTGGGTTAAGGGTGCAGAAACGCGATCCGATGGTTTATACTTAACCGTTGAATGGACTAAGCAAGCAGCACAAAAGATTCTAAGCAAGGCTTATAAGTACTTCTCGCCAGAGTTCGCTGACGAGTGGAAACATCCAAAAACCGGCGTTACATATAAAAACGTCCTTTTTGGAGGAGGTATTACTAACCGTCCTTTCTTAAAGGACATTTTACCTCTAAATATGTCAGAGCTGTTCGATGGGCAGCAAAGTAAGGAAGGAAATTGGATGGATCCCAAGGAGCTTCGTAAGAAGTTAGGCCTTCCCGAGGACGCAACTGACGAGCAAGTCGATGCTGCGCTTGTCGCTAAGGTTGAGCCTAAGGAAGAGAATGGATCTTCTGAAGCACTTGCCGCTTCTGAGAATGTTTTAGAGGCGATTAAGAAGCTGAGTGAAGATAATCCCATTGTTAAGCAATTAGCCGATCAAGTTACCGCAATGTCCGATCAATTAAAGATTCAGGGTGCGGCACTTAAGTTGGCTGAGACGCAAAATGTTGTTAAGAAGTTAACCGAGCCTGTTGATGGCCGTCAGCTTCCTGCAGTTGTTACGAATAAGTTAACTGCTATTCTTGTTGAAGCGCCGAAGTCGCTTAGTGACAAGATTGTTGAATTAATCGGTGACTTGAATAAGACCGGCTACGTTCAATTAGGCGAAATTGGTCATAGCAGCTCGCGCAGCGAAGGATCTGATGCCGATGCGGTTAAGAAGTTTACCGAAGAGGTAAATAAGGTAATGGAAGCTGACAAGCTTAATTATTCTGACGCTGTGTCTCGTGTTGCTTCTTTAAATGAAGATCTCTTTGATGCATATCGTACTGCATCTTACAACACTAGTATGGTTTAAGGAGTAATTCAATGGGTGTTGGTCCTAACTATGTGCTTGACAAGGGATTAGTTTCAACTGGTGCTGTTGCGTATGCATTGGGCGAATTAGTCGTTCCCAGCGGGGATGGTACTAAGTCAGCTCGTGCAACGTCTGCAGGTGCCTTAGTTGTCTTTGTCAATATGGAAAACTGTGATGCATGGCGAGTTCAGACTGGTAAGGCTGTTCTTGGTACGCGTATCTTAGGTATTGCACGTGTGTTAGCAGGAGCTGCTGTTGCTGTTGGCGCTAAGCTTACTAACGATACTACTGCACGCGCAGTCGCTGGTGGTGCCGCTGGTACTCCTAGCTTTGGAATTGCATTAACCGCTGCGACCGCTGCTGGGCAGTACATTGATGTGCTGTTAACTCCCGGCAACACTATGTAAGGAGTGAACACTAGTGGCCGTTTATAATCCAACTGGTTCTCAAAATCAGCACTTTGATCAAGTGCTTACTAACATTTCTGTTGCTTGGGAGAATGAGGCATTAGTTGCCGAACGTCTCTTCCCAACGGTTGTTGTTCGTAAGCAGGCTGATAAGTATTACACGTTTGGTCGGGAATCATGGTTACCAGAATCAGGAGACTTCCGAGCTCCTGGTACCGAGGCTAACGAAATTCCTGGTCTCGGCGTGTCAACTGATACGTACTACGCTCAGGAACACTCGCTGCAGATTGCAGTTACTGATGAAGAGCGCGAAAACGTTGATAACCCCATGGCACCAGATCGTGATGGTGCTGAGTTAGTTACAGATAAGATCCTTCTTGGTCGCGAGTTGGCTATGAAGACTCTTGTTACTGACACTGCTCAGTACGCAACTGATATGACTGTTACGCTTTCGGGTGCTGCCCAGTGGAATACTGCGAACTACGCTACGAGTGATCCTATTTCGGATATTCGTAAGGGCGTTCGTGCTATGCACTCGCACATCTTCCGTGAGCCTAACGTGTTAGTCATTCCTTACTCTGTCATGAGCGAGCTTGAAGATCACCCTGACTTCATTGAGCGTATTAAGTACAGCGAGCGAGCTATCCTGACTCCTGAGTTAATTGGAGCAGTTTTAGGTTTCTCAAATATCATTATTCCTGGTACTGGTATTGCTACTAGCACCTCGTTAACGCCTAGCTACTTATGGGGCAAGGATGTTTTGTTGGCTTACGTGCCTCCGCGCGCAGGTCTTCGTACTCCTGCGTTCGCTTATGAGTTTGTTTGGGGTTATGGCAAGGGCCTTGCAATGGCTACGGATCGTTGGCGTGAAGAGAAGCGAAAGAGTGATATCATTCGTACTTCCCGTCGTTATGATCTTAAGCTGGTCGGGCGGGAAAACAATTCAGCTGATGCGAACTTTGGTAAGGTAATCACTGGTTACCTTATTAAGAACGCTATTGCTTAGGAGTAATGATGGCCTACAAAGTCGCAGCTACTATTAAGCACGGTACGAAGGATGGTAATGTTTTCTTCGATCCAGGTGAAACTATTACGGCTAAAGATGTTGGTGGCAAGGATGCTCTTGAAGCCTTAATTAATGCGGGCTCTGTTGTTGACTCAGCTCAAAATGCTTTTAGACAATCGATCGCAGTTGCTGAACCTGAACCAGAAAATACCGATTCAAAATAATTACCTGGGATGGTAAATTAAAGTCAGTCTAGAAGGGAGAAACGATGTTAATTCTACACACAGACATTAATGCATGGTTTCAAGCTTCTAGACTGTCTTTAGTTTCCCAAGCAGAAATTGATGTCAGTTTATATGCTCAAATTGAGTCTGGTGTCTTAGCACGTCTCGCAACAGTATTTGATATTACTGGGTGGGTTGATGAAGATCATACGCCAGAATTA
>CALLKE010000177.1 GCA_938008555.1 uncultured Pedobacter sp.
CTCTGTTCCCGTAAAGGTAGTTGCAGTTATCCCTGAATGCGTGTTTGCGTTACAGTAATTTAAAGTCGTGTGAGTTGTTGCTCCACTCGTACTTTCATAACTTGAAATCTGAGTGTCTGTAAGTGGGTCTGACACTCCAGACATATCGGGTTCTCCCGTCAACGTCCTCCATGCAGCCATAGCTCTGTACTCTCTATTTCTTAACAATCTCTTTGATCCGTAGTATCCGTCCGTAACTGCTTGGCATGTGGACATTGAATTAGACTGATTAATGTTCACCATCGGAGGCTTAAATCCGCCATTTGATGCCGGGTCTACCGTATAAGCTAAAGCACGCTCAGCCGAACTTAAACTTGAATTGTTTAAATCAACCCATCCGCCAGATTGTCGATAGTAACAAGTACCACCATCGGTGTCGTAGTAAACATTTCCTTGGGTACCAATAGTACTCGTTGGGGTCGCGGTTCCAAAACAATCACCGGCTGTGTTGGAAGCTCCACACATTCCCGTTCCGCCATTGGCTTGGCTTCTTGTCCAATTGCAAGCGGCCACCCAGCGATCTACAAACAAGTTATATCCGAAATCATAATACCCAGATGTCAAATTCAATGGCGACGCTGTTGGACCAGTAGAATAAGGCAATGCGCCGATTCCCGTGTAGACACAACGTTGATGGTTAAGAGCATCGCTCGAAAGACCCATCAGCTGACACATTTCGTAATTTGCGGCATCTCTGTGGACCAAAACCATATTGTCGGGAGGTATTTGAACTGTAACTCTATAAGCCGAGTCACTCACTGGCATTTCTTCAGGCCACCCTGTAGTTGGAATCAATACGACAGTGTAATCGTAGGCTTGAGGGCTTGCGGCAACATTTGTATCGCTACAAGTCTTCGGCCCCGTACCGCTCGCTGTGCAGACTCGACAGCTTGTTGTTAGGCTACTTGTACAGGCTGTTGTTGTGGTTGAATCCAACACGGCGCCTTGGCCAGTTCTTACTAGCGAGTAAGCTGTTGAGCTGACTGCACCCGTGAAAGCATTCCAAGTAATCACCGTTTTTCTAGATTGCGGTGTGCCTGTCGGGGCACCGGGTGCATCGCCATAGGCTTGCACAAGCATTACACCTTTGTATTTCGTCGAAGTCTGTGAAGTCGTCTGAGCAGATTGTGACACTGAATTATCATACTCTATTCCCGCTGCCACAACTTTCGTGCTAAACGTGTAGGTTGTTCCTGACTTTAAACCTGTTGCAGAAAATGAGGTCGCGGAGTTTGTAGCACTTCCTAGTAATGTTGTTACGCCCCTGGACGTCCCATACACATTTACCGAGTCCGCAAAACTTCCAGCCGCTGCAAAATTTATTGTGGCCGTAGTCGTTCCTGTAATAGATACCGATGTTGCACCGGAATGAGTGTAGTTTCCTTTAAAATTTGAATTTCCATCGTTCAAAGTCGCATCAAAAGCTCGAACTACATAGTTATGAAATGTGCCCGCAGTTAACGATGAATGATTGTAACTTGTCGTTGACGATGAAACATTTGCGATCGCAGTAAGTGTTCCGTCGGTTCCCATTTCATAAATTCGGTATCCCGTTACCGAAGTGTCCGTTGCGAGACTCCACTGAATCCGCAATGACGTAGAACCCAACGCCGTCACAGAACTTACCCCAGAAAATCCAAATTCTTTTGTCGTTGGACTTGTAGTCGGAGTTGAAGACGCCGGAGACGATGTACTTCCCGAATCTCCACCGTTTAGACAACCACTCAACGAAACCGTGCCAATGAATGCCACCGCAATCAATAGCGACTTTTTCAATAAGATTTTCATTTTAATACACTTTTGCATACGAAGATCTGATCGGCAGGTCATGAATAAAACTAAAGAAATTTTGGAGCCCAATTTGATTGTCTAATTTTTAGACGAATCGCAGGACTTTTTGAGAGAAACACCTCTGTCCGGTTTTTTAAACTCTAGGCTTCGGTCTTGGTAATTATAAATAGACCTGGCGGACATCCGCCACCCCCAGGTATATCAATTTCCCTTTTTTTTCATGTATTTAATTGCTTCAATAGTCCCTGGTGCATTTTGACCATGAATTTACTTCATAAATAAAACCCAAATTTTGGCTCAATAAAAATTCAACTCCAATAGATTAAGTTTTATGCTTAATTTCATCTAAAAAGTCCGGGCACCGTATTTGAATCAGTATTTCCATGTGAATTTGCGGAGGGGGCGCCGGAATGAAACACAATATCCTTTTAGTCGATGATGATTTTGCCTTTAGAAAAGCGATGACCTCGTTTTTAGAAGACGAAGGATTTTTCGTAAAAGCCGTTTCAAATGGCGATGAAGCGATAGCCCTAGTTCGCCAAAAACTGATTCCGTTTTCGTTGGCTTTGATTGACTACCACATGCCTGATATCAAAGGCCCAGCTACGATAAAGCAACTCAAAGAGCATTGTCCTGGGCTCACGATTCTAGGTTTATCGGGTGATGACTCGGTTGACGCGCACAATGATTCGCTTGAATCAGGCGCGGTGTTTTTCATAGAAAAAGATATCGGTGAGGCTAAACTCTTAAGTATATTGCATCGTGCTTGCCAAGAAGTTGAAAAACGCACAAAGCCGCTGACTGTATCTGGTCACAATGAAAATCAAAAATTAATTGAATCTGTTGGGATGGTCGGCGTTTCTGAAGCTATGGCCGAAGTTGCAAGACTCATCTTAAAATTTGGCCCCGCGAATGATACCGTACTGATTCGCGGTGAAATGGGCACTGGAAAAGAAAAAGTAGCTCGCGCCATTCACA
>CALLKE010000178.1 GCA_938008555.1 uncultured Pedobacter sp.
TGTTAACCCTAGTTTTGATACTGTGATTAAAGTTGTAAAAGCACTGAATTTACGCTTAGCAATTTAAAAAAAGTTATTAAAAAATGGAGCTTTAGGCTCCATTTTTTAATTTCGTATAAGGTGTATTATGTTAATTTTAGAAAATCTTCACTACTATTATTTTAAAATAAGCCTTATATCCAAGCATAAAACAAGGTTGTCTAGACTTCTTTTAACAGTAAAGTTATCATAAAACTGAATTTTATTTTTTAGGTAAGTTTATGCATTCTATCCGCATTCGTTAAGACACAACTATTTGCATAGTGACACTATTTTATAATGGTGGGCTTTTGTTGTGTCTTTAAGAATATATGCGGATATATAAAGTAAAAGTATGCTTAATTTATAAGTATGCTTTTAGTGCATAGTTTCCAGTTATAACTTAATTGACTAGCTATTTGTCCACCCTGTGGATGAATAGCTTTTTTTTTGGGAGGACACTGTGATGCTAGCTTTTGTTTTCACCTAAATCCTGTTTGCTGCATAAAAAATTTCAAGAGCTAAACAGGAGTAAATAAAAATGAGTTTAATTATTAAAGCGAGAAACATACGCTTGGATTATGCTGGGCGTGATGTTTTGGATATTGATGAATTGGAAATTCACTCTTATGACCGTATTGGTCTTGTGGGTGATAACGGAGCAGGAAAGAGTAGTTTACTCAAAGTACTTAATGGCGAAATTGTTTTAGCCGAAGCGACATTACAGCGTTTTGGTGATTTTGCACATATCAGCCAACTGGGCGGAATCGAAATAGAAACGGTCGAAGACCGGGCAATGTTATCTCGCCTTGGTGTTTCCAATGTACAAAACGACACAATGAGTGGCGGAGAGGAAACTCGTGCAAAAATTGCTGCCGCATTTTCCCAACAAGTACATGGCATTCTAGCGGATGAACCAACCAGCCACCTTGATCTCAATGGAATAGATCTACTTATTGGTCAACTTAAAGCATTTGATGGAGCATTACTTGTTATCAGTCATGACCGATATTTTCTTGATATGGTTGTAGACAAGATATGGGAGTTAAAAGACGGTAAAATTACGGAATATTGGGGTGGTTACTCGGATTACTTGCGTCAAAAAGAAGAAGAGCGACAACACCAAGCCGTAGAATATGAGCTGATGATGAAGGAACGGGAGCGATTAGAATCTGCTGTGCAAGAAAAACGCCAGCAAGCTAATCGATTAGACAATAAGAAAAAAGGAGAAAAATCCAAAAACTCTACCGAAAGTGCTGGACGACTTGGGCATGCAAAAATGACTGGCACCAAGCAAAGAAAACTGTATCAGGCAGCTAAGAGTATGGAAAAGCGTTTGGCTGCATTAGAAGATATTCAAGCACCAGAGCATTTGCGTTCTATTCGTTTTCGTCAAAGTTCAGCCCTAGAACTGCACAATAAGTTCCCGATTACGGCAGATGGTCTGAGCTTAAAATTTGGTAGCCGTACTATCTTTGATGACGCTAACTTTATAATACCGCTTGGCGCTAAAGTCGCTATAACTGGATCGAATGGAACAGGGAAAACGTCCTTGTTAAAAATGATATCAGAACGTGCTGATGGATTAACCATATCTCCAAAAGCTGAAATTGGCTACTTTACACAAACAGGATATAAATTTAACACGCATAAATCTGTGCTCTCCTTTATGCAGGAAGAGTGCGAGTACACAGTTGCGGAAATTCGTGCAGTATTGGCTTCAATGGGGATCGGAGCGAATGATATTCAAAAAAACTTATCCGACTTATCGGGAGGTGAAATCATCAAACTGCTTTTATCCAAAATGCTTTTAGGAAAATATAATATTTTGCTTATGGATGAACCAGGAAACTATCTTGACCTAAAAAGTATTGCCGCATTAGAAACAATGATGAAGTCCTATGCAGGAACTATTATCTTCGTATCTCATGACAAGCAATTGGTCGATAATATTGCTGACATTATCTACGAGATCAAAGACCACAAAATCATCAAGACTTTTGAGAGAGATTGTTAATGATAGCCAATCTAATCCGAACATTAATTATTGAACTCTTTAAAGGAAATTAAAAATGACAATTCAAGATATTCAATCACTTGCTGAAGCACACGGCTTGTTGCTTACGGACAAAATGAATTTCAATGAAATGGGCATTGATTTTAAGGTCGTTTTTGCTCTTGATACAAAGGGGCAACAATGGTTGCTGCGTATTCCTCGTCGTGATGGCATGAGGGAACAAATCAAGAAAGAAAAACGCATTTTAGAATTGGTAAAAAAACATCTTTCTGTAGAGGTTCCTGATTGGAGAATTTCATCTACAGAATTAGTGGCTTATCCCATACTTAAAGATAATCCTGTTTTAAATTTGGATGCTGAAACCTATGAAATAATTTGGAATATGGACAAAGATAGCCCGAAATACATAACATCTTTGGCAAAAACCTTATTTGAAATCCATAGTATTCCTGAAAAAGAAGTTCGGGAAAATGATTTGAAAATTATGAAACCTTCAGATTTAAGACCTGAAATAGCAAACAATTTGCAGTTAGTAAAATCTGAAATTGGTATAAGTGAGCAATTGGAAACCCGCTACAGAAAATGGTTGGATAATGATGTTCTATGGGCAGATTTCACCCAATTTATACATGGCGATTTATATGCTGGGCATGTACTAGCTTCAAAGGATGGAGCTGTTTCAGGCGTTATTGATTGGTCAACAGCCCATATAGATGACCCAGCGATTGATTTTGCTGGGCATGTAACTTTGTTTGGAGAAGAAAGCCTCAAAACTCTAATCATCGAGTATGAAAAACTAGGGGGTAAAGTTTGGAATAAACTATATGAACAGACTTTAGAAAGAGCAGCGGCCTCTCCTTTGATGTATGGTTTATTTGCCTTAGAAACTCAAAATGAAAGCCTTATCGTTGGAGCAAAAGCTCAGTTGGGAGTTATATAATTTAAAAATATGATTGCTGAGAACTGCCTTGTTTTGAAACTTGGTTGGCTTTAATTAGTTTTTAGTATTCTTTATAGAAAATGCCTCGATCAAGGGGCATTTCTAACAATCATTTAACATAAAATTTCTTATGTGAAGTAACCTGAATGCAGCGGTGCCCCATTGGGGGCGCGTTGAGATAAGCCTCTTTTAGATAACTTTAGCAACTCGATAGACAGTTGCAACTCCACAATTCACTGCTTTGGCAATTTCTTCCTTAGTCATATTGCCAACTACTAGCAATTCTTTTATTCGTTTATGTTTAGCCTCATTTGCCTTCTTGCCTGTTGGTTTGTAACCCGAACGTGCCAGGCCCTGCTTAATACGTTCTATACGTTTCTCATTGTCTAGGCGGGCCATTGTTGCCAGAAGATCAATCAACATATTGTTGATGAGTTCCAAGATTGAATGAGTAATGCTGTCACTGGTTTGAATCATTTGGTAGGTAGTAGGAAGATCTGCTACGACTAAACGAAGTCCCTTCTCCTGGATCCTGCGCTTCAGCTCTTGAAAATCTCGTTGGGTTAGGCGTGATAAGCGGTCAATACTTTCAACTAACAATGTGTCACCTTGATTTGCTTCTGACAGTAGCTTATTCAATTCAGGTCGGTCTAACTTCGTACCACTATAGTTTTCCACGTACACAATGGTTTCACCCAAATTCAAGTTTTGGTTTAGATCCTGAAGAATCTGCAAAGCCCTTTCTGCATCTTGATCTTTAGTTGAAGCTCGTAGATAAATACGTGTATTCATTTCTATCATTTAATCTTAATTCTATTAGATTAATGATAATACTATCATTTAATTATTGCATTAAGTCTAATGATAGATATTGTATGCGATTTGGCTCGCTATCATTCAGGTATAGTCTTTTGATAAAAAAAGCATGACTAAAAGCCATGCCTTGGGAATTCGTATAACGTGTATTATGTTAATTTTAGGAAATCTTAATCGAAGTGAAATATATAGCTCAAATCATAGAATGTAATGAGAATCTCGAATTCATTCTAAAAATTAAGGTTCGTAATG
>CALLKE010000179.1 GCA_938008555.1 uncultured Pedobacter sp.
AACAAATCAATGAATCCGTACGCTCGTTTTTACGCTTCGTATCACACATCGGTGAAATGCGGCAATTCAGCCAGCAAAGAAGAGGTCGTATTTGAATTTACCGGCGGCCGTACCACGTCGCTAAGGGAACTAAGTGATGCAGAATTGAATGATTTGATTGACCAACTCAATCAAAAAAGTTCAATTAGGCACGCTCAGGGCACGAAAAAGTATTCAAAAGATGAAACAACAAGAAACACGATGCGCAGGGCCATTATTGCCCAATTTCATTGTGCGGGTCGTGATGGGGTGCGGGCTGCAAAAGCTTGGGCCGAAAAACAGGGCGCAACCATTGACCATGTGAATATTAAAAGACGATTTAACGAGTATACGCAACTGGAATTGATCAGCCTGATTAAAAAAGCTGAAAAAATGCGTGTGAGTGATCTAAAAACAATCTCTAAACAACTATAAAACCAAATGATAAAAACAAGCAAAACCCCGAGTATCCTGAGCAAGGCTCCAGAACTCACCATCGACGAATTAACGGCTTTGTACGTGCAATTTAACGAGCAAATGAAGGCAGCAAAAGCCAATGCCGACCGCTACAAGGCTTTATTATTGGGATATGCACAGGAAAATCGCAGCCAATTCAACGGCAAACTATTGACTTTGCCCAATGGTGTCAAAATTGAAAGCAGATCGCAGTTAAAAGCTGAATTTGCCAAAGAAAAAGTGACGCTAGCGTGGTTGGAGCAATTAATCGATGAGGGTTTCGGTGGACTTGTAGAGGTAGGGTTTGCGGATAAAGAGGTGGTTGGCAATCCGAGTGCTGATTTGAGTCAATTGATGAAATTGATTGGCTATAGCGTGGAGATTAAAGAAATTTTAGCGGTGAAGGCGGCGTAAAAAGAGTTGTCTGAATCAGGATTGGCCAAGATTATGGGATTTACAAGATGCTAGAATGCATTTGAAAGGTAAAATCCTGAGAATCTTGAAAATTCTGGCCAATCCTGATTCAGACATAAACACTAATTATGGAAAAACTAATACTTGCATCTAAAAAGCTACAAGGTTCCCTGATTCTAGTTTACGAAAACGGGGTTTTAAAGAGCTTTTCAAACGAATTTAAAAAGCCTTTAAATGCAGTTCAAGAAGCTGAAATGAAACGGGTATTGCAATTCAATTTTAGTAATGTAAATACGCTTGATTATGCGGCGATAGGCTTGGATTTGGTTTCGTCGGATTCAAAGAATGGCGGGCAACGCGTGGCTTTGTTTTGCGGAGCTTATAAACAGAAATACGGAAACAGTTATCTGGTAAGCAGAAAAGAAGGAGCCTTGTTAAAGCAATTGCCACTAAACAGTGATGATGACTTCGAGAAAATTGTAACCGCTTATTTTGATTGCAATGAATGGTGGGCATCACCAAAAAACATCAGTGGCTTGACCACCCGTATCAATGAACTACGCCAGTGGATGACTGCACCGAAAACCACTAAATGGCATTTCCCCAATGGATACAGTAAAACGCGTGAGCAAGAATGTAAAACCAACGAAGAATTACAGGCTTACTGGAAACATTTACGTGAGCAGGGGTATAAAAAAACAAGGGTGGGGATTGTGGAAACGTGGAAAAAGGTTATTTAACCAATATGAGCAATGGCATATAACAGAAAAAATCATCTTCTAAAAGTAAAGGCTGTGTGTGAATTGTACGAGCAATTGCGCAAACCTGATGTGCCTATGGCGGCTACTTACCGCAAGGTTATTTATCCTTGTTTTTATATTAGCATGGGTACATTTTCGCGCTACTTGAATATCAACTACAAAAAGGAGTTACGCGAATTGGCCGAAAAGCAGCAGCCTGTGAATCCGAAGCAGTATTCGCTTTTTTAATACTTCTAGATCTAAAAAGATCCATTTTTGACGGCCCTCGCCAGTTTATAGTTTGGTTGGGTCTTTTTTATATCTAGCATTCATATTTTGTAATGCTCATTTGTTTCGATCATTCATGATGGAAACAAATGGCAAAATCTAATTTAAAAATTCCTTTTTCCATAACCTTTGGCAATGTTCAAGTCTCGCAAATTGTTGAATAGGTCTACCATAGTTCCATTTTGCATAATCCAGACCATTATGACCCCAAGCATTTCTTCTGCGTCGACGATATAGCCCATCCGACTGTCGGCACCGCGGATACCAAATCTATTAATACGTTTCCCACGAGTCAGATAAGTGTTTTTTTCTTCATAAATAAAGCGCCTTGCAGCTTTATTTTGTCTTCCTTTTGGAAGGTGGGCAAGTAGCAATTTTTGGATGCCTTTGTAATAGACATTGAATTTTTTTTCAGGGTCTTCAATATTGCCAAAAGCAAATTGACGGAGTTCATTTTCACGTTCTACACCGCCAGATGGGCTGACAACAAGTTGTTGGCCTTTTACATTACTTGCACGAGCTAAAATGTCCAATTTTTCCTGCTCATTAGCCAGTTCCTTTGCTGTTTTCTGTGCTTCGTCTTTATTTTTCTCTATCATGATTAAATATTGAAAATATGTTCTTTTAAATATTTCACGGTTTGGTCAATACTCTTTTTATCAAAAGGATCAACGTTAATGTCTTTCAATGCGAGTTTAATATCTGGCTGATGGTGTTTATATTTAGCCCAATAATTACCCTTACCTGCGGCATCCATGTCCCAGCAATAGAAATTATAAATCAGGGATGGGTGTATCTGATTTTCTTGGGCGAAGTTGCCCACTATTAACTGATTGTCGATGTACTTATATATAAATTTGGCCCTGTCAGCAGGTAAAAAATAATTACGCGAGAATTCGTCTGCCTTATGTTCCTGTAATAAGAAAAGGTCTACCTCTCCAGTTAAGTGAAATACGTTATTTTGAATTTCATCGTAGTCATACAAAACATGGTGTAATTCATGTAGCAGGGCGAACCATATCGTCGCGTAATTTTTATTAAGATCGGTCAAAGCGATACAAGGCTGGCCATTAATCACGAAAGTTGCTCCTCTGACATGTGTAGTCGAAAGATGTGGCTGGTAAAGCACAGTAACGCCTATGTTATATAGCGCTTGAGTTACTGTTTTGAGTCCTTCAGCGAGATTCAACGTATAAGGCCGTATCTTACCAATCAAATCGACTAGCTGTTTGCGGTCATACATGTTAGGATTTTTAAGGCTTTCAAAATGTGAATGGGCAGAGCGCACCCAAAATTCTCGCATTAACGTACTTTCACTTTTCTTTGTTTTGCTAAATGCGGGTATAATCTGCTTATTGGAATAATGGAAGATGGATTTTAAACCGAAAAAATCAACAATTCTTCTCTCGATCTCGTTAAAGTCGGTCTTCGTATTTAAAAAACCAGATTTTGCCAAGTTTTTAATATCGAAATTGGATAAAATAAAAGATTTCTTTTTTGCATCCTCTAGTTCTACAACGATATCCTGCGGCAAATCATGAATAAACAATTTTAATAAAGCGGATATTTCCAAACCGAGAAACTGCCCCAGTTTTAATAGGTTAATGACATCAACCCGTTTGGCAGAACCGTCAAGGATACCCTCTAACGAACGTTTCTGCATATTCAACAATTTTTCTGCTTGGTTTTGTGTGATTCCATGCTTGGTTAGACGCGCCTCAAAGATTTCTTTGATAGAGTTAGCCTCACCATCCCAGGCATCAGCTGGGGAAAGCATTTTATAAAATTCATTCAGGAAAATATTTTCATCCATGGATCAAAAGTAAATAAAATTTGCAAAGTATTTAAATAAAGTTATGTAAAATTACATGACTTTGCTTGAATGCTTTACATTGTGCATTATTTCACAAATCAAGTTGACTAAAAATACCATTTAAGCTAAATTGAAGCATATTTGAAAACAAATACATATTTTAAAGTTGCCAAAATTGGTGCAATTTGATTGCATTTTTTTAGGATCATAAAGACAATATAAGCTATTTTACATATATTAAATAGCATCTATCGAGTTAACTATCAATCCCCTCACTTCGTATAAACCTTAGCATATGATTTAAATCGACTCTTTTGACATTAAAATGGCAGCTATCGGCTCATTTTTCTAAAAGATGATTTTCATAAAAAAAGTATACTTTTCCGAAGTTTCCAGTATTAACAAAACGGATACGTTTTAGGTTATCCCATTCACATCCACCGCCTCACACGTAAACCTCACAATACTATCCGCCAGATTAACATGCCGATGATCCGCAGAAACAGCCGTTCTAACGATGGTAGACAGCAATACCCAATCCTTAGGAGTGTCTTTTAAGGCTTCAAATCCGGGTAGTTCCGATAGTCTAAAATCTCGTTTATGCAAAGCTTTGTACACTTTATCAGCGATTGATAGTGCATTCAATACCGCATCGTCATCATAGTTAAACTGTTCGACGCAGTGAATGCTGAAGGATAATCGGCCTCCCTGTATGTTTTTGTAGCCTTTGAGTTCGATTAAAGATGTTTCGGAGAACTCAATGAAGAGTGTAGGCGTTTGAAATACAGGTTCAGCGTGGTCGTCGGTCAGAAGGCTGTTGTACCAATGGATACGCCCCGAAACTTCGGGAATGGCATCGTTTAAACGTTTTTTGATGGCTTTGTAGGCGAGTGATAACATAATTTCAGATAATTTGATTCATTTCTGTTTTGATGGTTCGTAAAATAGCCTTCTCCAAATCGGGCGTGGCATCCATAAATTGCCGTTTCGGAATGGTGATCGTTGAGTTTTTCTTTTTCAGGGCCATCGCCTTCCAAAAATCTGCTTCTTCATTGGTGGAGGCCGATCGCTTACCTCGGGTGCGACCTACTGGCGATGCATGCTGATAGTATTTCGCCCAAAAGAACTTACGCATATTATCCGTGATGGGTATTTTACCGCCTTGCTGATGCAGTTCGGCATAAGGTATTTCAGAAGCGCGAATACCTACATTTACACTATTCTGACTGCGACTGATAATTTTAATACTATCGACCAGATTACCCGTATCGTTCAAAATACCTTTGCCACGCCCGCGACTGCTTTCAAACACTCGATTTTTGAACCGTTGCAAGGAACCACTGGATGGCACACCCTGACGCTTGGTAATATTCTCTTGAAAATGGTTGACGGCTGTCTGACCAATCACGGTTGGCATGGCGTTTAAAACCTTTTTCAACTGCTTTTCAAGGTCGTTTAACGAACGACCGCTGTGTTTAATACTCAGTTTAGTCATCGTCTTTTGATTAATAGCCCTTTTCGGAGTTTTTCGAGCTCAGCGTGTGGTTTATCCCATTGATAAAAAGTTTGTACCATCCCTTTTTGATCCGCTAAAAGGACAATGGGCTTGTTTTGATAATAGCCGATATAGGTTCTGGATAATCCAGCTTCAAGATTTTGATCGCCTAACCATATTTCATTTGCATTTCTCAAAAGTGCGAAGGCCGATTTTGCTATCTTCCAATGTCCATTTTCGATTGTTTGCTGATATACATTTTTGGGGAAATGGAGGGCTATCCCCGTGCTGTCCTGTAGTTTTACACCTTCCTTTTTGCCAGCCATGTTATCCCAAAACGTTTTAAAATCCGCTTCGCTTTTGCAACCTTGAACGGGTGAAAACTGATCGCTGAAGCGTTCATAAATGCGCTCCACGGATGGCATCCCGTAGTTTTCAACTGCATTTAATTGCTTTTCGCCTTCGTTTGGCATGGCCTTAAAATAAACCGTGCCTTGACGGCTGAATAGTTCGCTCGTCCCTGTATTGTGCTTCCAATAGCTATCCTTTACCTCTTTTTCGGCGGCTTTGGTGGCTGTATCGGTATCGGCAGGGATGAGTTTTTGTTTTTCTAATTGCGCATCCGTAAAAGGTTTCACCGTGCAACGGCAACGCCAACCATTGGGCGGATAATAGTACGACCAAAAAGGATCATCAGCGGCCAATACGATTCCATTTAGGCGGTCATGTTCGGCACGCACACGTCCGTCGCCTTTGGTTTGGTATTGCAGCCATGGAAATACGTCTTTTTGTTCCTGTATCTCTAACCATTTTTGTCCCATGATGGTACCGCGGACTACGGCCTGATATTCTGCTTGGGCATAATGCTGATTGTATCGTTCGTCGATATTTTTGACATGTTTGTAAAACTCAGTGAATGGACGCTGTACTCCACTTTGATCGTGCACGACCGATCGCATCTCTTGCATCTGGCTATAACTTTTAGCCAAACCAAAGGCATACACATTGTTTTGTTGTAAACGCAGCCAACGTTCATTTTCGGGGCTTTTATCCACTTCGCCCATCTTTTTAAAATTGGCTTTGATCCGACTCCAAAGCGAATTCCCATTGCTCAAAGCCAATTCAGGTGATGTTATTTCTTGGGGTAATTTCCCCGAGTGGATGGCTGTGGCGAGCTCAGTCAGTCGTTTATCCGTGCTTGCATTCGGTGTGGCTAAGGTTTCGATGCCATGCGTCCAATTCAGTTTGCCAAATAAGTGCTGCTTTTTTTCGTTGGTGCTTTTTTTTTTGAAGGCACTCAAGAGATCGCTATCGCTCAGTTTTCCGCCAGCACCTCCAAGCTGTTTAGCATCAGAGTCAGGCTGATCAAAAGCAAAACGCGCATCATTAAGCGCATACCCTTTGGTAGTTAAAAATGGGAACAGCTGGTAGTTCACAATGTTTTCGAGCCAACGCATATCACGTTCAATGTATTCGTTCATCAATCGTTCGTGCACCTGGGCAGCACCGACGAAACTCTTTTGATCGGACACGCCTGTCTGTCCTAAAATGAGTTTTGATAATTGTTCGTCGCATAGTTTGGCCTGTTCGAGATAAACCTGATAGGCGTCCGAATGCTGACTTTCGTGAAACTCCACCTGATCGTCGATATGTAAAATGGCATAACCATTACTCCCAATATTGGCGGCCATCATTTCTTTGGCGTCTAATTCTTTGGCATCGGTGCTGGAAGTGCGAATGACCACCACAGGCATCCCAAACTTTTCGGAACGCACCGACCAATCGGATCGGGCGTTGCGTTTCCAAATCACTTCAGGTACGGCATCTTTTAATAGTCCAATGCTGTCAGGTAAACCCACTTCGATCAGATATTCGTTAAAAGGTGCATCCCGAAATGGTATTCCTTTATCCTCGCCCACTTTGGCAACCACTAAACCTTTTTCGGGGACGACTAGATTGCGATCGATTAAATGCACTTCTTGAAAATGCCCATCCACCAATTGGCCGAACTCAATTAAAGAGTGACCGTAAAATAAGCTGTCGAGTGCCAAACTCATAAAGTCGCCAAACCAAGGGCGATTGAGCATTTCGGTTAAATCCTTATTCAACGAACTACCTTTGCTCACACTGAATGGCGCACCCATCGTTTTAATCTTCCGACTGTTTATTTGACTGAACAAATGCGCATCGCTCAAAGCCAATTGATAGAGTGCATACAAATCAGTTCGATCAGGACGTTCGGGATCGGTGGCACTTTCAACGGCTCGTTTCCATAAACTCATTTCAGCTTTGGCCATGGGTGTACTCGTGCGCTTCAACTGGTAGGACAAGCGATTTTGCTTATCCATTTTTACGAGTTTGTACTGTGGTTCGGGCATTTTACTACCGCGAAATAGTTGGGTGATGTAGTTGGTTAATCGCATGTTGGTTTAAATTAAACTTCGTTTTGTTTGACTTCCCCAGCGGAAAGTGTGTTGGTTTTCTCCTGTTTTGGGATTTATTCGTCGTGGTAAATCCAATCCATTTTTTCCGTCGGCTACGCGTTCTAAAAAGTTGATCGTTTCATTATAGGCAGCTTCTACATGTGGAGCGATGCGATGGTTGGGCAGGCGTTGATAAATGAGATGTAACACCAAGTTTACCCCGCATTGCACCAGATGCATATTGCGTTCGGTTCCTGTGGTGGCAACTATTTTGGTCGTATCGTAGCGATCAAATAAATAGCTTTTTAGCGTGTCTTGTGCCATCGCCTCGGCACTGGTTAAAATGGCGGGGTTGGCTTGAATCATTGATTCTAAATTGTTCTGCTTGATCTGGGGCAGGTAGTCGTCTTTGGTGATAAACATATTACATCCTCCTTGTTGAAAAACTTTTATACGCGCCCACACGTGGCCTAAAAGCAGCCCCGCGTTGGTATTTGTTGAGTAAATCCAGCGCAGCAGCATCCGCATCGGGACTATCGTCGTGGGATTTATAACCCGGTTCGATGGCTAGTAATTGGGCGATGCCGACTTGCATATCACCATTGGACCGCTCAGCTTGGTTGTAACAAATGCGCCCTTGTTGGTAAAAAGGCAACATGGCCATGATGCGATCGAACTTATTGCCTTTGGGGCGTTCGGCTTGTATCAAGCTAATCGAGTGCTGGTATTTACTAGCCACTTCTTTGTACACCATTTTGAGGGCGTCGTTCCAAAACTGACTTTCGAAATACCAATTAACACGTACTGATTCGGGCAAGCTAGCCGTGTAATCAAACATCCATTTAATAGCCACCTCCATTTTGCATTGTTGTACCATGGCTTTGATGAGGTAGAATTTGCCTTCTTTCAGTCCCCAAAGTTTGATGGCATTGAAATCGGCAGTTTTGGCATCCGAATAGGCCACGTCCCAGTAGCCGATGATGTGTTCGAAATGATCTAGTCGCGGAATAGTACTCCAGTTAATGGCTTCCTGTCGGAAAATAGTTCCTTCGAGGTAGGGCGCATTGTTGTACTCGGCCTGAAAGGAAAGTGGGCCCATGGCATCCAACTGATTTTGGTAAAATGCTTGGCTATATTTTTCTGGCCATAGCGGATTTAATGCCGTGTCGGTGGCATTTTGTTGGATGAATTGAAATCCCTTTTTGTGATCGCGGATATAAGTTAAAATAGTTTGTGGGGCAAAAATGTTGTTCACTTGTACGAATCTGCTGCCGCGCTCGTCGAGTGTGCCGAGTAAATCCTCACAAATCCAGTTGGCATATTCGCGTAAACGTTTGGGGTTGCGGCAAACTTCTTTGGTATCGAGGTCATCAGCTACAATATAATCGGGCCTAAACTGACGGTGACGCAATCCGCGCGGACTTTGGCCCATGCCGATGGCAAAAAATGCACAATCATTTTTGGTAATGAAACGACCTTCTTCCCAGCTGCCTACGCTTTGTTGATTACCAAAATCATGTGCCAATAGCTGATTGGCTTCAAACTCGGCTTGTAGATCGGAAAGTAAAATACAGGCCTTTTCTTGATTTTGGCCGACGAGCAACATCACCTTTAAATCGTTATTGATCCACAACCAAAGAGGTAGCAGAATATTTAAGTGGGTTGATTTGGCTAAGCCTCGTCCCCAAGCCAGCAGCAGTTTAATGTGTTTATTGTTCCTGATTTTTTTGGCGGTTTGGATATGAAAATTAGCCGAAGGTGACGAAGCATACCGTTTAAAATAGGTGTCGATAAAAAAGGCGTAATCTCTTTTGGCGCGGTCGATACGCAAATTTTGCTCGGCTTGAGTTTCAAATGGATTCACCGCATTATCCTCCGAAATACTTTTGATGAGCTGGCGGTAACGTTCTAATGCTTTTTGGTCTTTTATACGGTGGATCATAGTTGTTTTAGTCTGATGTATGCGATGATGGTATTGATGGGTTTAAATGGGCGTTTAAACGGTATTTAAAAGGTGTTCCATGTTGCTTAATTGTCTGAATCAGGATTGGCCAAGATGAACAGGATTAGGAGGATGCTGGGTTGACAGCCCAAATCCTGAAAATCTTAAAATCATGGCCAATCCTGATTCAGACAACTTTCTTCTCCAAAAACTCCAGCATCATACTGCCAAACACCCTGCTTTCTTTGGGATGATTCCGCAATAGCCACTGGGTAAATTCACTAAAGCACTCGATATACACGGCGATGGAATGATCGCTGAGTCGTTCTATTTCTTTGCCGATGATGGACTTGGCGTCGTAGAGTTCTTTGGTGGGTACCCCGCCGATGCTGGCTATTTTTTCGTTGATGGCTTTTAGCTGGGCGTAGCTGTCTTGTACTAATTGCGAACGCGTAACCCCTTGTAGGTTTTTCATCTTCTCCCAGTCGCCTTCTTCGATCCACTTACGTAATGTTTTCTCGGTAACGTTCACCATTTCGCTGATGCTTTTGCGGGTATGCGCACCATTGATAAATAGTTCTTGTGCCAGTGTTTTTTTGTCTTTGTTAGTGCTCATTTGGCTGCAAAACTTAAAACAAAAAATGATTTAAAAAAACAAACATTCAAACCTTAAGTATATGTAAATCAATCTTGTGTATTTAATTTTTTATTCCAAATCAAGGGTGAATCTTTGTGCCAACAAACGACCTAAACATGCGATTTATCATCAGCGACGAAAGTGTAAACCGATACGGATACCGCATCCTTTCCAGAGGAATGAGTACGGCATCCTTCGAAAAAAATCCAGTGGTGTTTTACAACCATGGCACTTTCAGTTTGCCGATTGGCAAGGGTAAAAACCTGCAGCACGAAGTAGATGGCACCATCACGCTCGACATTGATTTTGATATGGAGGATGAGCAGGCTGTGGCCGTGCAAAAGAAAGCGGAACGTGGGTTTTTAAATGCCTGCTCGGTCGGTATCGATGTATTGGAAACCAGCACCGACGCAACTCTTGTACTCACTGGCCAAACCCGACCGACGGTTACCCGAAGCGAATTGTTGGAACTCAGCATTTGCGGTATCCCCGGCAATCGGAACGCCTTGCGCTTAAATGGCGTCCACACCGAAGACATTGAACATATACTACCACGAATAAACCATCAAACAGAACTTAACATGAAACGAGTTTTTGAACAATTAGGCTTACCCGAAACGGCTACCGAAGCGGATATACTAGCGCAACTAGCTGCATTGGAAACGGACGACATCCAAACTACCAACGCTGTACTAGCCCGACTGGATGCTATCGATCAAAAGATTACGGACTTATCGGCAAGTAAAAAAGTGATTGAGGAAACTGAAAAAACGCCACGCTTAACCGATTTGATGAAAGGGTTACGTACAGAGGCAGCCGTCTCTACTAAAAAAGAAGAAATGACTTGGGCGCAGTTGCAAGCATTGCCCGAGCAAGAATTTGAACAATACCGTGCTGAGCAAAAAGAAGCTTACAGCAAATTATTCAGCACACATTACGGATTTGAACCAACCTATTAAATAAAACACAATGGCTGTAAAACAAGAAATATGGACAGGCGAGGTAGTTCGCAAGGTATCCACTTTAGAAGAAGCTACCTTTTTAGACGGGCTGCCCGATTATAGTCGCTATGCGACCAACAACGTGATTCACATGGCGTACATGGGTGTGGAACCAAAGGTGCTGATTAATAATAGTACCTATCCGTTACCAACCTCGACATTGCCCAACGAGGATATTGGTTTATCGCTCGACAAATACCAAACCGAAGTAACCATTATCACCGACGATGAGCTGCATGCCAATGCATCCGACCGCATGAGCGTAACCCGTGATATGCATGCGGGAGCCATCACCAAAGAGAAATTTAAAAAGGCTTTACACGCTATCGCGCCAGCAAAACACACGACCGAAACGCCTGTATTAACAACCACGGGTGTTGATGTGGATGGCCGAAAGGCATTAACCAGAAGCGACATTATCCGATTAAAAAAGGCGTACGACTTGATGGATGTGCCGATGGAGGGGCGACGATTGGTATTATGTCCGGATCATATTCACGATTTGCTGGATTTGGATCAGAAGTTTTCGGCCCAGTATTATGATTATAAAAGTGGGCGTATTGCGGGTTTGTACGGCTTTGATGTGTATGAATATGGTGCAGCACCGTACTACGATCAGGATGCTAAAACCAAGAAAGCGTTTGGCACAACACCTACTAACAAAGATGTGCAGGCAAGTATTGCTTTTTACGCGCCCTACATCGCCAAAGCAAGCGGGGAAACGAAGATGTACTTCTCCGAAGCGAAAACCAACCCGAGGATGCAGGAAAATGAAATCAATTTCCGCCATTATTTTCTGGTGATTCCGAAAAAGCAAATGTATTTGGGGGCCATTGTCAGCGGTAAGTAAGATGACACTAGACAAAATAACCCTCACACGCATCGCAAGCCTACACCCCAAACTACGCCTCGAAGCGCGTGAAATATACCTCCAAACGTGTCGATGCCTGACGGGCAGGGCGCAAGTACGATTTACGCAAACCTTCCGCTCGATAGCCGAACAGCACGCACTGTATGCGCAAGGGCGAACCATGCCCGGGAAAAAAGTGACTTGGGCGGAGGGTGGCAAATCGTATCATAATTATGGTTTGGCGGTGGATATCTGTTTGCTGGTGGATGGTAAAACGATTAGCTGGGACACGCTGAAAGATTATGACGGCGATGGCATGGCCGACTGGTTGGAGTGTGTGGATGTGTTCGAAAAGCACGGCTGGCAATGGGGCGGTCGTTGGAAGGCTGGTAAGATTGATATGCCACATTTTCAAAAAACATTTGGCAAAACGACCGCTTGGTTAGCCGATCAAGTCAAAAAAACGGGACGTGTTTATGTGGAATTATAAAATGGAGGATGCCGCCAATTGGATATTGGCCACGGCAAGCACCACGGGTTTGGTGGGTTGGTTCCTCGGCCGCAGACGTACCAATGCCGAAACCAAAGGCGTCGAGATTGATAACGAAGAAAAAGAAATTGTTGTTGAACTGAACAATATGGAACGCCTCACCAATCGCCTCAACGAAGTAATCATCGCCCTCGACAATCAAATGGCCGAAAATATCAAGCTCAAACAGGAGCTGCACGCCTTGAGGTTGGCTTTTGAAAATGAACGGATGTTGTATCAAGAGTTGTTAAAAAAATATGAAAAGGTTGTCTGAATCAGGATAAGATGGATAAAAAGATAAGAAGGATGACCTTGCACAGGCCTTTAAATAGCAAAAAAGCAGGCCAGTGGGTTGCATCTTTTTTATCCTAACATCCTTTTTATCCTGATTCAGACAAAAAAGAAAATGCATGAAACAAAATATTAAAATATACTTACTAGCCGTAGTAGCCTTCCTAGCCAGCAGTTGTCGAACACTCAAATCGCCCACCCACCATCGCGAAAGCAAAACCTTTTTGAAGGAGACCATTCGCGATACGGTGGTGGCGATTCCTGCGGATGGATCGAGCTTTCGGGCTGAAATGGGCGTGGATAACGCGGGTAATGCAATCATTAAAAATGTATTGAGCACACACGTTGGCAAAAGGGCAAGAGCACCGCAAGTACAGATCAAGGATCAGGTTTTGAAAGTGGATTGTCTTTGTGACAGCATGAGCATTTACCTGAAACTAAAAGACACGCACATCACCGACATGTTGAAAGAAACGGTATTTGTGCCTACCGAGAAGCCGTTGAGTGCATGGCAACAGGTGCAGTTGTGGCTGGGAAGGGTGTTATTGATTGCGATCACTGGAGGGATAATCATGCTGGTAATCGCTCGAAAAATTGCCTGAAGATTGTCTGAATCAGGATAAGAGGGATAAAAAAGATAAGGTAGATGCCTTTGCACTGGCCTTCTAAATAGCGACCTGGAAAGTGGGCTTGTGGGCTGCATCCTGTTCATCCTTCTGATCCTTTTTATCCTGATTCAGACAAAACAGGATGCTGATCAATCCAAATTCAAGACAAAAAAATAGTACAAACAACAAAAATAAAATATGAACGGAATCACATTTCAAAGAGAACAAGGCGGTTTAGGTCGCCGAGCCGAGGGCGAAGATCATGTATCGGCCTTGCTATTTTACGGGGCTGAAGCGACCCATTTACCCGAATTGCTGGATGTATACAGCTTAGAAGACGCGGAGCGAAGCAAGGTATCGATGGCGAAGACGCCGATTATCTATTACCACATTGCGGAGTTTTTCAGGGTGGCGGAGGCTGGTAGTCGCTTATTCGTTCGTGCGAAAGCTGACGACAAGTATGATGGCTCGTTCGCTGAGGTTAAACAAATGCAACAACATGCTGCGGGTGCGATTCGTCAGGTTGGTGTGTGGGTAGGTCATCGCAACATCACGGCAGATGTCGCAAACCTAAACAAAGCTTGCGAAGAATTGGCGGCCATGAATATGCCTTTATCAGCGGTGGTTGCTTATCGCTTGACGTCTGAGGAGTTGAAGGCTTTACCCAATTTGGGAGCTAATGTACATCCGCGTGTATCGGTATGTATTGCTCAAGATGGCGGTGGCTTAGGTGCTTTTCTTTTCAAAAAGGATGATGTAAATAAACCAGCTATCACAGCTATCGGCGCATGCATGGGAGCCATTGCACGTGCCAAGGTACACGAAAGTATTGCTTGGGTCGAAAAACAAAACATGGTGAGCACCACCTATGGGGGCAAAATGACAGCTGATCTTCTTAAAGAGCTTGAAGTAAGTATGGCAGCCGTAGATGTGAAGACGATTACTAAGTCTTATACTAAAAGTAATAAAGATGATGAGAAACGTCCCATTCAAAAAAAGATAGATGAATTAAAAACTCTGGCGAAAGAATTAGACGTAGCTACCTTAGTGGATGGCACCTTGATGACTGACTTACTACCTACTGATTTGGATGTAATGAGCGGTAAACGCTATTTGTTTTTACGCAAACATGTTGGTCAGGCTGGTAGCTATTGGAACGATAGTTTCACGGCTGATAAACCTGAAAGCGATTACGGCTATATCGAAAGTAACCGAACGATTGATAAAGCGGTACGCGGGATTTACAAGGCTTTATTGCCTCATCTAAGTGGCCCAGTCCGTGTGGATGCCAGCACAGGAAAGATATCAGTTGGTACCATCACTTTTTTAGAAACATTGGCGGAGGACACCCTCGTACGCATGGAACGCGATGGTGAGTTGAGTGGTTTCAAGGTGATTATTGACCCGAATCAATCGGTATTAGGCACTTCCAAACTAGCGATAGTGGTGAAGTTGATTCCAGTGGGCGTGTTGCGCGAAATTAAAGTAAGTATAGGTTTTACAGTTAAAATAGAAGAATAAACATGGCAGAATTAGCAGCAAGTCCATTAATAAATGGCCGTGCATACGGTTGGGGCGATATTATTGTAACAGTGGGCGCATTGCCAGTAACAGGCATCACGGCCATCAAATACGAAGAGGATCAGGAAAAGGAAGATGTATATGGCGCGGGTCGTGTTCCAGTAGCACGTGGCTATGGAAGAATAAAAGCTTCAGCATCGATCACGCTTTCGGTAGAAACAGTAGTGGCTTTGGCTGCTTCGGCTCGAGATGGTCAATTAAATCGTTTGGCTCCCTTCACCATCACAGTAACGTATCAGCCCGAAAGTGGCCCCATCATCCGCGATGTGCTTAGAAATTGTGAATTCAAAAAGCAAAGCCGCGACTGGAAGGAAGGCGACATGAAAAATCAGGTGGAACTGGAATTGTTGGTGTCGAATATTGTGTGGAATAAGTAGATAAATTATTGTCTGAAGATTGTCTGAATCAGGATAAGAAGGATTTTAGGATAAGGAGGATGCTAGGTTGAATGATCTTTTTCATCCATTTTATCCTTCCTATCCTGATTCAAGACAAAAAAAATATAAAATCAAAATCATGGAACCATCATGAGCGACCACTGGCAAATGCCAAATCAATCGGCTCATGATAGCTTCATCACCATTAAAAAACAAACTAAACAGATGGAAAACGAACTAATATGTGGCTTAACGCCCGATCAAATCAATGAATTGAAGGCTAAACACGGCGCACTATTTCTAGTAAGCGTAGTCGACGAAGCTGGTGAATACAAAGCGGTATGCAAAGAACCGAGCATGGACGTCATTCAGGCATCGGCAACGATTGGCAAGTCTGACGAGATGAAGGCATCTTTAGCCCTGTACGACAATTGCGTGCTTGCCAAAGATACGGCCATTGAAAAAAGGGCCTTACTGAAGCTACAAGTAATTAAAGCCATTGGCGAACGGATGAACTCGCTGAGCACCATCTCAAAAAACTTATAAGCCTACTCGAATCGGAAGACAATTTTATAGGACAAGGCAGTGCCTTAATTATGGCGCAATTCGGTATCAATCCTACAAAATTGCAACTATCTGAGTGGGCTGATTTATACGCCAAAGCGCATTGGCTAGAAAGCTGGCGTTTGCGAAATCAAGCCGAAATGATGGTGAGGTTATTTCGGGCGGATGAGGGCTAGAGTTTTGTGGAGGACGTGGTTTTGCTGTCTATGATGGTGTAGGTAGTGTATTTCGGTTGGCTGGGGGATTGTTGATTGTTGTTTTGTTTGTTATTGCAATTGCATTGACGATTACAACTGCAGCTGGATTCTCGTCCTATTGCTTGAAGCCACATCCAGCAAGCAATAGCAAAAATTGCACCCATAAATAGCACTAAATAATTCATGAATTCAGTCATAAAAATAAAAATTTGATTCACAAACATAACAAAAAATGAGCAAGCCATTAGATTATAGAATTAATTTTAACACAAATGCGTCTGCTGTTTTTGTTGAATTAAATCAAAATATTAATCAAGTCAATGCAAGTACCAAAAATATGACTTATAATTTTGGAGAGACTTGGAAGAAACTACTATCTGTTAATCAAGCCCTCGAGGGTATTCGCAATTTAAAATCTGTATTTGATGAAGCAATCCAGCCAGGTATTGCTTTAAATACTTCTTTAACTGATTTGTCAGCTATCACAGGTTTAACTGGAAAAGCATTGGGTGAGATCAGTGATGCAGCTCGTGCTAGTGCGGAGGCTTTTGGAACCGATGCTGCTCAAAATGTAGAAAGTTATAAACTCCTACTTTCACAATTATCGCCCGATATAGCAAAGAATTCGACTGCCCTAAAACTTATGGGTGACCATGTCAATATCCTATCGAAAACGATGGGTGGAGATACGGTGGCTGCAACTGAGGTACTCACTACGGCCATGAATCAGTATGGTGTCAGCTTGGATGATCCTATGCAGGCGAGTAAAACGATGGCCGACATGATGAATGTGATGGCTGCCGCGGCTAAAGAGGGTTGTTCGGAGCTCCCACAAATTAAGGCGGCTTTGCAGCAGGTGGGTATGGTGGCCAAAACGACAGGGGTCACTTTCTCTGAAACGAATGCAGCCATACAGGTATTGGATAAAGCAGGTAAAAAAGGTGCCGAGGGTGGTGTGGCCTTACGTAATGTACTAAGCACCTTAAACAAAGGACGTTTTTTACCCAAAGAGACACGGGCAGAATTAGAGGCTGCAGGAATTAGCATTGCTCGCTTAACCGACAAATCAATACCCTTAACTGATCGTTTAAAAGCACTTAAACCGATTGTTAATGATACCGCTTTAGTAACCAAGCTGTTCGACGAAGCCAATGCAGCTTCAGCTATTGCTTTAATAGATGGCGCTGATGCGGTTGATGATTACAATCGTAAAATACAAGGGACAAATACAGCGGTTGAGCAAGCTAAGGTGGTGATGGGTAGTTATGCTGAGCAGATGAAAAGCTCAAAAGCATGGTTTGATGATATAAAAATCAGTATTTTCAATTTGAGCCAATCATTTTTTGGTGGTACTCAAAATATGATGGCTTTCTCGACAGGTATTTTACAGTTGGTAAGCGGGATGAATGTGTTGCTTGATATTGGTGGTAGGTTTATGACTACTTTCTGGGATTTAGGCAAAAAACTTCTCATCAAAACGGGTATCATCACGGCAGACACAGTCGCCACAGGCCTCAATGCATCAGCAACCTCAGGTGCATCACTGGCTACCAAAACGTGGACGGGAATCCAACGCATATTCAATGTAGTGATGGCAGCAAACCCTGTAGGACGTGTTATTCAGGGAATTCTCCTATTGACGGGTGTTGTAGTGGCAGCAACAACAGCCTATTCGGCTTATAACAAAAATCAGGATACCGCTAAGACGGTAGCCAATGAACTCAACAGCCAAATATTGGTGGAAAAAAGGGGGCTTAATGATTTGTTTGATCAGTTAAAACGCACGAATCCCGAGTCGGAGCGACGCAAGGATTTAATTAAGGAGTTGAATGATCGTTACCCTCATTTAATAGACTACCAGAAACTGGAAGCCGCTAAAGAACAAGACATCGAAAAAGCGCGCCGAGAAGCCAATGATGAGTTAGAGCGCACAATAAGACTTTCGGCTCAAAGAGTACAAAAGGAGGCTTTTGTTAAGGATGTTACTGAAAAAGAGCTGGCTTTATCGAATGATTTGATCAATAAAGACAAGTTTCACGAGGAGCAAACAGGTGAACTTTTATCAGTTATCAAGAAAGCAACAGAAGATGCGATTAAATCAGGTAAACATGAGGCTGGTGTACTCTTTGGGGCGTCAATTCCTCTAATCAACAAAATGATGGGAGATATAATGGATGCAAACCCAAAATTGCGACCTCTTATTGAAAAGGAATCCATTAAAGTATTCCATTTAATTGATGCCCAGCTTACTGGGCAAAAAGGAGTGCAGGATCATGAGCGCTTTGAAGAGCTGAAATCTGGTAAAACACCACCAAAAAAGAAAGATGACCCTAAGAAGGAAGATCCAAAAACACCCAATGATGGAACTAAGCCAGATAAAGTAAAAGGTGGCCTAAAAGGTTTCGGCACCGCAGCAGCTGATGCAGCCAAAAACATACCGTCTACAACGGACAAAAAAGGCAGCCTTTCCAGCAACAACCAAGGCGGCGGTGGCAATCGCAGCTTAACGATCAACAAACTCGTAGAAACCCTGATCGTGAAAGTAGAACGCCTACCCGAAAGTAAGGAGCGTATTAAAGATGCGGTAGCCGAAGCACTTTTAACTGCCGTAAACGATTACAACTTAGCAACCTAAACATGATCCCTATAAATACTTTGTTAACCACTAGCAGCGTGGTGATGCGCACCTTTTTGCCTTTTGCGCCACAGCTGTATCGTAAGCCGTTGAGCACGAGTTTGCCCGAGGTATCCAACTCTGGGGCGATGGATTGGGTGGGTGTACCCACACTGACTACCCTCACTCTGAAATGCAAGGACCAAGAGATTAAACTCAAAGAATGCATCTGTTTGGTTACGTTGGAGAAAAATATTGTCCAAACAGCCTTGCAGGGCCGCAATGGAACGATCAAAGAATACATCAGCGACGGCGACTATCAGGTAGAAATTGCTGCAGCTTTGACTTCCGAATGCGACCAGTACCCCAAGGATGAGCTCCAAAAGCTGATGGCCTTCTTGAAAATCAATGATTCTATACTGGTTGGCGACGATAGCTTCCTAGGCCTGTTTGGCATCACGAATTTGATTGTGAAAAGCTATGGCTTTAATCAAGAAACACATAGCAACCGTCAAACATTTACGATTTGCTGCTTGAGCGACACGGCTTATGAAATCAAACTGCAGGAGGATCGGGTATGCTAAAGTTAGGATGTGAAATAACCATTGAAAGACCTCTGTCGGAGAAGGATCAAGGCGGGCAAAAATGGGTTTTCAATGCGCTTTCGAGCTGTGTGATTGTGGAAGATACGGGCAGCTTAACGGACACTTGCGTGATCGAATTGCCGAAAAAAATCAGTTGGCAACGCGACCCTCGCCCTCGAAAGGATCAAAAAGCAAGCGACGAGTCTGAACCTGTGAAGGAGGTGCCCATTAAACGAGGTGATCAAATCACGGTGCGGCTGGGTTACGATGGTGATTTGAAAACGCGCTTTTCAGGCTATGTACGCAATGTAGACACCAAAGCACCCGTGAGGATAGAATGCGAGGATGGTATGTTTTTGCTCAAACTGGAACCTGCTAAACAAAGAGGGCTTGATAATAATACCACACTAAAAGGTTTGATTGGCTTTTTGCTGAAAGGTACAGGCGTGGAGTACAAATTGATTGATCAGGACATTGCTTTAGGTAAATATCGTATTACAAAGTCTACGGTGGCCGAGGAGCTCAATGAGCTGAAGCGTGAAAAAAGTTTTAAAGCGTATTTCCGTCTAATAAAGGATAAAAACGATCCTGAGAAAACAAAATCGGTATTGTACGTGGGTTATGATTACCCCTTTGACTCCAAGAACAAGGAATCATTTGTACACAGCAAAAACATCATCACCGAAGAACTGATATACCGCCGCGCTGAGGATATGAAGCTGAAAGTAAAGGCCGCTTCTGAAAACCAAAACAAGGTACGCATTGAGATCCCCCCAGTTGGCGATCAGGATGGCGAAGAAATCCAAGTATTTGCCTACAACTTGAATCCCGATGAATTAAAATTATTCGCCGAAAAAGCATTGATCCGGTATAAATACACGGGTCACCGCGGGAGCTTCGAAACGTTTGGCGAGCCGCTGGTTCACAAATGTGATATCGCCCACATCGAACCCAGCGACGGTAAAAAGGGGGATTACTTGATTAAAAAACTAGAAGTGAGTTTCGGAACGGGTGGCTATCGACAGAAAATAGAGTTGGGACCTGTGGTAAAGGTTGTCTGAATCAGGATAAGAAGGATAAAATAGACAGGGTGGATCCCATCGCTTTTGCCCTTTGGCCTGGATTGTAGGCTGCATCCTATTTATCCTAACATCCTTCTTATCCTGACTCAGACCATTAAACGAACAAATTAAAAACACAAACATGATCCATCACTTACAAAAACTAACCGCCACAGGCGAAGAACTGTACGCAAAAGTATGCACTGTACACCGTGTAGACAAAGAAAACAACTATTGCGACGTGATCCCCGTTGATGGTACGGCCGAGTTGTTTGACGTGTCTTTTCAAGCGGATTCACAAGGCGGAGGGCTGTGCTTTTATCCCGCCGTCAACAGCAAAGTATTGGTGGTTTTTATCAATAAGCATCATGCATGTATTTGCCAAGTGAGTGAGGTGGATTTGATGGAACTGGCGATTGATAAAATGGAATTTTCGGTGGATAAAGAGAAGTTAAAACTCAAGAATGGCGATGTTGAGTTTTTAATTAATGAAGCGGGCTTAAATCTTGAAAAAGGAAAAGTAAAATTTTCGGTTGGCAAAGATGGCTTCCTCCTCAAAACAGAAACTCAAAGCCTTAAAAAACTGATGGTTGAGCTATTAGATGCCATCCAAGCTATGGTGTTCACGGCTCCAGGAGGCTCACCCGCTGCCCTAACAACAAAACTTCTGAATGCATCGACTTTCACAGAGCTTCAAACAAAATTTAACACCCTTTTAAAAGATTAAAAAAATGCAAGACATCCTATTAGACGAATACGACAACCTGCTGATCGACCGCGGCGATTGGCAGCTGGGTGATAGCCATCAACAACATGTACAACTATTATTAACGAGCATGCCCGGCGAATGGAAAGAGAACCCCGAGACAGGCGTGGGCCTTGTTTTGTCGCAACATGGGGTGATCGATGGGTTTATCAAACGCACCATCGCCGTGCAGCTGGAGGCCGACGGCTTTAAACTAGATCATCTACAAATCACCGAAAAAGGAATCATCATCGATGCAAAACGACTATAAAACACAAGAAGGACAAACGTTGCTGGATATCGCCGTCCACCATTTCGGCTCGATGGAGGCCGCTTTCGAAATCGCGGCACACGCGGGCTTGAGCTTAACCGATGAGCTGCCCGCTGGTAGCGCAATCCGTTTACCCAAACCCACACGAGCCGAGCAGATGAATAAATATGTGGTGGTGGCGATTGCTAATCGGAATATAATCCCCTCCACAGGCATCAATGCCCTGCACGAATTTGATGGGGGCATTGGAGCGATGCAAATTTGGGTATCACTAAAAATTGGATAATAAAGACATGGCACGTACAATAGCTGAAATACAGGAACAAATTATTAAAGAAAAAGATCGCAGTCCAGGACTGGAATCTTTAAACAGTACAAGTAAAACAGCCATCTGGCGGGTGTGGACCTACATCACGGCCGTCGCTATTTGGACGTTGGAAAACCTGTTCGACCTCCACAAAAAAGAGGTGGATCGTTTACTACTGACCAAAAAGCCACACAATCTGCTTTGGTACAAAACCAAGGCCGAAGCTTTTCAGTTCGGCAGCGAATTGAAACCCGGCAGCGATTGTTACGACAATACGGGCGTGGACCATTTAAAAGTGGCTAAAAGTCGCATCGTCAAACACGTAGCCGTTGTAGAAAACAAAAAAACGGGTTGGGTACGCATCAAAGCAGCCAAAGAAGTGAACGGCGAGCTGCAAAAACTTTCGCAGATAGAGCCCGACAAGTCAAAAAAAGGTTCACAGGCAGAAGTCGACGCGCAAAAAAAAATCTTACAGACAGAACTGGGTGCACTCAACAGTTACATGCAACATATTAAGGATGCGGGTGTGAAATTGATTGTCCAATCCTTGCCACCCGATCGTCTAAAAATGCACATCGATATTTATTACGATGCGATGGTGTTGGATGAAAATGGTGGGCGTTTGGACGGGGGTAGTGTCAAACCCGTGAACGATACCATTGATGCGTATTTGCGAAGCTTGCCTTTTAACGGCGCGTTTGTGCTAGCCACGCTAACCGACCAGTTGCAAGAAACCCCGGGCGTGGTCATCCCGCAAATACGTCACGTGGCTGTTTCCTACGGAACTCGCAAGGAAGTATGTATTCCCGTTCGGTACGTTCCCGATGGGGGCTATTTGCGCATCTACGAAGCGGCCGATTTAAAAATTACGTACTACCCCAGCAACAAACTACCTCTGGAGGGCGAGGGTGAGGTTTGTACACACGACACCTATCAATCATGAAACAAGAACAGAACCTAAAACAGGCATTAACCAAAACAGATGATGCAGCCAATTCGGCCCTTTTTCGACTTGACTATCAGCGATTGGTCAACATGCTTTTGCCCTTCACCTTGCGCAAACATGGCCTTCAGGTACCGTTTATCGAACGAAGGCATACGATGCGCGCGTGGATCCATGCGCTTTTGGCTCCGGTAAAGAGGCTTTATATCGATTTTTTGGTGTATCGCTATCAGATTAATTACAAGATGGAACATACCGGGCAAGTGGTTTATCTAGAAAAAGTATTGAACGATCGTTTCGACCGTGGCAAAGAACGGATCCGAATCAAAGACGGGCCGAAACTGGAATGGGTGTATATTTTTCGAAGGGATGAGCAAAAGCCAAAATATCTCAAAAAAATATACCTGCACAATCAGCTCAGCTATGGCGAAAAGGGTGTCGATTTTGAGGTTTTTATCCCCACGGATACCGATATACCTGTTTGGACCGATAGTGGCAAATGGGCCGAGTGTCATTCCTTATTAAATTATTACAAACTAGCAGGCAAAACCTATCAATTAACCAAACCATGAACAGAATAGATTTTTCACATTCGGGCGGGTTCCCGTTGGATACCGACACCCTGAATTTTTTACAAACCAGTTTCACGCATCCCATCAAAGAGCTAGCCAAATTAGGTGGAGATAATTACATCATTAGCGGCGTAACAGACGACGGGGCCAAAACTACCGACGGCTGGGTGGTGATCAAAGGCGAGATCATGCCCTTTAAAGGCGATTTAAAACAGAGTACGATCGTGATTGTAACCAATGCCCAAACCGTCGACTTTGAAAATGGTGCCGAACGCGAAGTATATTTTACTCGTTATGCCACATTTGGTGTAAGTCTGGATTCCATTCCATTTGCTTCGCTTGCGCGGATGCATGATTTGCAGCAGCAAAAGAAACGTGCGGATGATTTAAGAGCCGACCACGAGGAACATAAAGAAGCCGTAACCAAACGAACGGACGAATTGCAAACGGCACATGATGCGCATAAAGAAGCGGTAACCAAACGTACGGGCGAGTTGCAAGCGGCGCATGATGCGCATAAAGAAGCCGTAACCAAACGTACGGGTGAATTGCAAACGGATATTACCACCAAAACAAGTGCATTGCAAACGGCTCATGATGCACTTCAAATTCGGGCTACTAGACTGGAAACAAACCACCAATTCGTACGCGGAATGATCATAGCTTGGAGTGGTTCTATTGCTTCCATTCCTTACGGGTGGCGACTTTGTGAAGCACTGAAAGATCGGTTTATTTTGGGTGCGGGTGGTAAAAAGAGAGTAGGCGAAGAGGGTGGAACAGAGGAGCATACCTTGACGGTGGATGAGATGCCTGCGCATAGTCACGGTTTTTCCTCACCATCGAAAACCCCCGACGTAGATAGAGGTAGCCATTATTCATCATGGTCTTTAGATGATGTAGCCTCATATACAACATCCACAGTGGGCGGTAATAAAGCCCACCCCAACATGCCCCCTTTCTATGCTTTGGCATACATTGAGTATGTGGGGTAATTGTCTGAATCAGGATAAGAAGAATAAAAAAGATAAGATGGATGCCTTCGCCTCGGCCCTTTAAGCAGCGAAAAAGTGGGCTTGTGGGTGGCATCCTGTTGATCCTAACATCCTTTTTATCCTGATTCAGACAAAAAAAATGCTCATCTGTCCGTAGAGTTAAGCGAAGCGTCTCTACGGATTAACAAATAAAAAAGAGTCTCCAGACTCGACTAAACAACATTAAAACCGAAAAAAATGGCCAAACAAGATAAAAGCAAATTAAAAGACTGGTTTACAACTGGTAAATACCCCACCCAAGAACAATTTTGGGATTGGATGGACTCGTACATTCATCGAGATGATCAATTACGCATCACGGCTAATTTCCCCGAGCTAGATGGCGTGCTACAACAAAAAGTAGATAAGGAAGTGTTTAAACATCACTTCGAAAATGATAACAATCCGCATAACGTAACCAAGCAGCAAGTAGGTTTAGGCAGTGTGGACAATACCATGGATATCGACAAACCTGTTTCGATGGCCACCCAAACGGCGTTGGATTTAAAAGCAGATAAAACAGCGATGGCCGATCACCTGAAAGATGATCAAAATCCGCACAAGGTAACCAAGCAACAAGTAGGTTTAGGCAAAGCCGATAATACCGCCGATTTGGATAAACCCATTTCGCGAGAGACACAAACAGCCCTCTATCTAAAAGCAGATAGAGAAGATTTGAGTCGCCACTTGAAGAATGATACTAACCCGCACCAAGTGACCAAAGCACAAGTAGGCCTAGGCCATGTGGATGACACGGCTGATGTGAATAAACCCATCTCAACGGCCACGCAAACGGCTTTGGATTTAAAAGCGGATAAAACGAATTTGAGTAATCACTTAATAGATACTACCAATCCGCATCGCGTAACCAAAGCACAAGTAGGCTTGGGCATAGCCGATAATACCGCCGATTTGGATAAACCCATCTCAACGGCCACACAAACGGCTTTGGATTTAAAAGCGGATAAAACCTATGTGAATGAGCAAGTAACCTCATTGGTTAGCGGGGCGCCCGAGTTGTTGGATACGTTGAAAGAACTTTCTGCAGCCATCGGCGATGATGCCAATTTTGCCAGCACGTTGAGCAAACAACTGGGTAATAAACTTGATAAAACCGAATCATTAAACAATTTGGTAGTTTCAAGTGGTACTGAGCCGATCACAACTACCGATAAACTGATCGAAGCATTGGGCAAATTGCAAGGACAGATAAATATGCTTTCCCGATTCAACAAACGGGTATTTGTTGAGCCCAATAGTTTACGCAATCAGCTTTCCAATGTGGTTGCAAATACAAGCAAAACGGTCGAAACGTCGGTGATGAACACCCATAGTTTCAGCAATCAAAATGGGATCAATAAGCTCACCTTGATGGTCAATCTTTTGAACTCGGCTACTCCCACGGTCAACACTGATTTTGAACGGAAACATGAATTTTATCTGTCGTTGAAAAATGGAAAATTGTCTACCATGTATAGCGACGCCCAGCCTTACACAGACATTAAAATCGGAGAAATAGTGAATTCGAAGGGCCACGGAACGGGCAATGGAATAAAAACGATGGAGCTTTATTTCAAAACAAGCATGCAAAGCGATCCTTTAGCATCCATACAGTGGTCGATGCTCGAATTTACTCCCTTTCAAATTCAAAATAATACCAGAACAGAAGGTGCGCCCGTATCGGTTTATCTCCGCAATATGGATAATACCAAAATAGTAGGAGCCTCGGAATGTCTGTTTACCCTCAGGGTAAAATCGTCCATTCTATTCAAGAAAGGCACTAATCCGACCATTGCCGATGCCGGCATTGATATCAATGGGGTGATACTGGATCGGATTAAATAAAATCGCCATTAGTCCCCGATGTTAAAAAATCTACATGGGGGGGCGATAGGTTATAAGCGGGTATCACAGAACAACGTATACGAATGAATCTAAAAACACCCATCAGCTATTATGGTGGTAAACAAAAACTAGCTCCTAAAATCATTTCATTAATACCGCCGCACACCCTCTATGCCGAGCCTTTTGTGGGAGGTGCGGCGGTATTCTTTGGTAAACAACCGTCCGAAATAGAAGTATTGAACGATACCAATGGTGAGTTAATCAATTTCTACAAAGTGGTACAAAACGATTTTGCAGGACTTGAAAGCGAAATCAGAAACACGCTTCATAGCCGTGGTTTGCACCATCAAGCAGGTGTTATTTACAACAACCCCGGCCTATTTAACGAAATCAAACGCGCGTGGGCCGTCTGGGTTTTGAGTACCCAAAGCTTTAGTGCGAAGCTAGATTCTAGCTTCGGGTATGGCAAAACTATTAACACGATGACTAAAAAGATCATCAACAATAGGGATCGCTTCACCGAGCAGATCGCTTTTCGATTGCAAAATTGTCAACTAGAGTGTGCGGATGCGTTGTATATAATTAATAGTAGAGATACCGCCCAGAGCTTTTTCTATTGCGATCCGCCCTATTTCAACAGCACTTGCGGCCATTATGGTGGTTACAGCGAGCAGGATTTTGAGAACCTTTTAAAATGTTTGTCTACGATCAAAGGCAAATTTCTGCTGTCTTCTTATCCATCGCCTCTATTATTGAGGTATATTAAAGCAAATGCTTGGCATACGTGGAGTGTAGAAAAGGGGGTAAGCGTAAATATTAAGTCGGGATACCTCAAGCGAAAGGTCGAGGTTTTGACGGCTAATTATCCCATTTGAGCAGGGTGTTTTATAACCTTTTAAAAGGTGTTTAAAGGGGCTTGTTTTGGCCCCTTTTTTCTCAGTGGTTTTGAAGAATTTTCTTCAGATTTGGGGGGTATTTTTTTGCACTTTTGGTTTTGCGGATTATACCACCTATATTATAAAACCGAACCAAACTGGTTTGGGATCACATATTGCGAACTGTTCTTACATGGTTTGTCCAGATGCGCGAGGTAAAGGTGTTGGGCGGCTAATCTGTGAGCACTCAATAACTGAAGCACAACAACTAGGATACAAAGCAATGCAGTTTAACCTCGTTGTCAGTACCAATCATGCTGCTGTAGCGCTATGGCAAAAATGTGGTTTTAAAATTATTGGCACTATACCTGAAGGTTTTAAACATCAATCATTAGGATATGTAGATGCTCATATCATGTATAGAAAGCTATCTAAAGCTTGATCAAGTAGAGACTACTTCAACCTAATCTTCTTCACCAACCAAAAGCTTTGGGTCCAATTGTTTGCTGGCTTTTGCACCCAATTTTTTAATTTTTTCGGCAGTAATAGTCAAGTTTCCACGACCATCACAAAGTTTATTTAAAGCTTTTTCGTAAGCATCCTGACTTTGTCTGATATTTTTGCCGACGCTCTCCATATCGCCCACAAAACCTACAAACTTATCATACATCTCACCACCTAAACGAGCAATTTCTAACACATTTCGATTTTGACGCTCTTGTTTCCACATACTAGCAATAGTCCGTAATGTGGCCAATAAAGTAGAAGGGCTAACAATCACAACCCGTTTATCCCATGCAAAATTGAACAATTCCGCATCTTTCTGAACAGCAACACTAAAGCAAGATTCAATCGGAATAAATAGCATCACAAAATCAGGCGAACTAATCCGATACAAATCGCTATAATTTTTAGATGATAAATCACTCACATGATTACGAATAGATACTAGATGTTGCTTGGTGAAAACTTCACGATCTGCATCAGAATCCGCATTTACCAACCGTTCGTACGCGATCAATGATACTTTTGAATCGACGATTAAGTGTTTTTCGTCAGGCAAATCAATAATCACATCAGGCTGGAATCGACTTCCATCTGCTGATTGTAAACTTGTTTGAATTCGGTATTCCTGATCTTTAACTAAACCTGATCGCTCTAAAACACGTTCTAAAATAATTTCTCCCCAATTACCTTGTTTTTTCGTATCCCCCTTCAGCGCCTTCGTTAAATTCTGCGTTTCGACACTCATGGTTTTGTTCAGGTCTACTAGCTGTGTAATTACACCCTTGAGCGTATTCCGCTCATCTGCCTCCATCTTGTAAACTCTATCTACTTTTTCCTCAAAGGCTTTTATATTTTCTTTTAATGGATTAAGTAAAATGTCTAAGCTAGTTCGATTTTGTTCGGTGAATTTATGGGTCTTCTCTTCCAATATTTTACTGGCAATGAGTTCAAAATCTTTATTAAACTTTTCTTGATTTCGCTCTCGATCTTGTACCAATTCAGCAATTTTTTCTTTTTGGGCTGTAAAATATGCTCTAGAGCTTTCTAATGATTGATTTGCTTTCGCCAGTTTTTCACGCTCCTGCATGAGTTCTACAAGCAATCGCTCTTGCTCATTTTTGAGTAGATCAGTTATATTTTCTTTTTCGAGATTCAGATTTTGGCACCGTTCTTCTGCTTTGGCCAAACTTATTTTCAATCGGTCTAGTTCAGCCTGTAGCCGAGTAAATTCTGGCTGTTCAGCTTCATTTACTGCCTTTGGCCGCTTTAAGAATAACACCACAGCCACCAACAAAATCACGACTGAAATGAGCAATAAACTAATTTCCATTATTAAAATTTTTGGTACGAAAGTAGGGAAATAAGCCCAAAAATGACAGAAAGACAATCTGTCAAAGCTTAAATTATTGAGATTCGAAAATTATCATATAAAAAAAATATCCATATATAATATGAAATACAATTACTACAATTGCATTATTTTAAAAATCAAGTAATAACAAAAACTATGAAATTATTAAAATTGCACAATTTTGAATTAGAAGAAATTAAGCCATAAGGCCTATTAAACATTGAAGGTGGAAATGTTTTTATTGGTTTGGGGCCCTAGAATACGGGAGCAAATATTGCTTGGAGAGTAGGTTCTATTCAGGCAAATATTGAAAGTCAAAAGGCTAATAGTAGGGTGCACCACAGTAACGGGCATTATACAGTAAGATCAGTTCAGATTGATCCTACCAAAGCGGCTGTTAACCTTAAAAAGCAGTCTCTTTGATAGTTTTATACCTCTCCAAAGTTTTCAAAAAATGGCTGCTTTTATTCACCCTCGACTTGTACGATTGCACCTTATTTCTATTTCGTATGCTTATGTTTTTTTAAGTCGTGAAGCTATGATAAATCGAGTTAACCATCAAGGTTTTGTTAATGATAACTTATGATAGTTTGGTGACAAGCAAAAACTTTACTCGATCAAATTCAGCCTACATTTTGAAAATGATGTATTTAAATTTAAAAAACAACATTTTTTAAGTGGGCATGTTTTACCATTATTTGTGATTAATCAATGGAACTAGTAAAACCTATTTTGATATGTTTTTTCGCAATATTTAATATTGCTAGTGTGAGCTGGTTTGTTTACAGAAAATATTATAAGAGACAAACTCATCTTTCGTGGATGAAAGATCTGTTCATATGGTTTTAGTCAAAAATATTTCGGATACCGGATATCTTCAACGCTCACTCTGCTACCATTTATAAAGAGAGTATCTTTGTGCTACAGAATTTTTAAGAAAATGGGATTAGAATTATTTATCATCATAGCACTTGCGAGCCTTTTAGTACAATGGCGTTTTAAAAGCAAATTCACACACTATTCAGAAATAGCCCTATCATCGGGTATGAGTGGAAAAGAGGTGGCAGAGAAGATGCTGCTCGAACATGGAATAACAAATGTGTCAGTCGTTTCAGTAGAAGGGAAATTGTCAGATCATTATAATCCAGAGGAGTTCACCGTTAATTTAAGTCCAGAAGTATACAATGGGCGTAGCATTGCTGCTGCTGCTGTTGCTGCTCACGAGTGTGGTCATGCCATACAACATGCCAAAGCATATGCATGGCTAACACTCCGGACCACTCTTGTTCCAATGGTGAGTGTAGCATCTAATTTGCTTCGCTGGGTTTTTATGCTGGGAATTTTCATGATTGCTTCGGCCTTTGGACAGATTTTGCTGCTAATTGCTTTTAGCGCAATGATTATCGTAACTACGTTTAGTCTAATCACACTTCCCGTGGAGTTCGATGCAAGTCGTAGAGCACTTGCTTGGCTGAACACGAATAAAAATGTAGTGCAAACCAAGGCAGAACATGATCAAGCAAAAGATGCGTTATGGTGGGCTGCTATGACGTATGTAGTTGCTGCTTTAGGTGCTATTGCTCAGCTCATCTACCTAGCCATGATGCTTTTTAGTGGGCGTAGAAATGACTAAAAAAATAAAAGCCGGCGATAAAATGCCGGCTTTTATTTTTTAGAATTGATTCATTATTTTTTTTGTGACTCACAAGGCGCATAAATAGCTCCTGTTGCAAAATCGACAATAGTTACTGGCCAAAAAAGTATAATATCTGCAATAAGTGCTACTGGCCTAATTTGTCTGGCTGGCTGTCCTGCTGCTGGTTTTGTTCTTTGACACTCACTTACTCGTCCGCCAAACACCGTTGCGCAAGAGCTGAGCGAAGTTACAATAAGTGCAATTGATACAATTTTCAATATAATTCCCATGTTTTTAATATTTTTTAATGCTAAAATAATGAAAAATTATTAAAAAATTATAATTGTATTCACTTGAATAATAATTAGTCCAAAATCTATTGTTTAATACCAAAAAGTTCTGCCTTTATATAATTTAATATTTACGAAATAATAAACGTGGGAAATATTGAGTATCATCTCACTGTATTCGCGCTTCTCACTTAGAAGGAATATCCTAAGCCTACAGAATAAAGCCCATTTTTAATTTTTGCTTTATCACTGCTGTTAGCATCAATATTAATTGCTCCACCACTAGCTTCCAAGTTAAAACTAAGACCATTCTTCAATTGGTATCCAGCCATAAAATTGAAACCAAAGTCGACAACATGGTAATCTTTTCCAGAACCGAATTGGAGATCTCTCGTACCCATAACATAACTTGACGAAGAGGCCGCTAACGTTCCCAGGAGACCACTCGAACTAGTGTTTTCTTCTCCTCCTAATGCAAAACCTAAATATGGCCCAGCACTCAGCAAAAGCTTCCCGGTGCCCATTTTAAAATCAACCATTAGATTCACAGGAATTTCAAGATAAGAAAGAGTTACTTTTCGGGTGATATTGCCTAAATCAAGACCTTGACTAGCTGCAGCAGCAATGATAGCAGCATTTGAAAGCGTTATAACCTCTTTTCCTCCCTTACCAACAAAAGACAAACCTGGCTGAATAAATACCTGTCCAGAAGAAGACCTACCAACAGGAATATTAACTACCCCTCCAACATAAAATGAAGTAACCGACTGCTCGTCAATAGATGCAATTTCATTACCGCCAAACGTAATTACCCCGTCGACCCCGTAAAGTTTAGGAAATGTAAACCCAGCTTTTATACCGTATGTAATTTTAGACGATTTTTCCTGGGCAAACAGCAAATGAAAGGCCATAAAGCAGACTGAAAACAAAAATATTTTTTTCATGGTTTTTTATTTTTTGATTAATTGTTTAAACATGTATAACTAAAAAATAAGCACTTCCAGTATCAACTATTTCTTTTGACAAAAAGTATTCATAATAAAGCCCGCTGAGACAGATCTATCTCCTTATCATTTGGCAGGCAACGCTATTTAATACCTATTGTAGTATCTTGGCGCAAATTAATTCAGCACCATGAAACATATTAAACTACTGACTTACACCATCTTTCTTATAGCAGGATACACTAATTATGGCTATAGCCAAACAAACAAACAAAAAAGCTCAGCTCAGCAATTATTGCCCTCCGATCCCAATGTTAAAGTAGGGAAGCTAGCCAACGGTTTCACCTATTACATTCGTAAAAATGTAGAACCTAAAAATAGAGCTCAGCTATACCTAGCAAATAAAGTGGGGTCGATTTTAGAAAATGAAGATCAACAAGGTTTAGCTCATTTCATGGAGCATATGGGATTTAATGGAACAAAGCATTATCCCAAAAACGACTTGGTAAACTATCTCCAAAAATCAGGTGTGCGCTTTGGTGCGGACTTAAACGCATACACTAATTTCGACGAAACCGTTTATCAACTGCCTATACCCACTGATGATGCTGATGTGTTTAATCATGGAATGCAAATTATGCGCGATTGGGCACAAGATGCAACACTCGACCCTGTAGAAATCGATAAAGAGCGTGGTGTTGTGTTAGAAGAAAAACGCTTGGGAAAGGGTGCAAATCAACGTATGCAAACCAAATATTTGCCTGTCATACTAAACAATTCTCGCTACTCCAATCGTTTGCCTATCGGGACAGAAGAAGTACTAAAAAATTTCAAACCAGAAACGATACGACAATTTTACAAAGATTGGTATCGCCCCAATTTACAAGCACTAATTGTGGTTGGTGATATTAATGTGCAGGCTGTTGAACAAATGATCAAAACAAAATTTTCTGATCTAAAAAACCCAGTTCATCCACGCCCACGCACGAAGTATCACATTCCTTTAATCAATAAAAATCAATTCATAGCTGTAACTGATAAAGAGTTTTCGGTTACGGCCGCACATATTTTTATCAAGCATCCTGAGGTAACTATTAAAACAACAAGCGATTTACGTAATGAGATCATTCGATCTTTATACAATAAGATGATGGACGCTCGCTTTAGTGAAATAACCCAGCAAGCAAATCCTCCATTTTTGCAAGGAGGAAGCAGTATTGGAGGATTCTTAGCTGGGCTAGATGTAGCCGGATCATATGTTATTGCCAAACCAAATGAACTGGAAAAAGGATTTAAAGCTGTTCTAACAGAGCTTGAGCGCGTAAAACGTTTTGGCTTTACACAAACAGAGTTTGACCGCGCTAAAGTAGCCTTCATGACACAACAAGAGTCTGTCTATAAGGAAAGAGATAAAACTGATTCTAGAAGTTTTGTCAATGCCTATCTACAAAATTTTCTTAATGGGGATGCATATCCAAGTATTCAGTACAAATACAATTTCTACAAAGAAAAAATTGCGCGGGTTTCAGTTACAGAAATCAATGCACTTGCCAAAACATATATCACAGACACCAATCGTGATATCATCATCTTAGGCCCTGAAAAAGACAAGGATCAAATGCCTGACGAAGTTATGGTCAATAGCTGGGTAAATGCTGTCAAACAAGATCACATCGTTGCATATGTAGATCAAACGTCAAGCAAACCGTTGCTCGCATTCGAACCTCAACCTGGCACAATTATTAGCGAAAAGCATGATTCAGACTTAGGTACAACAGACATCATTCTAAGCAATGGGGTCAAGATTACGCTAAAACCAACTGATTTTAAAAATGATGAAATCCGATTCCAAGCATTTAGCCCTGGTGGAACATCTTTGTATAGCGATGCTGATTTCGAATCAGCAAACAATGCTGACGAAATTGTAGGGAAAAGCGGCATCGGTGATTTTAATGCAATAGCCCTGAACAAATTTCTTGCCGGTAAAACGGCCCATGTTCAACCTTTTATTTCAGAACGTAATGAAGGCATATTAGGCGCTACTATCCCCCGAGATTTTGAAACAGCTTTGCAGCTCGTCTATTTATACTTTACACAACCACGAAAAGACGAGGATATATTTAAAGGTTATATCACACAGCTAAAAGGGAGTTTAGCCAATCGAGGCAACGACCCAAACAGTATTTTTTCGGATTCAATTGCTGCTGTATTAGGCAATTATAGCATTCGTCGAACAGGTCCTTCTATCGAGAAAGTAGAACAAATCAATCTAGACAAGGCTTATAGCATTTTTAAAGAGCGCTTCGCGGATGCCAGTGATTTTACATTCACTTTTGTCGGTAGTTTTGATCCACAAAAAATAAAGCCACTACTGGCAAAATACTTGGGAGCGCTACCCAGCATTAACCGAATAGAAGAAGCAAACGATTTAGGAATCAAAACACCTTCTGGAAAGATCAGCAAAACTATTTATAAAGGACAGGAACCCAAAGCTAGTGTACGTTTGGTTTTTAGTGGTGACTATATCTATAATCAAGGAAACAATAACCAGTTAGATGCCCTTTCTGAAGTATTATCAATCAAATTAATTGAACGTCTACGTGAAGATGAAGGAGGAGTATATGGCGTACGAGCGCGTGCAAGCTACAGCAAGTATCCTCAAGGACGTTATACTTTTAATATTTTCTTTGGATGTGGGCCAGAAAATGTAGAAAAGCTAATTGCATCTACTTTAGAAGAAATTAGCAAAGTCAAAAAGAATGGGGCACAAGAAGTGGACGTTCAAAAATTTATCGCGGAAGAAAAACGTACCACCGAAACTGAGCTCAAGGAAAATAGCTTCTGGATAAGCTATCTATATGGTCAGGCTCAAAACCATGAAGATCCAAAAGTGATTTTAACTTACCTAGATTCACTAAAAAGTATCTCTTCAGACAGTTTAAAAGCAACTGCAAACACATACGTAAATGGTGACAATATGATCCGATTTGTGCTACTACCTGAAAAAAGTAGCAGTGAAAACACAAAAAAATAATTTCTTTGAGACTGGTTAAAAGGCGGAAAATTTTCCGCCTTTTTCTTGCAAAATCTCACCGCTCATATTTTAGGCCGTTTACGACACGTGGTTTTTTACCCCGACCAGTTTGGTTTTTAATATCTTTGCCATTTCGCATTTTTAAAACATGAAGATTTCATATAATTGGCTGAAGCAATTCATCAAAACTGATCATACCCCCGAGGAACTTTCTCTCATACTGACCAATATCGGCTTAGAAGTTGAAAGTATTGAAAAAATACAAGCCATCCCAGGAGGGCTTGAAGGGCTTTTAATCGGATATGTGAAAGAATGCATACAACACCCCAATGCAGATCGCTTAAAAATCACCAAGGTAGATGTAGGTAGCAATGAAGATCTACAAATTGTTTGTGGAGCAAATAATATTGCCATAGGCCAAAAAGTGATTGTGGCCACCGTCAATACGATGATTTACCCCACTTCAGGCGAACCATTTAAGATTAATAAGTCCAAAATAAGAGGTGAGGTTTCGGAAGGAATGATTTGTGCAGAAGATGAAATTGGCTTGGGTGCATCACACGAGGGGATTTTGGAGTTAGACACAAATGCTCCTATTGGAATGCCTGCAAAATCTTATTTCAAAATGGAAGATGATTATTGTTTCGAAATTGGTTTAACACCCAATCGAGCTGATGCTGCTTCTCATTTAGGAGTAGCACGCGATTTGGCAGCATACCTCAATCAAACAATAACAATGCCTGATATAAAAGATTTTTCAGGCGAGGATGCAAGCTTGATTATACCTGTTTCGGTAAAAGACCAGCACGCATGCCCACGTTATTCATCACTGACCATCCACGGTATAAGGGTAGAAGAATCTCCTCAATGGATCAAAGAAAAATTGCGTGTGATTGGGTTACGCCCTATCAATAATATAGTCGATATCACTAATTACGTATTGCATGAGCTGGGACAACCTTTACATGCTTTTGATGCAGATGAAATCCGTGGAGGCAGAGTCCTAGTTCAAAAGTATGCCGAAGGTACGCCCTTCACAACGCTTGATGGAGTTGAACGTAACCTTTCATCAGAGGATTTAATGATCTGCAACACAGAAAAACCAATGTGCATAGCTGGTGTTTTTGGTGGTGATGAATCTGGAATCAAGCCAACAACAACCAATATTTTTCTAGAAAGTGCTTGGTTTGACGCTGTATCAATACGCAAAACATCGAAACGTCATGGATTAAAAACAGATGCATCCTTCCGATATGAGCGTGGAACAGATCCCGAAATGACAGTTATTGCGTTAAAAAGAGCAGCATGTCTAATGATGGAAATCGCAGGAGGGAAAGCAATTTCTCCTATTTCGGATATGTATCCTATCCCTGCTTTACCATTCACTATTCCAGTTAGATACAGCCATGTGGATCGTCTGATAGGTAAAAGTATTCCCAGATCAGAAATCAAATCTATTTTAACAGGACTTGGAATCACAATCGAATCCGAAACTGAAGAGGGCCTTACCCTAAAAGTGCCCAGATACAAAGTAGACGTAACACGCGAAGTAGATATTATTGAAGAAATCTTACGTATTCATGGATACAATAATATCGAAATTCCTCATCAAATCAGAGCCTCTCTGAATTATGCAGAAAAACCAAATAAAGAAATCATACAACATAAAATAGCTGATCTATTAACAGCCAATGGATTTGTAGAAATCATGTCTAATTCGTTGACCAAACTGTCATACGCTTCAAATCCTGAACAAGCTGTTCAAATATTAAATCCACTGAGTACCGACTTAGACGTAATGCGCCAGTCTTTACTTTTTTCTGGGCTCGAAGCAATTTCTTATAACCACAATCGAAAAAGTTCAGACTTGAAATTGTATGAATTTGGGAAAACATATTGGTCTAAAGCAAATGGGTATCATGAAAACCAACGTTTAGCAATATTTATAACCGGAGAAAAAGAAAAAGAAGGCTGGAATACTGAAGCCAAACGAGTAAGCTTCTATCATATTAAATCGATTATAGACACCATTATTCAGCGATTCAATATCCAAGGGCTTATTACCAAAGATGCCCAAGATGCTCATTTTTCAATGGGGCTCGCTTATTTAAAAGGCAAAGATATACTAGTTCAGTTTGGTGCGGTCTCAAAATCTGTATTAAACAAATTAGATCTTAGCAATGAGGTATTCTATGCTGACTTTGATTGGGATATACTTTTAGAAACAATCCGAAATAATAAAACAATCTATCGCGAGGTACCCAAATATCCTGCCGTACGCCGTGATCTTTCCATGCTTCTAGATCAGTCTATTTTGTTTGATCAACTCAAGCAAATTGCACACAAAACAGAAAAGTCACTTCTAAAGGGAATAAATGTATTTGATGTGTACGTGGGAGATAAACTCCCCAAAGGGAAAAAATCATACGCACTTAGCTTTACCTTGCAGAATGAAGAAGGCACACTCACTGAAAAGCAGATTGAAACGAGTATGCAAAAATTAATTCATAGTTTCGAAAAGGAAGTTGGGGCCGAAATACGAGGAAAATAACGAGCAATTAATAAAGTACTAGGACTACGCACTAGCCAATTTCAGAATATCCAGTACTACAATGTCAAAAGCAATCGATCAATTAAGCAGCATTATTCATAAAACCAATAGGTTAATAGATCTTTGCACAGCTCTACAATCCGAAAATGACTTACTAAGATCACAGAATCAACATTTAAAAACCTCGTTTGAGGCGTCAAACAATAAAAATGACGAGCTTCAAGAGATGATTAGGGTTCTCAAACTAGCGCGATCATTAGAAGGATTACCTGTTAGCGATCTCGGCTTAGATGAAAAAACTCTTGACATCAAACAAAAAATTAGCAAATTTGTAGACGAAATAGACAAGTGTATCGTATTGCTCAAAAGGCAATATTAGTGAAACTAGCTCAAATGGGAGAGATCTCCATAAAAATAAATATTGCCGACAGAGTTTATCCCTTAAAGGTAAACATGGAGGAAGAAGAAGTTATACGTAAGGCCGCAAAATTAATTAATGATCGCATAAAAGAATACCAAGATAAGTATGCGGTACGGGATAAACAGGACTTACTATCTATGTGTGCGTTGCACTATGCTACAACTACAATCAACAACGAAAAAAGCATAGCAAATGAACAAACACAGGTAGCTGAACAGGTTTCTAAATTAGACCAGTTATTGGCCGACTTCTTTTCTAAATAATATTTTCATTCACAGAGCACGAAAATTTAGTCGTCTTAAATTTTCGAATTTCACTATCAAAAGTCTAGTATTTTCATTATTGGAGTGGATAGCCAATTAAGGTATTCGTAAAACTACGAAGTCAACCCAAAAGGCTATCCAAGTTTAAGATGATCCTTTTACGATACATAAGATTCACGAACTAGGGACGGTTTTTTATTCAAACAATTATGGAAAAGATATTTTACATCGTATTTAGCTTAGCGGCAGGAGTTGCCATTGGCCGATTTTTACTCCGGAATATGTTAAAAAGCCAAGAGATTGCAACTCAGAACAAAATCAAAAAAATGCTTAAAGAGGCAGAAGTCAATGCGGAAATCTTAAAAAAAGATAGGCTCTTAGAAGCAAAAGAGAAGTTTCTGCAAATGAAAACTGAGCATGAACGAGAGATCAGTAGCAAAAACAACACGATCAATCAACGAGAAAATTCGATAAAACAAAAAGAGCAATCGATCAACCAGAGGCTAGAAAATGTAACTCGAAAACAACAAGAGCTTGAAACAACAAAAGCAACACTCGAAAAACAAATTGAGATTGCCAAAACAAAACAAGAAGAGGTTACAAGCCTAAAAAATCAGCATATACAAGAACTAGAGGCCGTTGCGGGTTTATCAGCTGAGGATGCTAAAAATCAATTAATAGAATCCCTGTGTGAGGATGCTCGTAGTAAAGCAATGATACAGATCAAGGACATTGTTGATGAAGCAAAACTAACTGCAAGCAAAGAGGCTAAAAAAGTTGTGATTCAAACTATTCAGCGCACTGCCACAGAAAGTGCGATTGAAAACACTGTTTCCATTTTTAATATTGAAAATGATGAAATCAAAGGGCGTGTTATCGGGCGTGAAGGACGCAATATTCGTGCTTTAGAGGCTGCAACAGGCATCGAAATTATTGTAGACGATACTCCAGAAGCAATTATTCTATCAGGATTTGATCCCGTTCGTCGTGAAATAGCTCGATTAGCTTTGCATCGCTTGGTAACAGACGGCCGTATTCACCCTGCACGTATTGAGGAAGTCGTAGCCAAAACGAAAACTCAAATTGAGGACGAAATTATTGAAATTGGAGAACGCACAGTGATTGATCTAGGAATTCATGGCCTACATCCCGAATTAATTCGTATGGTGGGACGTATGCGCTATCGCTCATCTTACGGTCAAAATCTATTACAGCACTCACGTGAAGTAGCTAATTTCTGTGCGACAATGGCTGCAGAATTAGGATTGAACGTGAAGCTTGCCAAACGTGCTGGATTATTACATGATATTGGTAAAGTACCTGATGACAATCCAGAATTACCACATGCCATTTTGGGAATGCAGTGGGCTGAAAAGTATAAAGAACATCCTGAAGTGTGTAATGCCATTGGAGCCCACCACGACGAAATCGAGATGACGTCTATGATCTCACCGATCGTTCAAGCATGTGATGCAATTTCAGGAGCTCGGCCTGGTGCTCGTCGTGAGGTCGTAGAAAGCTATATCAAGCGTCTAAAAGAACTAGAATCGCTCGCTATGTCATATCCTGGTGTAGAAAAAACTTTTGCTATACAAGCAGGTAGAGAGCTTCGTGTTGTGGTTGAGAGCGAACGTATAACAGACGCGGCTGCAGAAATATTAGCCACTGATTTATCTAATCGCATTCAAACCGAAATGACCTATCCCGGGCAGATTAAAGTAACGGTGATTCGGGAAACACGCTCGGTGTCTTACGCGAAATAGCTATTCAGAAAACCTAGGATATGGTAATCTCTTCTTGTAAGAAAGTACATAACGCTCTCAATAAAGTAGATTCCGTACTCAATGTGACTCTCTTTTATTTGAAAGAGCTGCATTGAGTACAATTAGTTTTAGAAACTCATCACAAAGCTTTATACTTCTACTAGTGATGAGCTCGGATTATGTAGCAAAAGACCCTAGCTAATAATGCATCTAAAAACAAAAAATATTTACACCAGGAAAGGGAAATAAAATAATATGGAAAGAAGTGATAGTATGTTTATCAAGGCCATTGCACCAGATTATCGTTTAGCCACAGGGGAATCAACTTGCATCATCAATCAAGAACACAAACAGCTCTTTGGGGCCATGTGCACCCAAAACTAGTGTCTTTTCAATATCCGCAGTACGACTTGGTCCGGTGATATTCGAAATCATCGATGGGAGAGATTCCCCATATTGACCTCTTAGACGCTTGAAGCCATCTTTTAGATCAAGTACCAGTTGAGATGTATAAGCCAACACTACATGAGCATGAGGATAAATGCTTAGTCGCCGTCCTGCAGCATTACCATTCGAAACCAGAATACTGCCATTACGCGCAATTAAAGATTCGCAAAGTGTAATGCCCACTTCTGCTTCTAAAAAATTAGTATCTGTATTGTAAAACGGGTATTCATATGTGCTTAAAATATCTTGAAGACGATGCTCCCAACAATACATCTTTCGCCAAGACTTTTCTTCTGTGAGATGAAGCAAGTTCTCTATAAAATGGATTTCATTTTCACAAAAAACAAATTTGCCAGAAACTGCCGTAAGCTGTTCAGCAAATAAAACATCTAAAAATCCAACATATTCTTCATAAAGCGGTGTATCCTCCAAGTTAGGATATGGATTATCCCTTTTCTCAAGAAGAGCCTTACGGACTTTCTTGAGCATTTTTTCTTTGGAAGTACTTTCCTTCATACAATGTTTATAACGTAGTGTGCATTCAGTATGTCCTATCAAACAACGACCTATTTAGATTGATTTATATCTAAATAGGTCGCAATACCCAAATGCTCAGATTCAATCTTATGATGACTGGTTTTCAGGAAGATCGACATTATGATCTGCTACCCCTTCATGGGTAGACACTCCCTCATGTTGTAAAGCTTTCTCTTTATCAGAAGCTTTTGCCTTTTTCTTATCCTTCGTCTTACTCTCTTCTCCATTTACAAACTCGTCATACGTTGTTCGATTATCAAATGGTCGCTTACCTAAGATTTGCTCGAGATCAGATTGAAACAGTATTTCTTTCTCCAATAGGTTATGAGCCAATTTTTCTAGACCATCGCGCTTCTCAGTGAGTAGCTCTTTAGTACGCTTATAAGCTTTTTCAATTTGATTACGTACTTCCACATCTATCATTTCAGAGGTTTTTTCAGAATATGGTCTATTAAATTGATATTCTCCTTGAGGGTCATTGAAGGAAACATTACCAATCTTATCATTCATGCCATAAATAGTAACCATCGCATAAGATAATTTGGTGATTCGCTCTAAGTCATTCTGTGCACCTGTGGATATTTTACCAAAAACTAAATCTTCAGCTACTCGCCCCCCAAGAGTCATGCACATGCCATCCAATAGCTGCTCTGTAGTATACAAAAACTGTTCTTTAGGTAAATACTGCGCATATCCTAGTGCAGCAACCCCACGCGGTACGATAGACACCTTCACCAAAGGATCAGCATGCTCCAAAAACCATCCAACAATGGCATGCCCCGCTTCATGATAAGCGACAATACGTTTTTCCTCAGGAGAAATGATTTTATTTTTTTTCTCCAAGCCTCCTATTACCCGATCGATAGCATCTTGAAAGTCTTGCATATCTACAGACTCTTTATTTCGACGAGCTGCTATTAGCGCGGCCTCATTGCAGACATTGGCAATTTCTGCTCCTGCAAAACCGGGAGTTTGTGCAGAGAGTTTTTTAGAATCTACGTCTTCAGCTACTTTAATAGGCTTTAAATGCACTTTAAATATCTGTTCACGGCCAATCAAGTCAGGCTTATCTATCGATATTTGACGATCAAAACGACCAGGACGTAACAATGCGGTATCCAACACATCGGGGCGATTAGTTGCAGCGAGAATAATAATTCCGGAATCAGTTCCAAAACCGTCCATCTCTACCAATAATTGATTCAATGTATTTTCACGTTCATCGTTTCCACCCATCATATTATTTTTACCACGAGCACGCCCAATAGCATCAATCTCATCAATGAAAATAATACAAGGTGCTTTATCTTTTGCCTGTTTGAATAAATCCCGAACACGAGAAGCGCCAACTCCTACAAACATTTCTACAAAATCTGATCCTGAAAGAGAAAAGAAAGGAACTTGTGCTTCACCCGCTACAGCTTTAGCCATCAGCGTTTTTCCCGTTCCTGGTGCGCCAATGAGCAATGCTCCTTTGGGTATTTTGCCTCCTAGATTGGTATACTTTTTTGGATTTTTCAAAAAATCCACAATTTCCATAATCTCTTGCTTAGCCTCTTCAAGCCCAGCGACATCGTTGAAGGTAACTGTGACTTGTGATTCTTTATCGAATAAAGTCGCTTTTGATTTGCCAATGTTAAAAATCTGGCCACCAGCACCAGCACCGCCACCCATTCGGCGCATGATAAATAACCAAAATCCAATAAGTAATAACACGGGTAAAATAAACGACATGAACCATCCCGCCCATGGGCTTTCACGAGATTCTATGTTAAGCGGGACTTGCTGCTCTGCTGGAATATCTTTTTCCGCTTCTTTTAGTTTTGCTTGTAAAGCATCAAACGATCCATCTGTAAAAATATATTGTGGAGTAGAGGCTGAGGATAGTGTACTAAAAGCTCCTTTATTTTGTACATCATTGTATTTTGGCAGGCTTAGTCGGTCTTTTTTGATGTATACCTCTACCTCAACTAAATCATGGTTTTTATAGGCTACTAGCTTTTCTACATCGCCAGGCTTCAATATTTCATTTTCAAACTTTTGATAGGAAATTTTTTTAGCACCATCGCTAGTAAAAAGATATTGAACTACGAAAATCCCAATGATGATAGCGGCATAAAGCCACATGATGTTAAACTTGGGAGCTTGAGGAACAATTTTTTTGCCTGGTATTTTTTTAATACTTTTTTTTTTTGTGTTAATAGGCGTTGATTTATTCTCTTTCATTTCTATTTTCGAAAATTATATACTGGTTTTGAGCGGTACTAAAACGGATAGGGGCAAGCCAATTAGGCACTTTGAAACGCTTGTATTTCTGCATCTCCCCACAAATCTTCAATACCATAATATGCGCGTTTGTCGGTTTTAAAGATGTGTACAACGACGTCGATATAGTCGAGTAAAACCCATTCACCATTCTGCAATCCTTCTTTTTTCCACGGATATTGCTTTAACGATTTATAAACTTCTTTTTCGACACTTGAGGCTATTGCAATCACTTGAGTGGATGATTCAGCATGGCAGACTACAAAATAGTCGACCACTGAACTGTGTATATTACGAAGATCTAGACGAACAATATCATTCCCTTTTTTTTCTTGAATCCCATGAATAGCAATTTCAGAAATTGATGTGGATTCTTTTGCTAGTTTGCTTTTTGCCATTAAAAAAAAATTAGTTTTGAGAAATATTCACTCTTTAATGCAAACATATACACTGCAAAGTAACACTTTTTTAGGATTATTTGTTGGACAAAATATTATTACCCTTCAATTCGTTGACTCCACAAACAATTATCTGAAGGACATCGTGTCAAAATCTAAGCCAATCCTAGAAGGCACTGTAATATTGGCAGTAGAACAGTCTGCTGGCAGAGGGCAATTAGGCAGTACATGGCATAGTGAATCAGGCAAAAACTTAACATTCAGCATTCTTCTTAATCCTACATTTTTACCTGTTGAGCGGCAATTTGAGTTGAACAAAGCTATTAGCTTGGCTATAAATGATGTCCTTTCAAAACATTTTGGAGCATTAGCAAAAATTAAATGGCCTAATGATAGCTACATAGGGATGCAAAAAATAGGAGGTATGCTCATTGAAAACAATATTCATGGCACCTTGTTAAAACATGCTATCATTGGAATCGGGTTGAATGTAAATCAAACCAGCTTTCCATCTATACTAAAAAATGTAACTTCGTTTAGCCAATTTTTACACCAAGATTATGACTTATTGCATTTGCTAAAAGAACTCTGCAGTGCTATTGAAGCTAGATACCTGCAGTTGAAAGCAGGAAAATTCAATGAAATTGGGGCTGAATACCTGAGCAAGCTATATCGCTTAAATGAATGGGACATGTATCGGATTCATGGGAAACTGCAAAGTGGCAAGATATGTGGAGTCAGTGTAACAGGTCAACTCCAAGTTGAGACAGAAAATCAAATCAGAGAGTACACACTAAAAGAAATTGAATTCATCAGCAATTAATCCGAAATAAGCTCATCGTGAACTATCGTTCACAAATCTTTGACCGATTAACTCAGCTCATGATAGCTTCATGGCTTATAAAAACAAATTATACACATGAAAAGATCGTTTTACATTTTTCTGCTTCTATTGACCATACAAGCAGCACAGGGCCAAATTTTGGCTCCTGTAAAATGGCATTATTCTGCAAAGCGACTAAGTGCAACCGAAGCCAAATTAATTCTCAAAGCTAAAATCGAAAAGGGGTGGCACATATATTCACAATATATTCAAAAAGGTGGCCCTATACCTACTTCATTTACATTCACTCCATCTGAAGATTATTCTCTAACAGGCAAAACCACTGAAAGCCCAAAACCCACCGCTGTTTTTGAAAAAGCTTTTAACATGCAAATATTATGGTTCGAGAATGAAGCAGTCTTTACGCAGTTAATCAAAGTAAAGTCGAACAGCTTCACCATAAAAGGCAATCTCGAGTTTATGGTCTGCAACAACACGCAGTGTCTTCCTCCAGAAGATATTGCATTTGCAATACCGGTGAACGCTTTTTCCCATTCTTCTACAGAGGAGACTAAAAAAACAGCAATCTTATCTCAGCCATCTACCCCTACAGAAGAAAAAGTAGCTATTACAGCTGATTCCTCATCAATCAAAGAGGATCAGAAAAAGGTTATTTCTTCGAAAAATGAATCAAACAAACACGACTCTATCTCCAAAGAAGAAAAGCAGGATCAGATCACTGTTTCAGATAAAACGAGGCCACAGCTATCCTCTTCGGGTTCGTTATGGGCTATTTTCTTTACTGGGTTTTTAGGCGGATTAGCGGCCTTCCTCATGCCTTGCATCTATCCCATGATTCCTCTAACGGTATCTTTCTTCACCAAGAAGTCGGGATCGCGCGCTAAGGGCATCGAGCACGCCATCATTTATGGCTTATCCATCATCCTGATTTATGTAGCACTAGGATTATTGATTACTGTTATTTTCGGAGCTTCGGCACTAAATGAGGCAGCAAGCAGTGCCACATTTAATCTTCTATTTTTTGTTATTCTAATTTTATTTGCCATTTCATTTTTGGGGGCTTTTGAAATCATACTACCGTCTAGTTTGGTTAACAAAATGGACCAAAAATCAAATAAAAGCGGGGCCATAGGATTATTTTTTATGGCTTTTACACTCGCTCTAGTTTCTTTCTCGTGTACAGGTCCTATTATTGGCACCTTGCTAGTTGATGCCGTTTCTAAAGGATCTTATCTGGGGCCTTCCATGGGCATGTTTGGATTTTCATCCGCATTAGCGATACCATTCACTCTTTTTGCAATTTTTCCATCCTGGCTCAAAGAAATGCCAAAATCTGGAAATTGGTTAAACACAATCAAGGTCTCACTCGGATTTTTAGAATTGGCTTTGGCATTTAAATTCTTGTCAAATGTAGATTTAGCTTACCACTGGCACATTGTTGATCGAGATGTATTCTTGGTCATATGGATCAGCATTTTCGCTGCATTTACACTATACTTATTTGGACAAATTCGATTAGAACATGACTCCGCATTTACATTAATTTCTTTGCCTCGTTTATTTTCTGCAATGGTAGTTCTCGGATTTACTATTTACATGATTCCTGGCTTGTGGGGAGCACCCCTCAAAGCAATTAGTGCATGGCTTCCTCCATCATCCACTCAAAATTTTGATCTCTACACTAATTATGGGCGCACAGAAACATCATCACAACTAAATGAGAAAAAATATGTCAGCCTCTTTCATGCGCCACATGGTTTAGATGCTTATTACGACTATGAACAAGGATTAGCATATGCAAAAAAAGTGAACAAGCCTGTATTATTAGATTTTACAGGTTGGAGCTGCACGAATTGTCGTAAAATGGAAGCAAGTGTTTGGTCCGATCCTCAAGTATTGCGGAAACTAAAAGAGAATTTCGTTTTGATATCACTCTATGTGGATGATAAAACGGACTTGCCAGGAAGTGAGCAATATATTTCTACGTTCAGTGGCAAAAAAATTCAAACGCTTGGGCAAAAATGGAGTGATTTACAAGCTTCCAAATTCGGAACAAATTCCCAACCATATTACATCTTAATCAATACAGAAGGTCAATTATTGGTACCCCCGAGCGCATTTGACCTTGATATAAACAAGTACATTCAATTTCTGGACAAGGGAATTGAGGTTTTCAGCAATAAAAGAACATGAGTAAAGTAAAAAACATTGGTGTATTCACTTCAGGTGGAGACTCGCCAGGGATGAACGCAGCAATTCGTTCGGTTGTAAGAACAGGATTATATTATGATCTACAAGTAACAGGTATCTTAAGAGGATATGAGGGGATGATCTGTGGAGACTTTATGCCAATGGGGCGTAAATCGGTAGCCAACATCATCCAACGTGGTGGAACTATTTTAAAAACAGCAAGAAGCCAAGAGTTTCGCACCAAAGAAGGTCGTCAGAAAGCATATGAGCAACTAAAAAAGCAAAATATTGATGCTTTAGTTGCTATTGGAGGTGATGGTACTTTTACAGGAGCTAGCATTTTTATTGAAGAGTTTGATATCCCAGTAGTTGGTTTGCCCGGCACTATCGACAATGATTTGATTGGAACAGACTATACCATCGGGTATGATACTGCAATTAATACCGTTATTGAAGCAGTTGATAAAATCAGAGACACTGCAGAGTCACACGATCGACTCTTTATTGTGGAAGTAATGGGGCGTGATTCTGGCATGATAGCACTCCGAAGTGGCATTGGATCAGGTGCAGAAGCCATCTTAATACCCGAATCACGTACTGACATCAATGCACTTCTGAATCGACTTGAAAGAGGAAGAAAAGACAAATCATCTAAAATTATCATTGTAGCCGAAGGTGATACCGCAGGCGGTGCATTTGAAGTGGCCAAAGCAGTAAACAACAAATTTCCCACGATAGATACCAAAGTTTCGATCCTCGGTCACATGCAACGAGGCGGATCTCCAAGTTGCTTGGATCGCGTACTTGCAAGTCGCTTGGGTATCGCTGCAGTAGAGTCTTTAATCGCAGGCGAAAAAGGAGACATGATTGGCCTAGTCAATGGCAAGATTCATCATACACCTTTTAAAAATGCAATAAAACGTGTAGAGGATGTAGATCAAGAATTACTGAAAGTGGTGGAAATACTTTCGTTGTAAAATCTTCACCTAAACCCTATCAGCAGAGGAAAGGCCTGTAAAATTTTACTATTCAAACATGCGCCTCACCTCTGAAAAAAGTAACGAACATCATGGATCATATTAAACAACATTTCGAACAAGCAAAAACGGTTCTGGATACTTTTTTATCAGATGAACAAAATTTTAAACGAATCGAGGCCGCCGGTCAGATGCTCGTTCAAGCTATTCGCAATGGGAACAAACTAATTTCTTGTGGCAATGGGGGGTCTATGTGCGATGCTATGCATTTTGCTGAAGAGCTTTCAGGCAGATATCGTGACGATCGTCCCCCATTAGCAGCCATTTCCATTTCAGATCCATCACATTTATCCTGCGTCGGAAACGATTATGGTTATGCATTTGTATTTTCCAGGATGGTTGAGGCCATTGGCAAAACTGGCGATGTCTTATTTGCCATCAGCACCAGTGGAAACTCCGAGAATGTCCTAAATGCCATCCAATCAGCCAAAGCGAAAAACATCCAGGTAATTGGTTTAACAGGCAAGGATGGAGGTAAAATGGCTTCTTTATGCGATATCGAAATTCGTGCACCCTACACCCCATACGCCGATCGAGCCCAAGAAATACACATCAAAGTAATACACACCATTATTGATTATGTGGAACGTCATATATGAATAGGTCATTATTAATTCTCGAACAGAACAGCAAACACTTCAAATTCAGTTTATTATTCTTATCTTCGCGCTCCCGCTAGGAGTATCTCCTCCGGGAAATATGTTGAATACATAAACATCAAAACATGGCAACCAAAATTAGATTACAAAGATTCGGTAAAAAAGGAAAGCCTTATTACCACGTAGTAGTAGCAGACGCTAGAGCTCCAAGAGATGGTAAATTCATCGAACGTATTGGATCATACAATCCGAATACTAATCCTGCATCAATCGATATTAATTTCGAGAAAGCACTGGACTGGATGAACAAAGGTGCTCAACCTACTGACACTTGCCGTTCTATTCTTTCTTACAAGGGTGTTTTATACAAAAAACATTTAGAAGGTGGTGTGAAAAAAGGAGCACTAACAGCAGAGCAAGCTGAGGCTAAATTTACCGCATGGACAGAGACCAAAGAAGGTAAGATCGAAAGCAAAAAAGATAGCTTAACACGTTCTAAAGAAGAAGCGAAAAAAGCTAGCTTAATTGCAGAGGCGAAAAAGAAAGAAGAAATTGCTGCCGCCATTTTAGCCAAAAACACACCTGCTATTGAAGAAGTAGAAGAAGCTCCAATCGCAGAAAATGCTGAAACAAACACAGAAGAAGCTCCTGCTGCTGAATAATTTCTGAATCAACTGTTTTTAAACGTCATTGCGAAGTGTCATTTGCAATGACGTTCTTGTTTTTATCACATGAAGATTGAAGATTGTTTCTACGTTGGTTATATCACCAAAACGAAAGGCTTGAAAGGAGAGGTACAAGTGTTTTTCGACTATGATACCCCTGATGAGCTGCCATTTAAAACGCTATTTATAGCACTTGACAACAAGCTAGTCCCTCATTTTGTTTCCTCATATAAGCTGCATCAAAATAAAACGGGCCTTTTCTTTTTTGATGATATGGACAGCATTGAAAAAGCAGAGAAATTAGTCCGAAAAAAAATATACCTCCCCAATGACCAAAAACCCGAACGTAGTCCAGATGAGTTTTTGATCACTGATTTAAGGGGCTTTATTTTACACGCAGAACCCTTTGGCGAGCTCGGGAAGATTATTGATGTCCAAGAATATCCCCAGCAATACATTGCTACGTTTTTATACAAAAACAAAGAAATGATGCTTCCATTAAATGATGATTTCATTCTAGAAATTGATATGGAAGCCCAGCTTCTAGATGTCAAACTTCCAGATGGATTAATCGAGCTTTATCTGGGTGAATAATCTATCATAAATGAAGACGCATGCGTATTGATATCATCTCTGTTTTACCTCAGCTATTAGAAAGTCCTTTTGCCCACTCTATTTTGCAAAGGGCACAAAAAAAAGGCATTGCCGAAATACACGTACATAATTTGCGTGAATATGCCCAAAACAAGCACAAAAACGTGGATGACTATCCATACGGTGGTGGAAGCGGCATGGTCATGAGCATCGAACCATTTGCGAATTGCATTGAGGCTTTGCGGTCTAAGCGAGCATACGACGAAATCATTTTTATGACTCCAGATGGCGAAGTTCTAAATCAAACCATCGCTAATCAATTATCCACCAAACAAAACATCATCATTCTTTGCGGCCATTACAAGGGCATCGATCAGCGCATACGCGATATATTTGTAACCCGCGAAATTTCTATTGGCGATTATGTACTCTCTGGCGGAGAGCTTCCCGCAGCTGTATTGGTAGATAGTGTGGTTCGTTTGATACCAGGTGTTCTTTCGGACGAAACTTCTGCACTTTCAGACTCATTTCAAGGCGAACTTCTAGATGCACCCGTTTATACTCGTCCGGCCGATTGGAATGGGCACAAGGTGCCTGACGTATTATTAAGTGGGAATGAATCCCTGATCAATAATTGGCGTCATGACATGGCTTTGGAGCGAACCAAAACCCGCAGGCCAGATCTTTTGAAATAATAAAAGTTTTGCACCCAGAAAATGAAAGAGCTCATATGTATTGTTTTCAAACTGTGTGTTTGTAACACAAGTCTACTTGCTAAAGAACTATTTTCGAAACACATCATACATACTTCTGATACGACTAAAGTCGGCTCTACCGATCACATCAAAACGAGGGAAGTCCACTTACAAGAAGTGATCATCCGAGACAGAAAAAAATTGCCTAAAGAAAAACTAGCAGAAGCTAGATCAGACTATAGTGATCCAAATTTATACGGAAACACGAGAAAGACAACTGTGATGCGCACCATCATCAACCGCATTAGGTCACCAGTAACTATTTTATACAGTTTATTCAGCAAACGAGCTAAAAACATGTACAAGTTACAGGGTACTATTGAAGCAGATTATCGTGAAGCAGAGATTGATTATAGATATACAGCCCATGTTGTCACCAAGCTTACAGGACTTACGGGAAAGACACTTTTAGATTTCATGGCACATTACCGTCCCTCCTATGAATTTATTAGCAAAGCAAGCGATTATGACCTCATTCTCTTTATCAAAAAAAGTTATCAGCAATATCACCAGAACACATCTGCAACGCTAGTATCTGATTCTCCCAAAAAGGAACATTAAAAATCGATGACAACAACCATATTCCAATTCGTACTTTTGCCCCTATGAAACTACCCATCATCGCATACGGAGATCCTATTTTACGTAAAAAAGCATCAGAAATAGACCTAATCTATCCAGATTTAGACATCCTTATCTCCAACATGTTTGAAACGATGTATGCTGCACATGGAGTTGGTCTAGCGGCACCACAGGTGGGCTTGAGTATTCGTTTATTTATTGTGGATGCCAAACCATTCGCCGAAGACGACAAAGAGTTAACCTCTTTTAAAAAGGTATTTATTAATCCCCAAATACTAGAAGAAAAAGGAGATACATCGACTTTCAATGAGGGTTGCTTGAGTATTCCAGACGTTCGAGAGGATATTGACAGAAAAGACACCATCCATGTCACTTATCTAGACGAAAAAGGAAAAGCGCACCAAGAAGTTTATACTGGAATAGCTGCCCGCATTATTCAGCACGAATACGATCATATCGAGGGTAAACTATTTGTAGATAAATTAAGTCCTCTACGAAAAGCTATGTTAAAAGGTAAGCTAGAAAGCATATCAAAAGGCCTCATCAAAGTGGCCTACAAAATGAAATTCCCTGCATTAAAGAATACTTCGAAACAAAGAGGGAAGCACAAACGTTGATTAGAATTTACCCGTCCAAGATCTTTTTTTATTTTTCATGATATTGAATATCGTGTTCCCTTAAAAACGCTTTTATTCGGTCAACATGAATGCAGTGCCCTACATGCAAGAAAGGATAATTGGACACTTTACCTTTTTTCCCTTCTTGGATGATTTCTTTCTCTTTGATATCAAATCCCAAGTGTAGATGACTGGTGAGATGCTGCATGCCATATATGATACCCTGTCGATCAAACAAAGGCCCTCCACTTTGCCCCCGCAAACCAGGTGTACTCATTTCAATGGACGCAAGTTGATGATCTGTCTCCACAAATCGAGTAATGATGCCATCTAATGGAAATTTTGGCGAATTGGAATTTCCTGTTTGGGTCCACTCAATATCATCTAGTTCAGCATTGTACTTAAAATTATTGAACTCTGGAAAAGGGTAGCCAAGCCTACACAAATATCTTCCTTGCTTTGCTTCACTAGAATCTTTTAAAAAGGTAGCATATGAGGTATAGTATTTCTTTGAAAAGCCCTTGAAGATCAGAATGGCCAAATCAAGCGTAGGATGTGCGTGGCATTGAATATCAGAAATGCGGTCAAAGGTGTTAATAAAGCTATTTTTTAGCTGAACAATTGTTTCTTTTTTGAATTTATATTTTAGTTCGAGCCCACCTAATTTTTTTTTATAGCTGGCATCTTTTAGAAGCGTATCTCGTTCCGCCCTAAATTGTGTATAACGACTATTAATTTCATCCGCCTGAGCAATCACATTTAGCACATGTTTACATGTGATGGCAACACCCTCGTCATTAACAAAGAACAAAGTGGCACTTCCAGGAGTTATTAATCCACCATATGTCCTATTGATGGTATGAATGGGCCTGGTGAATGTATCTACTTTTTCAATGGCTTCTACAAACATGATGATAGGTTAAATGAATCTGACAAATAATACATACGCGCTTGGACTCGAAACTAATTAAAAAATATTGACCGGATTCAAAGTAAATTAGCTTCCTGAATTTAAAATTGAGATTCATGCTTGAACCTATCCGATGCAGCTGGTGTGGAAGCGATCCACTTTATATAAAGTATCATGATGAAGAGTGGGGTAAACCCATTTATGATGATCAAACCTTATTTGAATTTTTGATACTCGAAAGTGCACAAGCAGGTTTAAGCTGGATCACTATCTTACGAAAGCGAGAGAATTACAGAAAAGCTTTTGCTGATTTTAAAGTTCGAAAAGTAGCTTCTTTCACTGAAGATGATGTGGAATCCTTAATGCTTGATCCCGGGATTATTCGCAATCGGTTGAAAATAAAAGCCACCATTACCAACGCCCAAGCATTCTTAAGTATTCAAAAAGAATTTGGGAGCTTCTCCAACTATATATGGGGGTTCTTACCCAACAAAAAGCCCATTATCAACTATTGGACTGATCATAAACAAGTACCACCCCGTACAGAACTCTCTGATCTAATTAGCAAGGATATGAAAAAACGAGGCTTTAAATTTTTTGGAACCACAATTTGTTATGCGCACATGCAAGCTACGGGGATGGTTAACGATCATCTGGTCACTTGCATGTCACACAAAGTACTTAGCTAAGTGATTGAAATCATCACATCTTAATTGCTAAAGGATGTTCGTAAATTTGCGACTCGTCAAACCAGTCTAGTCAATAAACACACAGAGAATTTCACGAATCGATTTCCTAAGTATCCAAAACCACTCACACGTATGAAGGATTAAATGAAGCGTTTTCCAGAATACAGATAAGAAAACAAGTAATACACATGAAGAAACTTTTCCTTTTAGATGCTTTTGCATTGATATACCGAGCTCATTTCGCATTAAGCAAAAATCCCCGCTTTACTTCTGGTGGACTTAACACATCGGCTATTATGGGGTTTACGAATACGCTCTTAGAGGTGTTAAAAAAGGAAAATCCAACACACATCGCTGTTGTTTTTGATACCGACGCACCTACTGAGCGCCATGCTAGTTTTACAGACTACAAAGCACATCGGCAAAGCATGCCCGAAGACATTTCGATAGCCATTCCTTACATCAAACGTTTGATTGAGGGCTTCAATATTCCGATCATCTTTTCGGATGGCTATGAGGCCGATGATGTGATTGGTACCCTCGCTAAAAAAGCAGAAAAAGAAGGCTTTCAAGTGTATTGTATGACACCCGATAAAGACTTCGGGCAGCTCGTTTCTGAAAATATTTTCATCTATAAACCCGCTCGTATGGGCAATGGAATGGAAATTTTAGGGGTAAAAGAGATCTTAGAAAAATGGGAAGTAGACCGTGTAGAACAAGTAATTGACATTCTAGGCTTGTGGGGGGATGCAGTGGACAACATCCCAGGAATCCCTGGAATAGGTGAGAAGACAGCCAAACAGCTCATCAAACAGTATGGATCTGTTGAAAATATAATCGCCAACAGCCATGAGCTAAAAGGCAAAATGCGCGAAAATGTGGAACAATTTGCCGAGCAAGGTTTGGTTTCCAAAAAGCTAGCAACAATCCTATTGGATGTGCCCACTAAGTTGGAAGAAGAAAAACTTCGTTTGGAAGAACCTAATCGCCAAGTCTTGGAGCAACTTTTTGCTGAGCTTGAGTTCAGAACACTTGGGAAAAGAGTTTTTGGTGAAGATTTCAGCGTACCTGAGATGAAAGCCGGTCATACAGGGCAAATGGATTTATTCGGCTCTCCTGTTGCAGAGACTCAAGTAAAAGACAAGCCCATATTAGAGGCCTCACAAACATTTGCAAAAACAGCTGATAACACACCACACACCTACCATTTGGTCAACACGATGGAGGAAATCAAAAAGCTGGCGGAACAACTAGGCAAACAAAAATATTTCTGCTTTGACACTGAAACAACAGGCTTAGATGCCAATGATTGTGAATTAGTCGGCTTATCACTTGCCATCAAACCAGGTGAGGCATGGTATATTCCCATGCCAGCTGACCAGGAGGAAAGCCGAACTCGTGTGCATGCATTTAAAGCAGTTTTGGAGAATGAACACATCCTCAAAATAGGGCAGAATATCAAATACGATATGCTGGTACTGAGCTGGTATGACGTCCAAATTCAGGGCGAGCTTTTTGATACGATGCTGGCTCATTATCTGCTCAATCCAGATTCAAGGCATGGGATGGATTTACTTTCAGAAACATTTTTGAATTACACTCCAATCAGCATTACATCCTTAATTGGCGCCAAAGGGAAGAAACAAGGAAGCATGCGCGATATCGAGTTCGAAAAAATAAAAGAATATGCCGCTGAAGATGCTGACATCACGCTCCAACTAAAAGAAATACTTGAACCGATGTTAGCTACTGTCAATGCCAATAAACTAGCCAAGGAAATTGAAAATCCATTGATCTATGTTTTATGTGAAATGGAGCACGAGGGCGTAAAAATTGATCAGCGTGCACTCAAAGAATTTTCGGCCTCATTAGACACCGATATTAAAGTTTTAGAAAAAAGTATTTATGAAAAAGCAGGTGTAAAATTTAACATCGCCTCACCCAAACAGTTAGGAGAAGTCCTTTTTGACAAGCTACAACTGGATCCCAAAGCGAAGAAAACAAAAACAGGACAGTACCAAACCAATGAAGAAGTATTGGCAGGCCTGGCCGCCAAAAGTGATATCGTAAAAGATATATTGGATTTTAGGCAGATGCAGAAACTAAAATCTACTTACGTAGATGCTTTGCCACTCATGATTAACCCTAAAACAGGACGCGTACATACATCATATAATCAAGCGGTGGCCGCAACAGGGCGCTTAAGCTCCAATAATCCTAACCTGCAAAACATCCCTATTCGTACCGAACGTGGGCGAGAGGTTCGCAAAGCGTTTATACCTCGCGACCAAGACCATGTACTACTTTCGGCCGACTATTCGCAAATAGAGCTACGATTGATTGCTGAAATCAGCAAAGACGAAAATATGTTAGATGCTTTCCAAAAAGGACTAGATATTCACACTGCAACAGCGGCAAAAGTATACGGTTTATCGCTCAATGAAGTGACATCCACACAACGCCGCAATGCAAAAGCTGTTAATTTTGGAATCATTTATGGTCAATCTGCTTTTGGCCTATCTCAAAATCTCGGAATACCACGTAAAGAGGCTGCAGAAATGATTGATAATTATTTTGCAGAATATCCTAAAATCAAGGAATACATGACAAACACGATCAAGTTTGCTCAAGAAAATGGGTATGTAGAAACCATCATGGGGCGTCGGCGATATCTACGTGATATCAACTCTGCAAATGCGACCGTACGTGGCTTTGCCGAACGAAACGCCATTAATGCACCAATCCAAGGTTCTGCTGCCGATATGATCAAAATAGCCATGATCAATATTCATCAAGATATCAAAGACCATAAACTAAATTCGAAGATGACCATGCAGGTGCACGACGAATTGGTTTTTGATGTACCCAAATCAGAGGTCGACGTACTGAAGAAAATTGTTATTGGACGAATGAAAAGTGCCATAAAAATGAGTGTGCCAATTGTAGTAGAAGCTGGATGTGGAGAAAATTGGCTAGAGGCACACTAGAGTTCTCTTGCTTTCAAAAATATGGTCAATAATTAGGGCCTTAATTATATTGACGAAGTATAATTAAGGCCCTAATTATTGATGTAAAAATGCCGAATAACCTATGATTTATGAGAAGTCATCCATAAAGCAACCAGCTTTTCTAGGACAACTGCTACTTGTTGGCTAGTATCAAACTCAATTGAGGAATCTTTATACTCTTTTGCAACACGAGCACCACTCGCATCAAAAGTTCCTATAACGCTTTGATAGCGAATTTTTCCTAGTACCTCTCCTCCGTTAGTAAGTAATAAACCTTCTGAATTTAAGGCTTCCACATTCATTAGATCAAGCGTGTTCAATTTTAAGTTTTTCATCATTAAAAAAAATAAATGTTTACAAATAAGTGTTTATAGCAATTCGTCAAACCCAGGCCTAAATCTGACTAAAAGCTGGCCAAATATCTGATTTAACATTTAAACAGGAAATATATTTTTTAATATTTAATGTACTTTTTTAATTAAAAATCGCACAATAAGGCAAGTAAAATTTCGTTCGAAAATATTTTATAAACAATATTGGTAGTGTATCTAAATGTATGATAGGTAATATTTGGATAAAATATGATCGAAAATATCGAAACACACTGTGCTTTTCAAGCAACTAAAGGTGGTTTTTAAAAATCAAAACGCATACTTTTTTATCCCTGAAAAGAGTCATCATACATTTAGATACACTACCACAATATTTATAAAAAGAGATCGAGTTATAGGTCTTATAAAAATAGACATATACAACTAGCTGGCTGGAAGATGGCTTCTCAATAAAATCAATATCGAAGTCCTATCTTTTTTAATAAAAAATGCAGCAGCCAAATTGGGCCTATGAGCAAAAACTGTAAGTCATGTAAAAAAGATGGTTTTTTACCTTCTATTTTATGCCCTACAAACTGCCCTACCCAGGCCAAAACAAAAATAACAAGGCAGATATGCCACATAGGAGGCCAGCCATACTCCTGAGCTTTTTCTAGGCCGACAATCACCCCAGAAAAAACAAATACAACCAGCAACATCACATACGACAAAACAGGAGACAGGGTATAATAATAGTATATCGAAAAAGCAATCAGGAAGGAAGCCCAATTCACAAAGCCATTATATCTACCCATAAAATCCAAGTACAGAAAAGGGATAGCCCACACTAAGCCAAATAAACTAAAAACAATCATCGGAACACATATCCAATGAATTAATTTGTTTATAGGATGCTGGTGGATTTCAGCATATTTATTAAAAAGAGCATCTATTTGACGCGTGTTTTCTTTTTGACTACCTGATTGAATGTGGCCTTTACTATTTTTCATCTATCTAATTGTTTCGTCTTTAGGGTCAAAATTAGCCAAATAATACCCATTCATAAGTGGTTTGAAATTCTATATTTTTGAATCTTCTATCATCATCATAAATAGTCAAACAAACAATGGCTTTAATTCTTCCAGTTTTAGAAAAATCTCCCGTTTGGGGTAAAGATTGCTTCATAGCAGAGAATGCAACCCTCGTAGGTGACGTTATTTTAGGCGACCAATGCTCCGTTTGGTTTAATGCTGTGATTCGAGGCGATGTAAACCACATCCGAATTGGAAATAATACGAACATTCAAGACGGAGCCATTATACACTGCACATACCAAAAAGCGGCGACAATCATTGGTAATAATGTTTCTATTGGCCACAATGCATTGATACACGGATGCACATTGCAGGATCATACACTGGTAGGCATGGGAGCCATTGTAATGGACCATGCAGTGGTTGAAATGTATTGTATTATTGCAGCTGGTGCTATTATTTTAGAAAATACAATATGCGAGTCGGGTTATTTGTATGCCGGCATCCCAGCAAAAAAAATCAAGCCAATAACAGACACACAGCGACAATTACTTGATCGTCTGCCAAACAACTATATTATGTACTCAAAATGGTTCACTGATCCGCAGGAATAGCCATTTTTTCTTCAATATCCCAGTTTGCTCGCAATGTAATGACCTTATCATAATTCCATATTCTCTCGGGCTGCCGTTTCTGTTCAACATTACCCGTATCCCACTCTCCATTTTTGTTCCTATCGTAGATCACACGGATTGTATATTTTCCGATAGGATAGGTCAAATATTTAATAACTGTGTTTCTAGAAATAATAGCTGAGTGAACAACTATTTGCTTCTCATTCAAACATTGTATCAAATAATTTTTAGTCGTGTCGGGCACCGTTATTGCAATGGATAGATTCCCATAATTATCATCAGAATCGACTGCAAACTTGCGTGAATATGTTTTTGACTTTGTCTTGAAAATATTTGTAAACGAGCTATCTACTAATTTGATGTTGTAAGTCTTATTGGGTTTCCAAGCAAATTTAAAAATCACCCTCCTGAGTGAAGTAGAGTCTTTCACTAATGAGAACCCTTTTACAGGAACTGAGTCCTGAAGTAAGCTCATCTTTGAAACATCAAATTCGGCTATAGGTGATGAAAGGGTCAATAATAAATTAGAACGCGGTTTCAGTTTTTGGCCACTTATTAAATTATCTGACACCAAAATAGAGCGATTATAGATATCCTTCTTGCTCCGATTAATGGTCACAGTAATTGCTGATTGATCTTTACTTTGTGCTTGTATTTTCAATGAATCAAAATTCAACTCAGGAAGCCAAACGAAGGCTGAGTCTTTCTTCACACTAAGCTCAACAGTTTTCTTTTGATCAAAAACTGCAGGATCAATTATTTTTAATTCAGCAACAGGCTTGTTAAATGCCAATGTAATTCGACTATCTGCGTCAATTCTATCAGCTATACACAACAGTTTTGATGGAGCCTCTTTAAATACATTCAGTTGTATATCTGTTATATTTTTTTTTAGGATAAGGGAATCTTTCAAGAAGCCAATTTCATCTGTATTGGGATTAAAAATTCGATCCCCTCCAGCAGTAGTTTTTTTCAAAGCATAGATGCGGTACGTATTTTCTTTTAGATTTTTCAGAATAAAATTACCTGCGGAGTCTGTGTTGGTAAAAATGTTTGCTTTTTTCTTTCCAAACAGGCTGTCCTGCTCGACGGGAAGAACAAAAACAATGACATCTTTAAGAGGAGTATTTGTTATTATACTTTTTACATTTCCACTGATTGATAGAGAGTCAATATGATCGCCCGTCGAAAAGACGTAGCTATAGTTTCGAAGAATATTGCCTTCGTTTACATCTACGATTGCTTTACCAAAGTTGATTGTATAGGTTGTGTTTTTCTCAAGCGCTTGCTCAAACTTTAAATCGAGTATTTTCTTTTGAGCTTTAAAAGTTAGCATTTTATCAAGAGCCGGACTGATGCTGATCTCCGAAGATTCGTTCTTCAGTTTTACAAACTCATCAAATTGAATCTGAATTTTGGATGCCGAAAAGTTGCGAGTCTGATTATGGGGTATTTCCTTCACTACTTTTGGAGGGGTAACATCTTTTGGGCCACCTGTTGGTTGTAATGGATTAGCACATCCACAAAGTATGAGTAATGCAGGGAAGTAAGTCAAAAAAATCAGGCGAGATGTACTATTTGAAAAATTGGTCATTTTTAAGCTATTAGAGCGATTCTTGTGCATTTTGGAACAATGAGTCTAAGAAATAAAAAAAATGGCACTATTGTCTTTAAATAAAGACAGCGATCAACATGTTTAATCTGTTGATTTCAAGCACATTATAAATCATCGTGTCATATGAACCATTAAAACTGAGATGTCTGACGGCGATACTCCCGAAATACGGGAAGCTTGCCCCAAAGTTCTTGGTTTTATTTTCGTTAGTTTTTCTCGAGCTTCTTTTGACAACGAAAGTAAAGACCCATAATTAAACTCAGGATTTAGTTCTTGATCTTCCATTCGTTGCATTTTTTTGATAATCTCAAGTTCTTTTTCAAAATAGCTCTCATATTTAATTTTAATCTCCGCCTGCTCAATCGTTTGTTGATCATACTGTTTCAACATCATATCTACTGAAGAATTTACTTGACGAAGATCAGAGATGCCTATTTGAGGTCTACTTATCAATTGAGCCATTTTAACATGCTGATTCAATGTGGCGGTATTTAGTTCTTCGAGCAAAGCATTCACTTCCATAGGGTCAATAGATGCTTTTTTAAAATACTTCACAATATCGTCAGCATTCTGAATTTTTGATTTTACCTTTTCTAAACGTTCGTCATTGATCAAGCCCAACTCATGACCGATCGGACTCAATCGAATATCAGCATTATCTTGGCGTAAAAGTAAGCGATGTTCAGCTCTAGAGGTAAACATTCTATAGGGCTCTTCGGTTCCCTTTGTAATTAAATCATCGATCAAAACCCCAATATATGATTCGGATCTTTTCATGATCAACTCATGCCTATCATACACTTTTTGATGCGCATTGATTCCTGCGATAAATCCCTGGCTAGCGGCTTCTTCATATCCTGTTGTTCCATTTATTTGGCCCGCAAAAAACAAGTTCTGAATACTTTTTGTTTCAAGTGTTAAATCTAATTGAGTAGGGGGGAAGTAATCATATTCAATAGCGTAGCCAGGCCGGAACATTTTTGCCTTTTCAAATCCAGGTATTTGTATCAAAGCGCGATACTGAACCTCTTCTGGCAAAGAGGTTGAGAATCCATTTACATAGATTTCTACAGTATCCCATCCTTCAGGTTCAACAAAAATCTGATGTCGCTCTCGTTCTGCAAAACGATTGATTTTATCTTCAATTGAAGGGCAATAGCGTGGACCTAATCCTTGAATTCGCCCCGTAAACATAGGGGATCTTTCGAATCCTTCTTTCAACGTTTCGTGTACATCCGCATTTGTGTATGTGATCCAGCAGCAGCGCTTATTTGTTGTTGGAAGTGTACCAGTGAATGAAAATTTACTTGGATTCTCATCTCCCCATTGCTCCTCCATTTTAGTGTAGTCCAACGATCGACCATCTACACGCGGGGGGGTTCCCGTTTTCATCCGACCAGACTCAAATCCAAGCTGAACCAATTGTTCCGTAATTCCAGTAGTAGCTTTTTCTGCAGCGCGCCCACCACCAAAGCGTTTTTCTCCTATATGAATCACCCCATTTAAAAATGTACCATTCGTTAACACAACCGAACTGCCTTCTATCTCAATACCCAGGCTCGTCACTACTCCCGAAACACGATTCCCATCTAGCAGGAGTCCACTAACGGTATCTTGCCAAAAATCAACATTAGGTGTTCGTTCAAGCATCAAACGCCATTCCTCAGCAAACCGAATTCGATCTATTTGTGCTCTTGGGCTCCACATTGCTGGGCCTTTTGATCGGTTGAGCATTCTAAACTGGATGCTTGTTTTATCGGATATAATCCCCGAATAACCACCCATCGCATCAATTTCACGAACAATCTGGCCTTTAGCAACCCCACCCATGGCTGGATTACAGCTCATTTGTGCAATGGTCCCCATATTCATCGTTATCAACAAAACGGATGAACCCAAATTTGCTGCTGCCGCCGCCGCCTCACATCCTGCATGGCCAGCACCTACCACTATTACATCGTATTTTTCAAACATCGTCTTCTATGTTCCACGTGGAACATCTGTTTTTTCACAAAAAAATATTTACCAACCTAAACCATTAGATGTTTCACGTGAAACATCTTTTAAAAAGAGGCACCATTGCCACCGCAGCCCAAACACATTCAAGTATAACAAAAGGATAAAAAGAAATCATATAAGATGAAATTCCACACAAACCAGCGCCTAATATATTTAATATGCTGTACCCAATGCTATCCGTTGAAAGCAATTTAAATAGGTTTAGAAAGAACTCTACTAACAACAATGTAACACCGATAGATGCAATAATGTCTGGATATGTCATGATTTTAGTTCCGATAATAGTAGCCAACTAGTCGTTTTAGCATCTAATTTCTGAGTTAGTAATTCAATTTGAGTGGAGATAGCACTTAATTGATCATATTCAACAATCCCAGTATTCAATTGCTGCGTCAATTCCAAAATTTCATTTTCTAGAATTGGAATCTCACGCTCTAAGCTTTCAAGCTCTTTCTCCTCTTTAAAACTAAGTTTCTTGATTACTTTTTTCTCGGGCTCAACAGAAGTGGGGGCCTTTTTTACATTTTTAGCTGCTTCAATTAACTCTTCCTGCCCTAACCGATAATCCGTATAGTTTCCACTGTAAATGCACACGCGACCATTCCCCTCAAAAATAAACAGCTGATCAGTCAATCGATCAACCAAATACCGATCATGGGACACCAGCATTAAAACACCCGAAAAGTTTAACAAAAAATCTTCCAGAACATTCAGTGTATCAATATCCAAATCATTGGTAGGCTCATCCAATATTAGGAAATTGGGATTTTTCATGAGCACACGCATCAGCTGCAACCGCTTTTTCTCACCGCCACTGAGCTTATCAACCATGCCATATTGTTTAGCAGGAGGGAACAAAAAGTGCGTTAGCACCTGACTTGCCGTTAGCATTTTCCCATCAGCCATTTTGATAAACTCGGCCACGTTTTTAACCACATCAAGCACACGATCATCATCTTTAAACTCCAATCCACCTTGACGATAATAGCCAAATACCGTTGTTTCGCCCACAACGACAGAACCACTATCTGGCTGAATAGAACCCGTAATTAAGTTTAATAGTGTAGACTTTCCTGTTCCATTTTTACCTGCAACACCAATTCGATCGCCTTTTTTAAATGTGTAGCTAAAGTCCGAAATCGTAGTTACTTGATTAAAGCTCTTGCTTACATGATCCAATTCCAATATTTTATTGCCTTGTCGGGATATATTCAGACTTAATTCTAGCTGCGATTTTACATGTCTGTTCTTCGTCTTTTCTTCCAAATCATAAAAAGCATCAATACGTGATTTAGATTTAGTTGTCCGAGCTTTTGGCTGTCTGCGCATCCATTCTAACTCTCGTCGTAATATATTGCTATTTTTCTCAAAGGCAGCGTCCTCTGCAGCAGTTAGCTCCGCCTTCTTCTCCAAATAGTAACTATAGTTTCCTTTATAAGTACACAGTTTCCCGCGGTCGAGCTCAATAATCTGATTCGATACATTATCCAAAAAATAACGATCATGTGTAACTAATAAAACTGTTTTTTGCCCTGTTGTCAGGAAGTTTTCTAGCCACTCAATGGTTTCGATATCTAAATGGTTAGTTGGCTCGTCCAATATATACACATCGGGATCGTCTATTAACAATTTTGCTAAAGCCAAACGCTTTCTTTGACCACCAGATAATGTTTTTATTTTCTGCTCTAAATGCGCTATTCCTAGTCGGCCTAAAATACTTTTGATTTCAAATTCATATTCCCATGCATTTTGATTACTTAACTCATCCATTAAATAATTCAGACGTTTCTCATCTGGGTGTTCACTACTAATCACTTCTTCATATTCACGAATAAGCTGCTGCTGTGCATTATTAATGGAGTAAATAAAATCACTAATACTTTCGTTCCCATCAAATTTTGGATCTTGTTCCAAATAACCAATACGAAGATTGCGTTCAGTTACAACTTTACCTTGGGTAGGAGAGAGGTTGCCTGACAAAATGCGCAACAAGGTAGATTTTCCTGTTCCATTAATACCCACTAGTGCTACTCGATCGCCTTTTTCCAAGCCAAAATAAAGCTCTTTGAAAAGCCAAGTATCATTAAAAGCGTGCCCTAGTTGTTCTGTAGATAATATGCTCATTTCTTCACCAATATTATTCCAATAGCCTTGTTTTTCATCGAATTAGAGCACAAAGGTACGCAAACTAAGTTTGACATAAATTTTGACTATTTTATTTCTGATTATTGATTATTTGTAGCATCATCTTCTTTTTAACAAAAGGTGAACTATTTCAGCAAACTACCACACAAATAACACGCATACCATTACTTCGCTAAAGATCTGCTCCGTGTCCTTCTTTATCAAAAAAGGTTTTCAGAAATCAATTCATTTCACACTATACTATTATTTATTTTTTATTTAAATTTTATTCACTTAAAAAATACTGCCACGATTATAGACGAATCGGCACAAAGCTGACTAGCAAAATTTAAATTATTACTTAGCCACATAGATTTAATATCGAAATCATTTCGAGATAGGCTAAAGCTTATTTTCGAGTGAACTGGAATTCATTTCGGTGCAGCAGAAAACAGGAGTTGAGCACAAAATCCATCAAAATGACAGTCCAAAAGAGTCGGCAACTATTTCATAAAATAAACTGGTAGTGTATCTAAATGTATGATGACTCTTTTCAGGGATAAAAAAGTATGCGTTTTGATTTTTAAAAACCACCTTTAGTTGCTTGAAAAGCACAGTGTGTTTCGATATTTTCGATCATATTTTATCCAAATATTACCTATCATACATTTAGATACACTACCAAATAAACTTTAGACCATCACTTTATAAAAACACTCACATTTTTCTATCTATAAGTACTTAGCTTTACACGCTCAAGAAAGCATAAAAACCCAACTCTCTTAGCATATCCATATTTTACGCAGCATGTCAGAAAAAATACAGTCAATAGTTGTTAGCAAGGCCATTATTCAAGAAAAAGTACATGAGCTTGCTATGAAAATTTCCGAAGATTATAAAGGAGACGAGCTCGTTCTTATTGGCGTACTAAAAGGAGGCTTCATCTTTTTAGCAGATTTAGCAAGAGAGATAACAATCCCTGTTTCAATCGATTTTATTGCTGTTTCCAGTTATGGTGCTTCAACAAAATCATCAGGGGTCGTAAAATTACTCAAGGACATTGACATTGATATATCAAACAAACATATCCTACTGGTGGAAGACTTGATCGATACAGGTCTAACTTTAAATCACCTGAAAGAGCTTTTCAAAACTCGAAACCCTAAAAGCGTCAAAATATGTACTATTCTCGATAAGCCATCCAGACGATTAATTCAGATACCTGTCGAGTATCCAGGAATTCAGATCCCAGATAAGTTTGTGGTGGGATACGGACTCGATTATGCCGAAAAGTATCGTAATCTACCTGAAGTATATGAACTATTGGTTCAGAAATGATGAATAAACTATGTTACATAATTGGATCAAGTGAAGGCAAATCAAAAGCAATTGCCTTATGCTCAAATTTTCCTTTATGAGTTCCATCACAGAAGGGTTTTGTTTTTGATAGCCCACAGCCGCAAATAGAGATCACATTTCTACCACCTAAGTGGTATGGGGTTCCATTTTTATCAACCAGTTCTATATCACCTTCTATTCTGAGGGGCCCATTATCCTTAACTGTAATTTTTGTCGTAGCCATTATTCTATTTTTTCGACAAAAATACTCAAAATTTAAAGGAGCTTAAAGGCATGATAAAATAGGACTTGGGTTTATAAATCAAATAGTGAAACATGAAAGGACAATTTCATCTTACTCCCAACCAATCACAGTCAGGTCAAAAATTTCTTCCTTCGAAGGGAGTATAAATTGATGAAAACTATGTGTTAGATAAATTGGCAGGAAAAATATCTCCCGCATACGTCTGATCCAACGAGGACAAGTAAAACCATTGCTGACTATCTGTATAACTACTTAATCTGGTTATTTTACTAGTCCAGTCTACAACCTGGTTTTCACGAGTAATATTCCGATTATCAGTGGTAATAATTTTCAGATGGCTATACTCAGCTTTTTCCTCTCCAAAAACTTTTCGGATCTCCACAATCCCGTTCTGATCAGCGATAAGTAGATCATTTTCTTTTTTGAAAACAAGTGTTTCATCCGTACTACTAATATAAAGCTGGAGTACATCTTTTTTTTTGTCTTTAGCAAAATTATCGATGATAATTCGTTTGAGCTTTTCACGCGCTTGTTTATTGATGATGTAAACATCATTTCCTTCTTTAGCACTCATTGTATTGCTCGTACTATTTTCCAATGGGAGCGCACCTAAGATATCATCGTTATCTGTGCCCTGTAAAAGGAGTGTAGTATCGAATCGCTGTGCAGTTCCATCTAGTCTATAGTATTTGTTTGAGGATTGATTCATCGAATATTTGTACAATCCTTTAGAAGAGTTGATGTAGATATCAGAAATCTGATTCTCGTCATTCAATGTGGTTCCAATCAACTCCGCTTGATCATGACCACTTAGATTAGGAGCGGTTATTTTTCGACGTAATTTAAAATGATACCAAGTAGGGGAACTGTTTAGATCATTTTGCAATATGACCGATTCACCATAGGACCATTTTTGAGTTAATAAATCTATTGCCTGAGATAGATTGCCTGAATGCTGATTTTGCCACATTTGATTAAGAGAGACCATATGAGCCTTTTCGGTATGATCTAAATAAAGGGTAACTCCATCCACGGTTTCGAGATATATTAGTCCTGGTATTTTTTTGTAAGCAGACATGAACTCTTGTGCTGGAAATAATTCCTTAGCGGCTTCAATCTCTGCCCTTTCACTCAATACACAATCACTACTAAATGCATTATTCAATTGCTCATCAGATATTATTGCTTGTTTATAGAGCTTTTTACTTTTTGAATCAAACAAAAGAGCATATTCCTCATCAGCATGCAACAGCTCAATAGAGTCACTTTTTAGCTGTGGAGCCATGATCAACTTTTCACCATCATACCAAACTAGCAAATTCGTTTTGTCTGTATCCTTCAGCCCAAGTATAGTAATGAAGCCGTACATATTAATATTAGCCAATTCGCTACGCCAGTTAGTCCCTTGTTTCTTTAGCCATTGCTCATTAAGAGCAACCAAAACTAATTGGCCTTCTATATCTACCTCCATCACGAAGCCTTCTTCTGTAACTGCTAGTACATTTTGTGCAATAGTTTGCACGTTCAAAAAACTACCCGTAAGACGAGCTGCTCTATGTTGGGTCGAATTTAAAATGTTGGGGCCTGTGCCTTTCTGATAATAAAGTGCTTTTTGGCTCGGGTCTAAGAAAAGAAATACCTCATGACCTGGTGTCAAAGACATGATGGCAACAAGCATGAGACTATCCACCATATCTATGGACATATTGGGTATATCTGGTTTAATTAGGGTAGTTCCATTTGGATCATAATAAATCCAGCACCGAAAAGGAGTATCGGTACTATTTCTATCATAAACGGTCACTAGCTTTGGTATCGTCGTTTTAATTGTTTTTACATCAGCAAATTGAAACCCTTTACTTGAAAAATCTGCTGCTGAAGAGCTCTTATACTTGAGTAGCGCATCTTCTTTTGATTGAGAAAGCACATCCAGATCTGTACCTGATGCCCGTAAACTAATGAGTTCCATTCGATCATCAGCGATCAGATATGTAGCTTCACCACGCTTATTTGTGTCATCCGTATAATCTAGAGTGGCATACAGTTGATTATTTGCCTGCCATACGCGAATACCGTCTCGCTTAACATCTCTCAGATTTAGTATATATTGGGATTGAACTTGACCACTTACAGCATCTGTGGTCCAAATAAGGCCTTCATTTAGATTATACCAATAAACAAGGTTTTCAATATTTCCAATTAACTGGGCATTTTGCAATAGTCCTACCTGATTCGCTTCCTGATTCAAGTCCATTAATTTGTTTAACAAATCTGTTGCAAAATGATATTCATGCTCCTGCAGTTTATTAGACAGTGGGATTGAACTTTGATGAGATTTTACCCACTTATTAAGCCTCTGCTCCGAAGAGGTATATTCAGATTTTCCTTCGACCGTATCCTTTAGTTTTGTAATTACACCTGAGTGGTATTCTAACCACTGTTTGGCTTTTCTATACAAAGCATCCTCTAGTTTTGTAATTACACTTGAGCGATATTCTAACCACTGTTTGGCTTTTCTATACAAAGCATCCTCACCAGATGCCACACTAATGTGTGCATGATCTTCCCACCTCTTGATTAGGCTCTCAAGCGATGTAATGAACGTTTTATTTTGTTCCTCGAGTGTATAAGCATCTTTGAATTCCTTTTTCATATGGGGGACATTTCCGTATTTCATGTAAAGCCTCCAATATGTACAAGACTTGATTATGAATAGAGGAGATGCCAATAGCACCTTTAGTATCTCAATGAGTTCTGTTGGTTGATGACGCTCTGTAGTATTGGTAAAAAGTATCTGTTTTCTTTGAGTATCATAAAAGGCATTTCCCGCATTAACTCCCTGATGGATGTAGTCTTTTATAATCACATGGGTAGCCATTTCATATTTATCATAAAGAGTAGAGTAGTTATTCTCCCAATTTTTGCTGCTGGCTTGGAGCAATTTGAGCTTGCCAGTATTTCTATCAATAGAACAAATGTCTCCATTTTGCTTGATGATGGTTAATTGATCCGCCGTATTAATTGGATCGATATAAACTGATACACCACCAATCAGCACTTTATCAGGGTATACCACTAAATCGTCTTTATCAGGCTCAAGCTGACTCGTATTGAACACCCAATGGGAGGGTTTTTGAGCAGCCGTTGAAGTGGAAAGAGTGATAGTAGCTCGTTCATTAAGAAAGATCGTGTAATGCCCACCTTGGCCAGTCATATTATAGTGAATGGCATTTGATATACTTTTCAGTTTATGATTGTTATTTCGCTCGTGGTCTAAGCTCTCAACACGATCTACCCGGAGCACAGTAGATTCTTTATTGAGTAGAACAGCAGTATCCTGAGGAAGCTCTGGTACAATCAGTATTCGATTAGCATGATCTAGCTTAATTTCGACTTCTGTAATTTGATACTGATGAAATAGCTTATAAATAATACTGTCCAAGGCATAATTAATATGCTCTAGTTTGAATTTGTAATTACTATTATTCTCTAACAGACGTATCGTTTTATAAGCATCACCGTCGTATTGACTGATACCCCAAATATTAGCTGTGTCATAGCTAACATAGGATTTTGGAGTGTTAGGCAACACGATGGTTCTAGCTTTCTGAGCTTGTGTACTAAGGGTAGCAAATTCATTACCACCAATAGTTGAACGGAAGTTAATAGCTGTACTATTGTCATTACTAACTCGTCTGGGTTGATCAGGATCTCTTCGACAGATATACTGGCTATCAAACACCATTTGTCCATTTTGTAAATCAATGCTTTTCACTACTGCTCCTGTTGGGATACTCAATATTTCATGATTCGCATCATATTCAAATCCTTTTCGATAAGCCTCTGCTACTTCATCAAAATATTTCACAACACGGTGCTCTACCAGTTGTTTGATATTATCATAGAATTCCATGACCTCCACAATCCCATTTCCAGAAACCCCGACAGGGATCGTTAACACAAATAATGGGGTTGCAATCGTACTAGCTCCTGCAAAAGCAGCCACCGTTCCTCCTATCGATAAGCCTAAGCTAACCGAACTAAAAGCCAGTTTGGTTATAAATATTTTTTGTTGGTGCGCATTCTCAGCATTGGCAACCTGATAAACATCAAAAGCAACAGATGAGGCATTCATGATTGTATCAACTACAGGTGCCGCTTTCAACACCAATCCTACCAACTGTAGAGGCTTACGCGCTAGCTTTGATGTATAAGGAGAAAGTCTGGAGAGCACATTTTTGAGAGGGGCTATATCTAATCCTATTTCTTCTGCTGCTTTTACATAACTATTGAAATAGCTTTGAACGAAGAGGCTCTTAGCAGGGATAGATGATCCAATCCATTGGCTGATTGCGATTACGTCTTGGATAGTCCCAATCCCAAGTCCGAAAATATTAAAACAATTTTGCAGCCAAATAGCTTCCGTTAAGCTTTCTGATAATGTTCTCAAACGGCTTAACTCAAATTGTGGAGCCGAAGCAGACCAAACTTTAACAGCAAAGAAGATACTCAGACCTGTGCCCGGATAGAGCCTAGGAGCTTTTGCAGCTGTTTTTTGTGGGAACGACAATTTGCCCGTATTCTCAAAAACTATCTTTTTAAGAGATCTTTTCACTCGTATAAAAAAACTATCTCTCGTCGTTACTGTTTGAACATGATCGGGATTATTAGGATCGAAAAACGAAATTTGATATGTTTTTGTATCCGAATTTTCTGTAACACTTTCCAATAAGGGTACCAGCTTATAGTCTAACTGGTTCTCTGTGTACAGTTTTTGAGCTGCTTCCATGAAGCCTTTTGCTAATTGTTCCTGTTCCAGAACTGATATAGATAAGTATAGTTGTGTATCATGGCTCGCTTGTTCCGTAAACTGGTTTAGCGATACAGTTCTTTCTTTTTTAAGTCTTTGTTGGTTACCAATGATGGTAATTAAGCTTTCTTCTTGTGAAAGCATTTTGGGCGTGAGATAAACATCTGGAGCAACCAAGATTCGTTTGTTCGCTAAATCAGTAGTATCAATACGAACAAATTCGAATCGATGAACACCCGACGTATCATTTTGATCAGCAAACAAGCCATACTTCGCAAGTCGTCCATCATTCAGGTATTTAGGGAGGTTAATACGTAGACTACCTAACTCTTTAAAGCCAATCATTAAAGATTCGGGGTCATAAAAGAAATAAGTGCGATTCGCTCCATCTACCTTAACTCCAATCATCATCACATGATTAGGAGTACCTAGCTCGTACATTTGAGTGCTTGCCGCTTGGCTTAGTTGTGTAAAAATTTCTGTTAATGAATATTGAGACGCTTGTTTCTCTTCTGCACTACGTTTTGCATAGCGTTGGTGTGCATATTGGTTCATTATATTCAATACGCCTTTCAAGATAGTAGCGTGCCTGGATTGAGGACTTTCTCCAGCTGTTACTATTCTATTAGCCAATAAATCACTAGATGCTTGTCCACCCTCTGCCAAGGCAATAGCAGTTGCCCACGTGAGCGCAAAACAGAGTCCTTTTGAATAATGATCACTTGCTAAGAGAAGTCGCTGTGATGCAAAATTTTTATAAATAGGTTGATGCGCTGTGGAGTGAAAGTACTTCTTCAGGATAGCCTCATTTTTTCCTAGCTCCTCAGTTATGATCCTTTTATGCCTGTAAATGGTTGCTTCGATGTGGCGGGTTAATGCCCCTAATTGTTTTAAATCAAGATTACCCTCCACAGCTAGGACATACTTTTCTAATAAAGACATCTTATCGATATAGCCAGCTATCTCTACGCTTTTGTAAATCGTATCCTGCCTTCCGGTTAAAAAATCAGGATTTTTTTCGTCCAATAATTTACCTTCAAGATTTAAATATTTGTCTTGATACACATCCATTAGATGATCACCAAAGACATTGTTAAACAATTTCAGAGAACCCTCTGGTCCAGAATTTATTTGTGGTTTTAGATTCTGATTTGATGGAGGTGCAGAATAGCTTTTGAAAACACGTTGGCCTTTCTTTATTTCTTCGACTAATTCTGAGACTGAAAATCCATCCGTTATGTTCGGATTGATTAGAATAGTTGGATCAAATCCGTTTTGCAGCAACAATTTATCGAGTATAATGACACCTAGACGTGCATTACCATCACTGAAAAGATGCTCTGATTCGAGGTTACGGCAAAACCTGGCGATAACTGTAAGTTTTTCCTCGGGAGTTTGGGCACTTGCTATCTCAGCATAATAGCTATCAATCAATTCTTTTGCACGAGCTTCACATTCTTCAGCAGTTTTTTTGAAGGCGACAAGTCTACCAATTATGCCATTTTTGTTGGGGACAGGGGAGCCGTCCTGGTTACGTTTATATATCTCGACGATAAAGTTTCTTCCTCCGTCTTTCAGAGACTTTTTTATTAATTCGTCAATTCCGGCCCAGGTAGCATTTTGATTACCTTCTAGGATATCACTCGACTTAACAAGAAACTCATAGCCAACCGTTGTATTATTCCGATATCCTTTATTTATAAAAAAATCGTCCCTGAGCGTTTGTTTTAATTGGGAGGAGAGATTGTTGAAGTTGTATAATACTTTAGAATCTTTTAAAACACCATCGATAGTCTTATCGTGTAATGAAAGCAAATGATGAGCAGTTAGTTTCTCATCCTTTGTCTCTAACATATACTTGAAGGCTTCAATCATTCCTTTCAAATAACCAGACTCCATTTTTTCAAATCCATACGGACCACGAAATTTTTGTTGCCATCTATCAATCATCAAACGCCAGACATCTTTTCTACTCAGATGAGCAAATGTTGAATGTTTTTTCATTGTCCGAAGCAATTTGGGCATCACTTCTTCTGCTTGAATAATTCCTTCTAGGATGTTTAGAGTTGAATTTTTAATCTCTTGTGAGTTGAATGTCGTGTTTTCAACAATGTTTTTCAGTCTTCTTACAATCCTCAGTTCGAGCTGACCAGCTGAGGATTGACCATCCGACAAAAGTTTACCTAAATACCTCGTAATATCTGAATCAGGATGCTGTTGCAAATGATTAATGATGGTTTTCATAGCATAATCATTTGCGTAGTAACTATTCTGTGAAAAATAATTCAATGTTTTTTCCCAGGCAGCATTGTAAGCATGGGTTAGACTAGTGTTTATTTCAGGTGAATTCTCATAAAGCTTAACGAACAGCTCATAATTAGAAACAAATGTTTCTAGATCAATCTGTTGATTTGGAAATACGACGTCTAAGCCATCATTTAAATAACGAGTGCGAGGATGTAACAAACTAGCCGAATGATCTAGTTTAAAGTCATCCATCAATTGTTCAGCCATTGCCTTTCGCTGAGTTACAAGCCAAAGTACTTCATGTAAACTGTGACCGCCGTCATACGTAGTAAACATATTGAGCGCCAATAAGGCATTGGGCACATCGATGCTCATTTTTCTATCCACATTGAAATGAGCAACCATACCTAGAAATAAATTCGTCGTGCCGGATACGCCTTTAATATAGGGGAGTCCATTTTCAAGCGACGTTCTAACCATCGATCCGAATGGGTCTAATTTAGGGATATAGGAAGTTACAGGCCGATGTAGTGGACCATCCCCCAAAAAATCACCTGTCGAAGGCTGATGCCACATAGTAAGTCCAGGACGAGGGAAAACCGGTGTATGGATAGACGGTGATCTTTCATCATTGCTAGTTTTTTGAAGGTTTTTAATTAATGGCGAATTAACTTGGGTAGCTAAAGCCCATGACGGTAGCTTTTTTCCATACTTTTTAAATGTATTGATATACGCTACGTAGGTGTGTTGTGCCAAACTAACGATACTAATGGCTTCATAGCCATTAGTGGGCTTTTGTAATAAAAGCTGAAACTGGGGTATTTCTTGTTCTAATGTATCAAGCTGAATAAACGACTTGAGCTTAGGTACATGATCGTGCCAAGGACGTAAGTCTTTAGCTAGCCTTGCCTTTATACCAGCCATGAAAGTGCGTTTTTCCTGGCTAGATAACCCTTGGAATAAGTAGTTTATTCCTTTTCCTATTTCAGCCATGGTGCTTAATAAACCTTCTGGTGGGCTTTCAATCAAATAGCTCATCCAAAATGTTTCAAACGCAGCACCATATATGTTATCATGTAAACGCGCTGCAATGGGAGCAAACTCATTCGACACAGGTAATTGTCTGTATAGTGAATCTCCCACATCAGAACGATATGCAAAATCAGCCAATTCGTTTAAGCCTACAATTCGAAGTGAATCACTATCGCTCTTTAGTGAAGCCTTTACAGCTGTGATAGTTAGCTCGTGTTTCATCCACCTCGACTTCTGTGCATTCAACAACACTGTGACCTGCTCTTTTTGTCGGGTTATTTGGGATAACAATATAGAATCACTCGTACGAACAGCCGTTAGCTTGCCAAGCTCTTGCTCCAAAGCGCTCATCCAGCTGATATGCACTTCAGTAGGAGTTCGAGGAGCCAGCCTAATTGCATAGGATGGGTCAAGGTTATGGTAGATGAGAGAAAGGGTTTGATTTAACTTTTCCTCAGTGAGGCATGTAATGATTGATCCATCCGGGTTTCGAAAAGCATCAATCGGTATCTCTTGAAAGGTTTGGAGATACTGAACTACCTTTCTAGTTTGGTATTGTTGTTTCTTTAATGAAAAATTCTGGAATTCCTGAAGTGTAATATATCGTAGTCGTGGCTCTGAGCCCACGTGGTCCAGAATAACTACATTGACATTTTGTGTACTATTTGGCATTATGAATTAGGTAGAAGTAAAAAGGCGTCGCCCTGAAATAGATATCTATACTAGTGCTCTTGTATCAGCTCATCAGCAAATTCTACTATCTCTATATTCTGAGGGGAAATTGCTCTTACTATTTCACTATCGATTTTCAATTGATGTGTAGATGTGATTGGTGTAATTATCCTATCTCGCCTCTTTCTTATAATCCTCGAATACAAAGAAATTTCTTTGTCGAAAAGAAAGCGCAAAATAACTTAGTTAAGGAGGTATGGTAAAATAGTGTGTTATAAAACGAGGGGGCTTCTTTTTTTAGCTTTGAAAGTCTGTTCCAAGGTATGGAAGGAAAGTCATGGTGTTCGTTATGATAACCTACATTAAAAGCAACAATATTCGATACGCCATAGTAACTATACGTTTCCTGCTCTTGTTCACCATGTGTCAAATAGTGCTCCTGTATCCACCTGGCCCCCAATGGATGTAGTCCAACAGAAAAAAAGAAGCTCATCAATAAAAAAGCGATGGCTTTAAAACCCAGCAAAAAGGATACTGAAACGACGAATATGATTTGTACCCCCCAGTTTAAAGCAACCCACGCATCAAAAGGTTTGACATCCTTTAAACGAGGGAGACGAAATAATTGAAAGAAAGGATAAAATAGCAACCAGAGTACTTTCCCTATAAAATAATTATTAATCAGCTTTGCCTCCCATTTATTGGGCAAATCACCATCTAATTCGGGCATACCTAAACCCGAATGGTGCTTAATATGGTAACGTTCAAAAGAAACTGAGCTCGGTAATATTTGCGGCAAATTGGCTACTATTCCTGCCAACCTGTTTGCTATTAAACTTTTAAATACTAGTCTGTGTGTACATTCATGTATCATCACGAACAGTGCATGATCAACAAATGCACCAATCATATACGCTACACCAAATACAATCCACCACGATTGATTAGTGATCAAACATGTCAGTACAATCTGAAATAAGACCAATCCGACAATAACAAGAAACGTGTTTGGATTTTTTCCTATCAGCTTACGAACGCCGGGGTGCTTCTCTAAAATTTTCTTAGCTCTAGTTTGATGTGGGTTAGATTGATCTGAAAACACAAAAGAGTTTCTTTTTTTCATAATGTTAATGTAGATGTATACTTTTTTGATAAAAGTAATAGATTAATGTGGTGTATAAATAGTTACCTAGGACGCAAAAACATGAGCAAAACAATCCTCATCACGGGTGCAAATGGTTTAATTGGAAAAGCACTCACTCAGACACTCACTCAAAGTGGTTACAAGGTGCATATTCTAAGTCGATCAAAGATGCATCCCCCCAATAAAAATGTAGATGCATTCCAATGGAATGTCTCTAAAGAGCAGATTGATTCAGAATGCATCAAGGGTGTTGATGCCATTATTCACCTAGCCGGAGAGGGCATTGCAGAGCAACGATGGACCGATACACGGAAGAAGCAACTTATAGAAAGTCGTACAAAATCGATTAAGCTGATTTATTCACTTTTAGAGAAGGACACAACTCATCAAGTAAAAACAGTCATATCTGCCTCTGCGATTGGATACTATGGAGATCGAGGTAATGAGTTATTAACTGAAGAAAGTACTCCTTCAAATACATTTCTAGCCCAACTATGTGTTGCATGGGAAAATGCTGTTCAAGAAGGGAAAAAACTGCATATGCGAACAGTAAGCATGCGCACCGGTTTGGTACTATCTGATCAGGGAGGAGCACTTGCTTCAATGGCCAGACTTACCAAATTAGGGCTTGGCAGTATACTAAGTGATGGCACGCAATGGGTATCGTGGATACATATTGAAGATGTTGTACAGATGTATGTTTATGCACTAGAACACACCACTATCCATGGTATATATAATATGGTAGCACCTCAGCCAACAACGAACAAAATCATCATAAAAGAGCTAGCTCAGGTATTGAAAAAGTCTCTTTGGCTTCCTGCTATACCTAGTTGGATTTTAAAACTAGTAATAGGAGAAATGAGCGCACTTGTACTCGATAGTAGTCGAGTGAGTGCAGATAAAATCTTATCCACGGGTTTTAAGTTCAAATTTAAAAACATCAATAGTGCACTAGAGTGCATTTATTTATAAATACACAACTATCAATTAAAAGACAGGGAGTAAAAAGTTCTAATTTTGGCAACCTTCCAACCTTCAGAAGGTTTACCCTCATCACAACATGGATTATCAAGTTTATACGCTTTCCAATGGCATTCGTCTGATACATGCTCCATCTTACTCCAATATATCGCATGCATGTATTTTAATCAACGCAGGTTCTCGTGATGAAGAATTACAGAAAAGTGGACTCGCACATTTTATTGAACACCTGCTTTTTAAACGCACTGAAAAACGAAATACTACTCAAATTCTCAATAGGCTAGAATTAGTAGGAGCTGACCTGAACGCATATACGACCAAAGAATATACCTGTATCCACGCTTCTTTTTTAAATCCACACCTCGAACGCGCGCTAGATTTGTTTGAGGACCTTGTTTTTCATTCCGTTTTTCCAGAGGATGAGATGTCAAAAGAAATGGATATTATTTTGGATGAAATTGCCTCCTATCAGGATCAGCCAGATGAGGCTATCAATGACGATTTTGATGATTTAATTTTTCAAGGGCATGCACTGGGAAGAAATATTTTAGGAACTCCAGAAAGTGTCCAAGCACTAAAGCAGCAAGATATTTTCGATTTTATTCAATCAAATTATCGCACAGACGAAATTATTGTGGGCATCTCTGGTCATTATGATTTCAAAAAACTGATCCACAAAGTGGACAAGCTTTTTAGAAAAACACCTAGAAACACATCCATTCATCATAGACAAAGTCCTAATCATTATGCACCTCAAAAAAAACAACTAAAAAAAGCAATCAATCAAGCACACTGTGTTATTGGCACTCGCTCATATTCCGTTCATAGCCAGCAAAAGCTAAACTTCTTACTATTAAATAATCTTTTAGGTGGGCCTGGTATGAGCTCTCGATTGAATCTAGAAGTAAGAGAAAAGCATGGGATTGCTTATAGTATTGAATCTAACTATACTCCTTTGAGCGATACAGGTATTTTCTCCATCTATTTCGGAACAGACGCCGAGAAAGTAGAAAAAGCACTCAAGCTCATTCATCGCGAATTAAAAAAACTTCGAGATTGTGCGCTAGGAACAGTTCAACTACATCAGGCGAAACAAAAATTTATTGGGCAGATTGCCCTCGCAGAAGAAAACCGAATGAGCGTATTGCTCTCGATATCAAAAAGTATGCTCGACTATGATCGTGTGGATTCTCTAGAAGAGATTTTTACAAAAATAAATGCAGTCACAAGCCATCAACTACTCGAAATAGCCAACGAAATGTTTGACCCCTCTCAGCTCAGTATGCTTCTTTTTGAACCAAAATAAGCTTAGAGGTTGTTCCCTAATTTCTCTAATATTTCCCTAGGGATTTCTTGCAAATCAAGCACCAAAAAGCCATCTAAACTATCTGAGAATTTAGGGTCAATATTAAAGCAGATAATCTTTGCATTTAAAGAAATATACTGACGAAGTAGTACCGGTATTTTACGATTTTTTGTTTCTATTTCGGAAATAATGCTATCCAAAGTTTTCAATCCATCTCCTGATTCCAATAACAAGTCGGCATCTATTTTTGAAAAATCTACTTTAAACTTTTTACGCGGTTTAACATACTTGGCAAGCTTATGATCAAAATGATTTTTATTAATAAAATCAACAATCAGCGATTTGGAGAACTTAGAAAAATGGTTACTAATACTGACAGGACCAATTAAATAACGATACTGAGGATTATCCATCAAATATTTTAGAATCCCTTTCCAGAGCAAGAAAAGGGGCAATGGTTTTAATTGGTATTCTTTCCGTATCCAAGATCTGCCTAACTCTAAACTTTGTTGCATTATCGGATATAAGGAAGGCTTTATTTTGAAAAGCTCGCTCAGATAAAAACCAGTCCTCCCCATACTGTAAAATATTTCATCACCTTTTCCAAAACGATATGCACCAACAACCATTTTAGCATCTCGGTCCCAAATGAACAAATGATTGTAGTAAATGTCATATTTATCTAAATCTTGTTTTTTGTTTGTTCCTTCGCCTACCTCCCTAAAAGTGATTTCCCTTAATCTTCCTATTTCTTTGATAATGTTGGGGATTTTTGAAGCTGGAGCAATGTAGAGTTCATAGCTTTTCTCTGTCCATATTTTACAGTCCTGTAATTGCTCGACCTCTACCGTCAGTGCGTCAACAGAAATGGGGCTTATAATCGCCTCTTGTCTTCTCTGAATTCTAAATAAGCTACGTGGGCTAAATATTTTTTTCTCGTCCTCAAGTCCAGCACCCAAAGCATATGTTTTGGCTCTCAAATAGTTGAGCAATTGTGTAGTATTGCTACGATCAGGAATATCTTGAACAGAAATTGGTTTCCCAATACGTACCCGAATCATATGCCCTTGCTTATTAAAAAGCTCAGAAGGTAATTTGGCAGTTCGTAAAGTTGGATGAATTAAGCTTAGTAGGTTAAACAATAAACCATTATTCCCATGAAAGTAAACCGGAACTACGGGCACATTCGCTTTTTCAATAAGCTTACCTACTACAGGATGCCATAATTTATCTGTTACCTGCTGCTTCTTTATTTGATAAGTAGAAACCTCTCCAGCAGGAAATATCCCAATAGGAGTTCCTTTCTGCAATAATTCAAGCGTATGCTTGATCCCACTAATACTAGAAGAATGCTCTATATTTTCGAAGGGATTCACTGCAATAAAGTACTTGCTCAGATTAGGTATCTTTTTTAGCAAAAAATTAGCCATCATCCTCGCATCAGGCCGCACTGTACACAATAGCTTTAACAGAACTAAACCTTCAACACCTCCATACGGATGATTGGCTATTGCAATAAATGCTCCTTCTTTTGGAATATTTTTTAGTTCATTTTGATCAAAAGAAACACTTACCCCTATAAGTTGAAGTATTTTATCGATAAAACTAATATCATGTAAATGATGTGCCTTTTTAAACACTTCGTTCACCTCATTTATTTTCATGATTTCCATCAAAAACGATGCTAACCCAGGCATAGGAACTTTATCCAAGTTGATCGCTTTGGCGAAATCTTCTTTAGTAATGATTTCCATCTTGTGCCCCCCTTCGTGTTTATTTTAGTACTTTGCTTACAAAATTATCGATTATATTTAGGATTTGAGGAGCCTAAATGAAAGCATAAAATGACCATCGCGAAACAACTTCCACATTACCGATTAAAAACATAAAGAGTTTAGTCTTCGTTCACATTAAAGGCTAAAAATCAATAATTGTGTATGAGTAACCCCCTAAAAACCTATTTCAATTTCTCTAAAAAAGAGTACAACGGCATTCTTATTTTATGCTTATTCATTGCAATTATTGTCCTAAGTCCTACTATATATCAAGTATTTAAAAGACCCACTGTTTATGAATTTGATCAGTTTAAACAAGAAATAGAAGCATTTAAAGCATCTGCTCGAAAAGAAAAGAAATATGATTTTAGAGATCAAAAAAGTGATATCGAAGGAAGAGGAATTAAATCCACTTATTTTAAATTCGACCCGAACAGACTACCCGAAGAGCAGTGGCGGAAACTGGGTTTATCAGATCGTCAAATCAATGTGATTAAAAATTATGAGTCAAAAGGAGGACACTTTTATAAAAAAGAAGACCTAAAAAAAATATACTCTATTAAACCCACCCAGTATGCTCAATTAGAGCCATATATTTCCATTCAATTACCCCAATCAGCAACAAGCCACTCATCCGCAAACGATTTTAACTCAAATCAAAATTCAAAATCGAAAGACACACCGGTCATAGTAAACATAAACGAGGCAGATTCCTCAAAACTAGAAACGATACGAGGAATAGGTCCAGCATTTGCTTCACGAATTATTAAGTACAGAAATCGTTTGGGTGGTTTTCACAGTAAAGAGCAATTACGTGAAGTATATGGCCTGGATTCTATCAAGTATGAGCAAATTAAACCCCAAATAAGCTTATCGGGTAGCGTTCGAAAAATAAACATCAACACAACTACTTTCAATGAGCTCAAGATGCACCCATATTTAAATTATAAACAGATAAATGCCATCATTCAATACCGCAAGCAACATGGGGATTATAAAGACATTGATGACCTAAGCAAAATTGTCATTCTAAACCCCCAATTTTTACGTAAAATTGCTCCCTATGTTAGCTTTAATGATTAATTTTTTTAAGCTAACATTCATATAAAGAATAAAAATTATTTCTTTTAAATTTCAATAAATTAAAAATTATTTAAAATAAGATTAATATTTTAAAAAAAATTCGTAATTTTACTAAAGCAGATCCCTCTTTCATACTGCTCTATAAACCACTTAAATGTGATTCAAATACACTATTTTACATGAGTTTGGCCAAATGCTTAGATTAAAAATTGCATCATATATATATTTCATAAAAAGAAATAAAATATAAACTATGAAGCCGGATCATTTCAACGACTTTAACAACATACAGGTTGCAAAACTCCCAAACCACTTAAAAAAATTTACAGTGGAGCAACATTATGATCATTATACCCCACTCGATCATGCCGTATGGAGATATGTCATGCGTCAAAATTATAGCTATTTGAAAGATATCGCCTATTACCCATATATACCTGGTTTGCAAGCCGCAGGGTTAAGCATTGAAAAAATACCTCATTTGCAAGAAATGAATGACTCGCTAGGTAAAATTGGCTGGGGGGCAGTCACTGTAGACGGATTCATTCCACCGGCTGCTTTCATGGAATATCAAGCTTATCGCGTTCTGGTCATTGCAGCTGACATCCGGCAATTAGAGCATATTGAATATACACCTGCACCTGATATCATTCACGAATCAGCAGGACATGCTCCCATTATTGCAGATTCGGATTATAACGCTTATTTAAGTCACTTTGGATCCATTGGTACAAAAGCCATCTTTTCTGCAAAAGATTTTGAATTATATGAAGCAATACGTGAGCTTTCTATACTGAAAGAAATGCCGGATGCTCAGGCTTCGGCTATACAGAATGCCGAAAAAAAGGTGGCCTCATGCCAAGCAAATTTAGGAGAACCCTCAGAAATGGCTTTACTAAGTCGATTGCATTGGTGGACCGTAGAGTACGGGCTGATTGGCTCGCTCGAAAATCCAAAAATCTATGGAGCCGGTCTACTTTCTTCCATTGGTGAAAGTGCAAATTGCATGAGCCCAGGTGTAAAAAAGCTTTTATATACACTAGACGCCGTTAACTATCCTTTCGACATTACAAAGCCACAGCCACAACTTTTTGTAACCCCTACCTTCCAAAATCTGATCAACGTATTGGAACAATTTACAGAAACGATGGCTTTTCGCCATGGCGGACAGAAGGGTCTTGTAAAAGCAATAGCATGCAAAAATGTATGTACCGCGGTTTATAGTTCGGGGATACAGGTTTCAGGGGTTTTTACAGAAATGGAAGTAGACCACAAGGCCGATGTCACTTTTATTAAAGTACAGGGCCCAACAGCTCTATCCTTCGATTACAAACAACTACCAAAGCATGATAAATCTTATCATAAAGATGGATTCTCTTCTCCAGTGGGACGACTAAAAGAATCTCAAAAAGCATTAGAAGACTTTTCTTTAGTTGAGCTAAAAGATAAAGGTATTGAAGCCGATAAGGCTGTCGTCATGCATTTCGAAAGTGGAATACTTGTTAGCGGGATAGTCAACCACATTGAATATCAAAAAAACAAAATCATACTAATCAGTTTTTCTGATTGCACGGTCAAAAGTGCTAACGGCCAAGTGCTATTTGAACCCTCATGGGGTATCTATGATATGGCTGTTGGTGAAAAAATTATTTCCGTTTTTTGTGGTGCCGCTGATAAAGATGCTTTTGAAGAAAAGTCTTTCATCTCTAAAACAGTCACATATCACCCTACTTATGATGAAGAAACAAAACAATATCACAGCTTATTCCAAACAGTACGTGATTGTCGCGAAAAACACAGCAATTACGAACAGCTTCCTTTCGTTTGGAATCAGTTAAAAAATAATTTTTCGAACGATTGGCTATGTGCCATGGAAATTTTGGAATTACTTGATCAAGAAAACATGATGCCTCAAGTTACGGAAGAAATTAAATTGTATTTAAAACTAAAAGCAGAGAAAAATCCCGAAAAAAGAAAGCTCATTCAAGATGGTTTTTACCTAATCAAAAAATCAAGTCAATCAATTAACCACTAAGTATAGAAGGATATGAACATATTAGTTACAGGAGCCAGTAGTGGCGTTGGTTTTGAAGCTGTTTTAGAATTTATTTTAAACAGCGAGAACAAAGTGATAGCATTAGCTCGTTCTGAAGAAAAGTTGCGTAAGCTTCATAAAATTGCAAAAAAACTAAATCCAGAATGCACAATCCATCCAAAAGCATTTGACATCATTCACGATGATTATGATACCAAGCTAATTCCATTTCTCAAAAAGTACATGGGTTCCGTTGATATACTCATTAACAATGCCGGCTCATTAGTCAATAAACCTTTTGAGGAATTATCTCAGCTTGATTTTGTTGATATGTTGCAGTATAATTTTTTAGGTCATGTAAAAATGATCCAGCATATGTTGCCATATGCAAATGAAAATGCACATATCGTTAATATAGGTAGCATGGGTGGTTTTCAAGGAAGCGTTAAGTTTCCTGGATTAGTGGCTTATTCTGCAAGCAAAGCAGCATTACATAGTTTAACTGAATGTTTGGCTACAGAGCTCAATGATTACAAAGAAATAAAAGTAAACTGCCTAGCACTAGGTTCAGCACAAACAGAAATGTTAGAAGAGGCCTTTCCAGATTATAAATCACCCGTAACAGCGTCTGAGATGGGTAAGTTCATTGCAGACTTTGCTTTATCTGGACATAAATTTTTTAACGGAAAGGTGATTCCTGTTGCCATAACAACACCATAATGGTATACAAATTCATAATTGAATTTTAAAATAAACCCAGCTGCGATGAAGAGAAGCTGGGTTTATTTTAAAACATATATATCGTCTACTTACCTCCTAATAAAACAATCTCATTCACAACAACTTCAGTAACGTATCTCTTAGTGCCATCTTTAGCTTCGTAACTGTGCGATGTTAGCTTACCTTCAACAGATATTTCTTTGCCTTTTTGAATATATTTTTCGGCTAAATCAGCTTGCTTTCCCCAAAAAACTAACTGATGCCATTGAGTTTGTTCTACCTTTTCATTATTAACATTTCGATAGCTCTCATTCGTAGCAATACTTAAACGAGCGATCTTCTTCTCATCGCCAATTACTCTTACTTCGGGATCATTTCCTACAAAACCCATTAAACGGACACTATTTTTTAACGTACTCATTTGTTTAAAATTTTAATTATTAAATCATTTTACTAATTATTGCAGCAAATATGGACGCATCCTCAAAAAGAGTTGGCTACTAAATAATTCTAATCGAATAATATCGTTTATAAACGTTTAAAATAAACACAAACTAAACCACCTATCGTATAACACAGTATTTATGACTGAAAATAGAACATGCTTAGACTGTAATGAAATCGTCCGAGGGAGAACAGATAAAAAATTTTGTAATGATCAGTGTCGCAACAATTATAACAATCAACGAAATACGGATACACTACTAGTCCGCAGTACGAATACCATCTTACGCAAGAATAGACGCATTTTAGAAGAATTAAACCCAACAGGCAAAACCAAAGTTTCGAAGAAAAAACTACAGACAAAAGGATTCAATTTTGACTACATCACCCGTGTTTATCAAACCCAAACCAATACAACATATCGTTTTTGCTATGAATATGGGTATTTGACACTCAATAACGATGAGATTCTATTAGTTAGAAAAGAAATTGATTTTGGAAAATAATTTTTATCATAGTTCACATTTAAAACACAGACATGGAATCAATCGTCAAATCTATTTTAGATCACGCCTCAGTTAGAAGCTATGATAACACCAAAAAAATTCCAAAAACACAATTAGAATCCATTATTAATTGTGCTAGAGTTTCACCAACATCAAGTAATGGGCAAGCTTTAACCATTATTAATATTCAGGACGCTGAAATAAGAAAACAAATTGCCGCGCTCGCCTTTAAGCAACAACATATTATAGACTGTTCTGATTTCTTAATATTCATCATGGATTTTAACAAAATCGACATCGCACTTAAAAAACATCATAAAGTTCTCAAAATCCAAGAAAGTGTAGAATCCATATTAGTAGGTTCTGTTGATATTGGCATCGCTTTAGGAACCGCTATTGTCGTAGCCGAAAGCATGGGCTTGGGAACTGTTCCTATAGGAGCTATAAGAAATGCTCCTTCAGAAATAGCTAAGATTTTAGAATTACCACAAAATACATTTCCTGTTGTAGGTCTATGCATTGGATATATTAAAGGGACTAAAAATCAGGTAAAGCCCAAAATGCCTCTAGAAGGATATATGCTCTATAATAAATATGATCAAACTGCCATCAAAGAAAGTATAAGTAGGTATGACGAAATTATGGCTGATTATTTTTCAACACGAGGCGAATCAGAAGTGGTAGAAAAGATGGACTGGAGTGGGCGAGTAGCACACATTTATGATCATGTATACTACCCAACTGTGCATCAATCACTCATAAAAAAAGGGTTTTCTAATGATAAATAATCTTCACTTTGTTAATCTGATCAAAGGTTGATTCACCTATCTATCCAACCACATAACTAATCATATACCTTTCAAATTTTTCAAAATAGACTGAAAAGTGTCTATTCGCATTATTAATCAATAAATGTCCTTCAATTTCGCCTCGTTCCTGATACGAAAATGGTCTTAGTAAAATATTATTCAATAAAGAAACTCCGCGTTTGCCATGAAGCTTATAAATGGCTTCCTTCGCACACCAGCAAGCGTATAAATGTTCTACCTGATGTATTTGATCAATAAAAGAAAGCTCTTGTATGGACAAAAATTTAGCCGCCAATTCGATTATTTTAGGATTCATCCGCTCAAGATCGATACCGACTTCACTTTGATCACTAATCATAACGGCAGCATAATCAAAAGAGTGGCTAATGGAAATATGTTTCGAAAAATTAGCTAAAAAGGGTTTGCCCTCATCATCCGACCTACAATCAATATAGCTATCAGTGCCCAACATCGTTCGTAATAATACACGGGAACTAATCCACTGAATTTTTCGTTTGTCAAGATGGATAGATTGTAAAAAAGCCTCTTCTCGCTCCTTTAATTGTAGTTTAGACTGAAGTTCAGCCATTGACTCCTGTATTTTCCAAATACCGAAGGAAGCATGTGAATCAATTTGCTTTTGATAAATAAGCGCCATTGTGGTTTATTAAATATAGGAGCACTTGTGACTATCGTGTAAGTATAATTCTCTTTGGTGATCTGCGTGAACAATGATAGGGAAAAGCCCACAGTGATGAATTATTTACTTCATATTTTTACCAAACAATTCATTTCGGTTTGGCAAAAATCCATTTTTTACCATCCGAAAAACGAGTGATTAACATGGCCGATACTGTGTCACCAGTAACATTTAAAAGCGTGGCGATGGGATCAAGTAAGGTGCTAAGAATCATGGCCACAGGCAATGCTTCCATTGGTAAACCATAAATAGATATCACCAAAACCTCACCTATATATCCTCCATTAGGTATACCGCCTTCGGAAATACTGGCAATAAGGGCTATTCCAATAGCAATGAAAATCGTGTTTACATCCATAAAATTGCGACCAAACATCGCAAACAAGACAGCTATTTTAGTAATGGATAAAAAAACAGATCCTTCTTTATGCAAAGATGATGCTAAGGGAATTACTACATTCCGCACATAAGCAGGGACATTCATTCGCTCAGCCGCCTCTAAATTAGCAGGAATACTAGCCACACCACTGCAAGTACCCAGTGCCGTTAAAGACGGAACAATATTATTTTTCCAATACGATTTTATAGCTGGAACACCTCCCGACAAAAATGCATAAAGGCTAAAAAAAGCAATGAAATAAAAGAAACTAGTCCCATAACATAAACCCACCGATTTGGCATAAATACCAAATAAATCGGGTCCGAATACACCTACTTGATAAGCAAAGTAGGCACCCAAACCAATGGGCGCGAATATCATAATCATTTCAAGCAATTGTTTCATAACCTCATTGCCTGAATTCAAAAACTGACGAAATATTTCACCTGACTTTTCAGCGCGCAGACTAGCAATTCCCACCAAAAACGAAAACAAGATGAATGCAAGCATGTTTTTGCGAGAAAGAAGCTCAAAAAATTCGGTTACCGTTACCAATTTAGTCACTTGAGACCCGATGGTTTCGTCTTGTATTGCTTCAATAGGCACATTTATATGCTCAATATTTTGATGAACAGGAAACAAACATATAGCCAAAACCATCACAAAAGCAGATATAAGCATCGTGATTAAAAAAACGAATGCCATCGTGATTAATAACCGCCCTATTTTTTCTGATTTTTCAATATTGGCTATAGCAGATGCAATAGCAAAAAATATCAAAGGAACTACTGCTGTAAAAAGTAGATTTAAGAAAATATCTCCCAACGGCTTAAGTATCTCCACTTGTTTGCCAAAAAACAAACCCAATAGACTTCCTACAGTGATACCTACAAGCAACAAAACAATGCTACTATAGTTTTTTATAAAATTGCTTGATTGTGTATTCATTTTTATAAACCTAATTGAGTCGAAATTTCTAACATACGCTCAATGGGCTTTCTGGCTTTCTGTATAATTTGAGAGGATATAGTAACTTCTGGCAATTCATTTTTTAGGCAAATATATAGTTTTTCTAATGTGTTGAGTTTCATATGTGGACATTCGTTACAGGCACATGTATTGTTTGGAGGTGCTGGTATAAAAACTTTATCAGGATTTGACTTTTCCATTTGATGAATAATACCACTTTCAGTCGCTACAATAAACTCTTTTGCAGGGTGAGTGATCGTATAATTTAATAATCCCGTTGTGGATCCAATGTAATCAGCCATTCTCAAAACTATTTCCTCGCACTCTGGATGAGCAATAAATTTGGCATTAGGATTTTCAGCCCTAAGTTTGAATATTCTTTGCTCGGAAAATATCTCATGAACCATACAAGCTCCATTCCATAGGACTAAATCTCTACCTGTTTTTTTAGCTACATAAGCTCCTAAGTTCCGATCAGGTCCGAATATTATTTTTGCATCTTTTGGCAAACTATTTACGATCTGAACTGCATTAGAAGATGTGCAAACAATGTCACTCAAAGCTTTTAACTCAGCTGTGCAATTCACGTAAGTGATCACCAAATGATCGGGATATTTCTCCTTAAATTTTGCAAATAAACGAGGCGGGCAACTATCCGACAAAGAGCACCCTGCTTTTAAATCCGGCAATAAAACTTTCTTTTCAGGGGACAATATTTTAGCTGTTTCAGCCATAAAATGTACTCCTGCAAAAACAATCACATCTGCATCCGTTTTGGCTGCTTCTTGTGATAATCCCAAACTATCGCCCAAATAATCGGCGATATCCTGAATGTCTGGTTCTTGGTAGTAATGCGCTAAAACAACCGCATTCTTTTCTTTTTTAAGTTTTTCAATTTCATCAAATAAATCCAGTTTGGGGTCGATCCATTCTTCTATAAATCCTTTACTATTTAACTCTTCGAAGGTATTCATTTGTTCACGGTTTAATAAAAACAAGATTTTTTATAGATAGATATTTATGGTTTATTAGGGTGTGAGTGATGTTGAGAATTACGATGAATTTTGTTTGACTTTTGTGTTGTGCTTGAATTACCAACAGGTTATCAACAAAAAATGATTGTAATTGACTGATAGTCAAATCTTATTATTGAGGAAAATATATTTTCAAATTTTACATGTGTATTTTTTTGTGAAGCACAAACTGTGAATTACTTCCATAAGCCTGCGCAAAACTTTTACAAAAATAGCTTAAAAAAGGGTGACCTAACTTACTCATTCACATCTTTTAAAAAACAACTAACGCTTATTTGTCGGATATGAACATTTTGAGCATGGTTTTCAACCAACTTATTTAAACTTTTCTTTTGTTAGATCAACAAGTTTTGATTTGATGCTGTAGCCGTTTTCCTAGTTGTGCTAAAATTCCAACCAGTTAACGAAGTGATCTTAGCATCATTTGAAAAGACAAATAGATAGGCAAGGTGGGGAACTATATTACACGATTGAGGGAGTTGTTTGCCTTTTATCAATTATATATCTCAATCGTGTTGAGTTTAATTGTAATGATTGAGAGCAAATCGTATTTGGGCGAATAAGACTAATAGAAACACGATATAAATACTCTTTAACCTGGAAATAGGTTAGAATGCTCGTTCACTACTTCCTAGTCATTAAAAGATAGAATGATCCTTACCATAGGTGGAGGAAAAAGGATAAACCTAATCAGAATTGAATACTTGAAAAAAGCCTGACAGAATTCTTTTGCCTCATCATTTACAAACATCAATAAAAGCCAATCGGGCAAAATCAGAATCATCTATACTTTTCATAACCTTCAATCATTTTTTGAATAGGACTAAACTTTACAGTCGCAAAAATATCCAATTATCAACAGCTTAATAAAAACAAAATATTATATAAATAGTTTTTTATGGTTTATTAGCATGTGAGTTATGTGATTAACTAAAGACATTTTTAGTTGACATAATTACTTTTCCAGAGTTATTAACATATTTTTAACAAATTGACTTATGTAACCTATTGAAAACCAAAGATTATTATTTTGGAAAAACTATTTTAAAATTTTATGCTGTGTATTTTTTGAAAAGAATAAATCGTGGATTACTGAACTAAGTATGCCTAAAACTTTTGCAAAAAAATCGCAAAAAAGCCTATTTAAATTATTCAGCATTTTGTTTTATAAAAACGACTAACGGCTATTTATTAGAAATAAACATCTTTGTGCTAGTTATTAACAATTGTTGGGGAAGAATAGTTAGGATTGATAGAAGATATTTATGAATAAGGTTGATTTTCTAGTAATAGGCTCAGGGATTGCGGGTTTAAGTTTTGCATTGAAAGCGGCAGAGCATGGTAAAGTATTAATTGTTACCAAAACAAATGAGGACGAAACCAACACGAAATATGCACAGGGTGGTGTAGCTGTAGTGGTGAACAAAGAAGACTCGTTTGCTAAACATATTGAAGACACTTTAATTGCGGGTGATGGCTTGTGTGATCAACATATTGTAGAATTAGTAGTTAAAGAAGGACCAGAGCGGATAGAAGAAATCATTCGTTATGGTACCAATTTTGATACAACGAATGATGGACTATTTGACTTAGCAAAAGAAGGAGGGCACTCTGAACATCGTGTACTACATTATAAAGACATCACGGGTTTCGAAATAGAAAGAGCTTTGTTAGAGCAAATTCATCAGAATCCCAATATTGAAATCCGAACCCATCTTTTTGCCATTGAGCTAATCACGCAGCATCATTTGGGCCATTTTGTTGATAAACTCTCGAATGATATTGCTTGCTATGGAATTTATGCCTTAAATACAGTTCAGAATAAGGTAGAAATTATACGTTCTAAAGTGACGGTTTTAGCTTCGGGTGGTGCAGGACATATTTATTCATCCACTACAAATCCAACGATAGCGACGGGGGATGGCACTGCCATGGTTTATCGTGCTAAAGGCAAAGTACGAAACATGGAATTTATTCAGTTTCATCCGACAGCGTTATACAATCCCGGAGAATATCCTTCTTTCTTAATATCGGAGGCTGTGCGTGGTTTTGGAGGTATTTTGAAAAATCGATCTGGTGAGGAATTTATGCAACATTATGATGATCGTAAATCTTTAGCACCTCGTGATATTGTTGCGCGTGCAATTGATGCAGAAATGAAAAAATCGGGTGATGATTTTGTCTATTTAGATATTCGGCATCGTTCCAAATCAGATATATTAACCCATTTCCCCAATATTTACGCCAAATGTTTGAGTATAGGCATTGATATGACTAAGGATATGATCCCAGTAACACCAGCAGCTCACTATATGTGTGGTGGTATATTGGTAGACGAGCACGGGAGATCATCTATTCATCGTTTGTATGCTTGTGGTGAATGTGCATCTACGGGCCTGCATGGTGCTAATCGGTTGGCATCTAATTCGCTGTTGGAAGCAGCAGTTTTTGCACACCGTATTTTTAATGATGCGACCGAGCTTGTAAAAACAGTTGAGCATATTTCGAATATTCCTGAATGGGATGAAACGAATACTGCACTATCTAATGAGGATATTTTAGTAACACATAATCTACGTGAAACACAAAAGGTGATGAGCGACTATGTCGGTATTGTTCGTTGTAATTTTAGGTTAGATCGAGCCATGCGTCGATTGGGTTTATTATATGAGGAAACAGAAAGTTTTTATAAAAAAACAAAGTTATCTGTCAAGTTATGTGAGCTTCGAAACGTGATTCAAAATGCATATATCGTTATTAAATCGGCTAAAATGCGTAAAGAGAGCAGAGGATTGCATTACACGACCGATTATCCAAAACATCAGCATAGTGAAGTAGATACCGTGTTTTAATAAAGCTTGTTTACCTGCTTTTTGAATTTGCAAAATAGATTTTGAGCAATCGTTTAGATGATCTCTAAATGGTTGTTTTCAATTTTTTAAGACGAGGATTACCAAGTTTATATTTCAGACTATCTCCATTTTATCCATCAAAAATGAAGCGCTTTTATTCCTGCAAATCCCATCTCTCAGCTTATAGTCAAAATGTAAATCATGATTTACGATGTCGACCTCAAAACAATTGTTTTTTAGATATTCAGGAAATTCAGCTGAAATGTCACACACTTCTAAATCATGTGTGGCAATGATACCTATTGCTTCATTTTTAACCATTTTTCGAACGATGGCTATCGTACCGGTTCGTTTATCATCCGAATTGGTTCCTCTTAAAATTTCGTCTAACAAAATGAAACAAGGGCCTTTTTTCAATTGATCGATGATTTGTTTTAAGCGTTTTAGCTCTGCAAAAAAATAGGACTCGTGATCGCTGAGCGAATCAGCTAATCGCATGGATGCGTAAATAGGTAGTGGATGGATATTCGCACTAGTTGAACAAATGGGAGCACCCGTGGCTGCCAGAACAATGTTCACACCTACGCATCTTAAAAAAGTACTCTTACCCGACATGTTGGAGCCAGTGAGAATCCTGAATTTTTGATTTTTGAAAGAAATAGAATTACAAACTCGATTCTGTTCTTTAATTAATGGGTGCCCTAAGTTTTCGAAAGTGATTTCAAACTGCGTATTGAGGTCAGGAAAAACATATTGTGGATTTTGATGTGAGAAATTAGCCAAACTGCTTAATACTTCTATTTCTCCAATTGCATCAAGCCAATGTTCGATATGGGATGCAAATTTGTTTTTCCACTTCAATAAAGCATTTAATTGATGTATATGATATAGAAAAAAGCCATTAAAAAGGATAGCCCCAGCTCCATTATGAATAGATTCTAAATTGTTAAACAATGCTGATAAATGTTTAACATGTTCGCTTACGTATTTGTTTTCATGTTTTAGTGTCGCCTTTAGTTGGTTTATTTTTCTACACTGAAAGGATTCATCTTCGATTAATTTGAGTAATAAGCTGTATTGGAGAATGATTTTGTGTACTCGATCAAATTGGAATATCTCTTGTTTGATTTTTTTCAAATGGATGACAAGAAGAAGGATATTAAATGAGAAAAATAGAACTGCGAGATAAAACAAACGATCAGATTGGGTAAGTGCACAAGCGATCGATATCGTAAGCAGGGTAATGGGTGATAGAAAGGATAAAATTTGGGTGAGTGCTGGCAAATGGCTGCTTTTACTTTTAGACCATGCGATGAGCTGATGGTAAACAGTCGCATGATCCTGGTTTATTTTACCAATAGCCTGAATCTTTTGCCGCCAAATTGTTTTGGGAGCTAGTTCTTTGATGGCTTCTTGATGATCAACTATTTGATTTGTGGGTAGAGTAACTAGCAGGTTTGAGGCTAATTTTTTGCTACCAATATAAGTTGCTGTCCGATTGATGTGCTGATAGATGGAATTCTTGCCGAAAATATCGAAGTCAGCGGCATAAGGATGATCAGCTTCTACAAACTCATTCCCATCAGCGAAAGAAATAGCTTGATGATTCAGGAAATTGATTTCATCCGTATTGATATCAACCAAAGTCTTAAACATCAATTTTTTAAAAAGTACTTTTTGATGCATCTTCATCAATGCAAGAAATGAAATCACCGAAAGTGCAGATACTAAAAGAAATAGTAGATAATCAGTCTTGAAATAATAGAAAATACATATGGCTAATAATATGACTACTACTAATCGAGCTGTACTAATGATATTGTGTCTTTTTGTGGCTTTGGAAAGTTGATAGGCATATGTGTCTTTCAGTTCGAGATATTCATTCATGCAGTGTTATTGGGGGGATACTTTTACAATTTGTTGGGAACAATTAGGATAGAAGATGCTCCTTCTTGTACCACTATTGTGACACACTACCCCTTTTTCTTTTGGTAAATAAATCAAATTTTGAGGCTTATCCACATAAAACCAGCTGCCTTTATTGCTGGATGATCTACCTTGGAGCGAGGTATAACATGATGCAATTGGTAATCATTAATCTTAGGCATATTACCATAATTCCATCCACCTTTTGGCATTCCAAAAAGGCCTAGAGGATCTACCCAAGTATTACAATCCGAAACGTAAGCATATAAGTTGCCTCCCCCTTCCAATCCAATCGGATCCTGCGATATATAAACACCAGACTGGCTATCATAATACCGAAACCGATTGTAGTAAAGCCCACCTAGCTCTTCATCCTCATACTGCCCCATCTGCCGGAAGGGGATGAAGCTTTTATAGGTTTGTGCACTAACCAGAATTTTGTTTTCTTAATTTCTGAATAGTCTCTATTGCTTTTTGTTTCAGCTCTTCTTCATCGGAGTAAACACCTGGATATTTTTCATGATCGTCTTTAAACTCAGAAAATCGGCTTGATACTTGTTCTAGCTCTGAAAAAGCAGAGTATTCTAAAGACGATAGCATATCATAATCAATTTCTAAGTCGTAGGAATAATAAAACTCATCACAAAATATGGAAGCAGTTATTTGTCCTGCTAAAAGCATATCAATTAATTGATATAATCTTCTTTTATCGTCTTTTGGAAACATATATAGTCTACTTAGGTATTTTAGGCAAGGGACCCATAACATCTCTTCCATATTTAAAATGCATGATCGTATTAGTCGTTTTGTCGTATAAAACCTCAACATTATACAATTTTCCATTCTTACTCATTTGAGAATAGTGCATAATTGCATCTGTTGCATTACGGGGGTCTTTAGCCACAGCGACTGGTGTTTTAATAATAATATCCAAAGTCTGAATAGGAATTATGCGACCTTTTTCATTCATATGCTTGCCTGCAGCAGTTGTGAATTTAAACAGGGTTTTGCCGTCCTTCCTCCCACACTCCAACCCAAACACATCCACCCACCCATTCGAATCCCTCACATACGCATAAAAATTCAATCCACCTTATAACCCAATCGGATCCTGGCTGATATACACCCCGCTTCCCGAATCATAATACCTAAACCGATTGTAGTAAAGCCCACCCAGCTCTTCATCCTCATAC
>CALLKE010000180.1 GCA_938008555.1 uncultured Pedobacter sp.
AATTGCTTTTGTAGTTTTAGGTGCTTTTGTTGCATTTACTAATTGAACTTGCCAAAACATATTTTCTACAATCAGGCTTTCTTGTTGCTTTCTCTACCATGGCAAAGAATCGTGAAATAACCAAAAGGTCACCCAAAAAAAAACCAAGCCACTGAATAGCTATTAATAACATTGAACATGAAACCTCTTAAAAGACTAAAGTATAGAACTCACTGCAATCTCATACATATTAAGTATGATCAAGATATAGTGCTAATAAGTTTTATTGAATCTCCAGCTAGAACTCTGGCTTTGTAGTTGCTCATTTGCAAACGAATTTTTTCTTTATGTCGCTTCATCTGTCTGCGCAGTGATTCTACTGCTTTATCAGTAGCCTCTTCAAACGATTTACATCGTTCCTTTGCAAACAAATCGTTTCCAGGTATCATTAATTTAATCTCTGTTATCTTATTTGATTCATCTTCTACATTTTCTAGTTTTAGGTACACTTCTCCACTAATAATCTGATCATAAAACTGATCTAGTTTACTAGTTTTTCTCTGTACAAAACTTAATAGCTTAGAACTTGCTGTAAAACGAATTGCTTGAACTCTGATTTTCATGTATTTAACTTGTTTTGCGGCCATGAGACTATCATGAGCCAGGTTAATTATTCAGAATTTGAGAGAGATTCACAATAGGCCTCATATTGCCCCCATATTTTTTAGGCCTTTGGGTGAGCTTGTTTATAAACCGATTTTAAACGTTCAACAGAATTATGCGTGTACACCTGCGTGGCTGCAAGGCTAGCATGCCCCAACAATTCTTTTATCGCATTCATATCTGCACCACGATTTAAAAGGATGGTAGCAAAAGTATGCCTCAGCACGTGTGGACTCTTTTTTTGATTTGTAGATACAAGAGAAAGACATTCTTTAACTACACGATATATGAATTGAGGATATACCTGTTGACCACTATTAGTAACGATAAGATTCGGTGATTTATTGTCAAATTGTTGTTGTTTTTTCACTAGAATGTATTGACTGATAAGATTCATCAAAGAAAAATTAATAGGAATAATGCGTTCTTTATTCCGCTTACCTAAAACTTTGATGGACTTTTCATATACATCAATATCTGTTTCTTTTAAGCTTATCAATTCTGATAACCTTATCCCGGTTCCGTATAGTACCTCAATAATTAAACGACTGCGTATTCCATCAAAATCATCATTAAATGCATTTTCGCTATCTAACAGCATATCCATTTTTTGCTCTTCTACAAAAACAGGCAGATGTTTTGGAATCTTCGGTACCTTAATTTGCATCAACGAGTTTTGCAAAATCAGTTGCTCTCTAATCAAAAATTTATAGAACGAACGTAGGCAAGATACTTTTCGATTAATTGTCTTTGCTTCTAATCCTTTTTCCAGAAGATCAATCACCCATAATCGCACATGTTTTTGGCTGATTGTCTGAATATCTGATTCCGTGATTTCAAGAAACTCGAAGAATTGGGAGATATCCTTTTTATAAGCTATGATAGTGTGAGCTGAAAATTTTTTTTCGAATTGGATGTGTCTTATAAATCGATTTATGAACATAAAACCAATGAATTATATTTCGAACAATCGTAATAAAAAACAAGTATAAAACGAAAAAAGCTACTTACAGATTCATATTATATGAATCTGTAAGTAGCTTTTTTATAATCTATCCCAGAAACCTAAACTGTTTCTTGATTAAACTTCAGCTTATAAACTGCTTTTTTTATTTGCATTCTACGGGTTACAGATTTTTTCTCGTAGGCCTGGCGACTACGCAACTCTCTTAGCACGCCTGTTTTTTCAAATTTTTTCTTGAAACGTTTCAATGCTTTATCTAGAGATTCTCCCTCTTTTAGAACAATATTAATCATGGCTAAATATACCTCCTCTCAATAAGGATGCAAACTTAAACAAAAAAAGGGGAACTATAAAATGTACTCCTCTAGCTTAATATCTCCCTTGCAATAACCAATTTCTGAATTTCAGAAGTGCCTTCGCCAATTGTACACAGTTTTGCATCGCGATAATATTTTTCAACGGGGAAATCTTTAGTGTAGCCGTAACCTCCAAATATTTGAACAGCTTCTGTAGCTGCTCGAACACAAACTTCAGATGCAAAGTATTTAGCCATGGCGGATTGTTTGGTTACATTGAGTCCTCGATTTTTCAAATCGGCGGCTTGCATAATAAGCAGCTCAGCAGCCTCAATTTCAGTTGCTATATCAGCAAGTTTAAATGATATACCTTGAAAATTAGCGATGGATTGACCAAACTGCTGACGTTCTTTGGAGTAAGCCACAGCAGCTTCAAAGGCCCCTTTAGCAATGCCTAAAGATAAGGCCGCAATTGAGATGCGTCCTCCATCTAAGACTTTCATTGCTTGCTTAAATCCTTCTCCCTCTTTACCCAGTAGGTTCTCTTTAGACACTCTACAGTTATCAAAAACTAACTCTGTTGTTTCTGAAGCTCGCATTCCCAATTTATTTTCTTTCTTACCATGGCTAAAGCCAGGAGTTCCCTTCTCAATCACCAATGCGGATATTCCTTTTGAAGAGCCCTTCTCACCCGTGCGTACCATAACTACAGCAACATTGCCAGATTTTCCGTGTGTAATCCAATTTTTAGAACCATTCACCACATAGTGATCTCCATCCAAAACAGCTATGGTATTCATGCGCATCGCATCAGATCCTGTATTTGCTTCGGTTAAACCCCAAGCACCAATCCACTCAGCTGTTACTAATTTGGGTAGCCATTTTAGCTTTTGTTTCTCATTGCCAAAAGCCATAATATGGCCCGTGCAGAGTGAATTATGAGCTGCAACCGATAAGCCAATAGATCCACATACTTTCGCTATTTCTACAATCACATTTACATATTCAAAGTACGAAAAGCCTGATCCACCATATTCTTCAGGAACCAAAACCCCCATTAGGCCTAAACCACCTAGTTTTTTAAATGTTTCTAGTGGAAAAATTTGTTTCTCATCCCATTCCATTACATGAGGACGAATATGTTTTTCGGCAAAGTCACGCACCATCGTGCTAACCATTTGTTGATTATCTGAATCTGAGAAATTAATCCCAGCTTGACCTTCTGACAATGTAGTATGCATATATTTCTAAGTATGAGTACGAATATCTAAAAAGTGCTCTGCATGAACAAATTTGTTTTCCCTAGCTAGACGAAAGGAAAATTCATCTGGGCAATAGTACATTTGGGGTGTCTTATAAATGTTCTATTTTTACGACTTAACAATTTTGATGTGTTTCCAATTTTACATAAAGAAATTACCGGATTTTTCAGCTCATTCGTAGCCCACATTACAATCGGTGTGTTTTTGATAACCACGGGGTTGTTTCTTTGGATTTTTCCAGACTCCAGTATTTTGGATTATGGGTACGCCAGCTTGGATGGCTTATTCAATATCGTTCCATATACTTTTATGTTCTTGATACCTGCTATTACGATGCGTTCAATAACTGAGGAGAAAAGAGAAGGCACATTTGAATTATTGGCTACACAGCCTGTCAGTGATTGGGAAATTGTTCTAGGGAAATATTTTGCTTGCTTACTCATCATCTTATTTGCTTTAGCTCCAACGCTGGTTTACTATTTCACCGTTTATCAACTCGGGCTTACTAAAGGCAATTTAGATACAGGTGCTGTCATTGGATCGTATATCGGACTATTTTTACTTGGTGGAGTATTTACTGCGATCGGCATTTTTGCATCCTCCATTGGTAAAAATCAAATAATCGCTTTTGTGATTGCTCTATTTTTATGCTTTTTCACTTTTAGTGGATTTGATTCTGTTAGCCAGCTACAGGTACTAGAAAAAATAGCTGCTCATTTGACTATGTTAAGCATCAATGAGCATTATCAGTCTGTTAGTAGAGGTGTCTTAGACACACGTGATCTGCTCTACTTTCTGAGCTTCATTACCTTATTTTTAGGAATTACCAAAACAATTATAGGAAGCAGGAAATGGTAAATCAACGAAAGCATGATATCAGACATCTGATCCTCATTTTATCCATATTGATTGCTCTGAATTTTCTTTTTTCCTTTTTCTTTTTTCGAATTGATTTCACGAAAGAGAAGCGATATACCTTATCGCCTATCACACAAGAAATACTGGGCAATTTGAAAGGAGACATTCAAATTACAGTTTATTTAGATGGCGATTTACCTGCAGGATTTAGACAATTAAGAAGTGCTACACGCGACCTCTTAATTGATTTTAAAGCGTATTCAAAAGGCAGTTTTCATGTCGACTTTGTAAATCCATCATCTGGGGATAGCAAAAAGCAAGAAAACACATTTCAAAATTTGATTTCCAAAGGCATCGAGCCTACCAGTCTGAGTGTAAAAACAGAGGAAGGTTTAACCCAAAAAAATATTTTCCCAGAGGCTTTAATCACATATGAAGGAAAACAAATGGCTGTCAGGCTTTTACAAACCCGATCAGGTTTGTCTCCAGAGGAAGTTCTCAATAACTCGATTCAAAATTTAGAGTATGCCTTCGCCAGTAGCCTCAAAAAAGTGAGCAGCGGTGGCAAACCCCGCATTGGCTTCACAGAAGGACACAATGAGTTAAGTGACTTGCAGTTAAATGATGCGATGAGATGCTTGTCAGATGGTTATGAAGTAGGTCGAATAGATTTGAAAATTATTCCCTTTTCTGGTTTAGATAAACTGAATTTACTCATCATACCTAAACCAGACAAAGCATTTACAGAAGCTGAGAAATATAAAATAGACTATTTTGTGATGCACGGTGGTCGTATACTTTGGGCCCTAGACAATGTAAGTGCAGAGCTCGATAGTCTTCGTGGGAGTGGCACTCAATACGCATTTCCGAAGGAGCTAAACTTAGATGATATTCTATTCAAGTATGGTGTTCGAATTAATTATGATCTAATAGCTGATATGAGCTGTGCTCAGATTCCAATTCGAATAGGTAGTATTGGCGGGCAGGCACAACTGCAATTAGTTCCCTGGCTATTTTATCCCATTTTTGTACCTATATCAACACATCCACTTGTGAAGAATCTGGATGGGATTAAAGGTGAGTTTGCAAGCTCCATTGATACTATTGCGACCAAGAATGTTCACAAAGAAATTATTCTGAGTTCTTCCCCTTTTAGCAAGAAGCTAAGCGTTCCAATGTTGCTTTCATTACAAATGGTTGAGCAGGAACCAAATCCAAACACATTTCAAAGCCAACCAAAACCTGTTGGGGTTTTACTTGAAGGCTCATTTGCTTCTGATTTTAAAAACCGTCCATTACCGGACGGAATCATCGACCATGTAGACATTCCTACAAAAAGTAAAAAAACGAAAATGATTATTATCTCTGACGGTGACATTCTCAAGAATCAAATCAGTGGAAATGATGGCTCTCCCTTCCCTTTAGGTTACGACCGATATACACATCAACAATACGGGAATAAGAGCTTTCTATTAAATATGGCCGATTATTTAACCGACGATTCGGGCCTTATACAATTGCGAAACAAGGAAATCAAACTTCGTTTACTTGATAGAGCTAGAATTCGAAGTGAAAAGATGAAATGGCAAATGATCAATATGGGGTTACCATTACTCTCGCTAATTATCTTTATTTTTTTTCAGCAGTATTACCACAAGCGGAAATATACTAGTTAAATTGTGTTATTTTTACCCTCTATTTTTTTCAGCTTAACATTCTGATCACAGAGATTATGTTGAAAATATTATCCTGATTATCATTCATCATTTTACTAAAATATGAGATTTATTGTATCAACATCCACTTTGTTAAAGCAGCTCCAAGCCGTTAATGGTGCATCCAGTAACAGTACAGTACTACCCATACTTGACAATTTTTTGTTCGAACTAAAAGATGGAATGCTCACCATATCTGCAACGGATTTACAAACAAGTATGACAACATCCTTGCCTGTTGAGTCTAAAGAAGATGGCAAAATAGCTATCCCATCCAAAATATTGATAGAAACTCTCAAAACATTACCAGATCAACCCATCACCTTTTCCATTGATGACCAGACATTTGCAATAGAAATTAACGCTGATAACGGTCGTTATAAACTTAGTGGAGAAAATGGAGAGGATTTTCCTAAAATTTCGGTGATCGAAAATGCTTCCTCAGTACACTTACCTGCTTCAGTACTAGCTGATGCTATCAATAAAACACTATTCGCAGTGAGCAATGATGAGCTTCGGCCAGCGATGACGGGCGTCTACTGCCAATTAAATCCACAACATGTCACATTTGTGGCCACAGATGCTCATAAGTTAGCTCGTTACCGTAGAAAGGATACTAAATCTGAATCAGTAGCATCTTTCATTCTTCCTAAAAAAGCATTGGTATTATTAAAGTCATCCTTACCTATTGAAGATGTGGATGTTTCAGTGGAATACAATAGCACAAATGCTTTCTTTCGTTTTGGGAACATTAACCTCATCTGCCGTTTAATTGATGAACGCTATCCAGATTATGAAGCTATTATTCCACAAAATAATCCTAATAAGCTAATCATTGACCGCGGTTTATTCTTAAACTGCTTGAAACGAGTGGTCATATTTGCAAATAAAACAACACATCAAGTTCGTTTAAAAGTTTCTGGAAGTGAATTAAATATCTCTTCAGAAGATCTTGATTTTGCAAATGAAGCACACGAACGTTTGAGCTGTCAATATGAGGGAGCCGATATTGAAATAGGATTTAACGCCAAATTCTTGATTGAAATGCTCAGTAATTTGAGCGGTGAGGAAGTTGCATTTGAGATGAGTACACCAAACCGTGCAGGACTTTTGATTCCACAAACGCATGATGAAGGAGAAGACGTTTTAATGCTTGTGATGCCCGTGATGCTCAATGCACATGCGCCACTAACCCAAGTTTAAAACACAATTACTATATCTCTTGGAACTTATTCATAGCATCATCAGCTTCACGCTGCATATTGACCAGCATTTGGTGGAAATTGTCCAGCAATATAAAACTTGGACCTACCTTATTTTGTTCTTCATTATTTTTGCGGAAACAGGTTTTGTAATCACTCCGTTTCTTCCAGGTGACTCACTCTTATTTGCGATCGCCGCACTAATTGCAAAGGGCAACACTGGGCTGAGTATTGAACTCATGAGCATCTTATTATGTCTTGCTGCTATAACCGGTAATACCACTAATTACTATTTAGGATCTTATTTTGGATCGAGGGTATTCAAGCCCGAAAACACGGTACTCAAACTTGAATATTATATCAAAACACAAGATTTTTTTGTTAGACATGGTGGAAAGGCTGTTATATTTAGTCGCTTTCTACCCATCTTCCGCACAGTAGCACCTTTTGTTGCAGGTGTTGGTGGTATGCCAATTGGACAATATACCCTATACAATGTGATAGGTGGCCTATCATGGATATTAAGTTTCTTGTGCCTCGGTTATCTTTTTGGGAACATTCCAATTATTAAAGACAATTTTACGCTGGTGATTTTCATTATTATTTTCTCCTCCGTTATTCCTGCTATATACGGGTTTATAAAATCAAGATATCGAGAGAAGCGTAGCTAGTGCGGCTCTTCTCTTCCAATAATTTTACCCTTTCTATAAGATCTTGATTCCTTTTTGATAGATTCCCGATCCTCAGTTATTAGGATATCTGACTTAAAGCCAGTCAATTTCGGCTGACCAGCATCCACCCAAGCTGAGTACCAAAAACTAGCTACAGCAAGTATTGAGGCTCGCATCTGGCGTTCCACCATTCCATTTAGTGCAACATGATATGCGTTAGAATACTCTTCCGAATATTGCTTTTTTAACTTGCCTTTACGCTTTTTACTGAATTCGTATTTTCTATCAGCAGGAAACTGATTGTTTAAGCGAGCTTCAATCAACAATACCGAGTCTTTATATTGAAATGTATTTCGAATAATTTTCCAGGCCTCACTCAACGGATTTTTAATATACCTTGCTGGACCAACCACATAATTATATTGATCTGAGAATAGTTCGGGCAAGCGACTTTCCCAAAAGCCATGAATCCCAACCTGCTTAGTCAATTGTCCATTGTGGTTTTTAGTGGTATGAAGAGGAACATGTGCATCTGCGATATAATGCCCTAAATCTGCTGATAAACGAAGTATGCGTACCGAATCCTTTGCAATAAACGCTTTTACCAATGCGCCATATGTTTTTTCGATTTGCCAAGGCACAATTCCATTTTTCAAAAGGGTCTTTTCCGAATATTTAACCACTGCCAAATTCCACTTTTGTGGAATATCATCAAAAGGGTGATCCCCATAACAATCTGCATCCAAAAAGTGCCGAGGAGCTTCTAGCGAGTCAGCATACCGACGCTTATCAGGATCAACAGCATGCGCACTAATAAAATCGATATTCGATTTATAAAAACGAATCATTCCTTTAGGCAATGAAAAAACAGCGTGTTTATTGATGGATTTATGGGCAAAGAAGCCCCAAGAAGAACAAGTAAGCAGAACAAAAGTGAGTAAGACTTTCGTAGTTATACTCCAATATGTATGGGTCATGGATTTTTAAGAATTTCCCCACACAAAAAATGGGGGAGGTGGATAATGATTTACAAACCCAAAAGTACTTCCATATATCAACAAACAATAAAAGCATATTTTTTAACCAAAATGAAAAACAACAATGCCTTTTTATTCTATTTTTGAGTCATCCAGCCAAAACCGATGTCAAAGAAGCAAAACTCAGCATCTAAAACGATAGCATCTACGCAAGTAAAATTAGCCGTTAAGCATACTACTCCCCCCAGTATGATTCCTGTTATTTTTATAGCACTCTACCTATTTCTTGATTTTATACCAGAATGCGGGGCCTTGGACATTGCAGGTCCTCAATGGCTTTATTTTACTATTATTAATGGAATTAGTACGGTTTATATTTTCTACTATTCCAAACCACATGGATACGAACAGGCGTTAAAGAAGATTCTTCACATGAGGTTATCTCATGTTTACCTTTTCCTGTTTGCCCTTTCCGGCATCTCCATCTTATTTGCGATCAACAAAACTGAATCTTTAGTCTGCTATTCGGGGTTTATAAATACCATTATTGCCTTTTTCAATATTGGTATTTTATTAAATGGACGCCTCAATTCATTTAAAATAATAGCTCAATTAATTACACTTTTACTACTGATACAATCGATTCTCACCTTAAGTACTTTTTTTGATGGCATAATCCATACTCCATTAGACGGGGTCATTGGCAATCTAAAAGGAAACACGGGTAACAAAAACACATTGGCAACAAGCCTAGTGGTTAAAATAGCCTTTGTCATGTATTGTATATATACCTTTAAATCCTGGACTAGATTTATTTACATCCCAATATTAGTCCTTGGTACGATCTCTATATTTATCATCAGTACCCGCTCAGCGTATCTAGGCTTGTTTCTTCAAATAAGCCTGCTTTTAGTTTTTAGCATTTTACGATACTACAAACACAGGAATCACAAAGATGTACTATCCCAAGTAGGGCCTGTTATATTATCTGTTACATTTGCTTTTTTTATTGCTCAAGCAATATTGATTAATGCAGGAAAATTTCAGGCCACAAAAACTTCACTTAGTTCCGTAACAGAGCGCATAAGTTCCATTGGCTCTACAACCAATAGTTCCAATGTCAGGCGATTCGAATTTTGGAAACTAGGCCTCGATTACGTCAAAAAAAATCCACTAATGGGTGCAGGTTATGGTAATTGTAAGCTTGCCATGATCCCCTATGAAAATAAGTTTCAGACAGATTTCAATTATGGGAAGCACTTACACAATGATTTTTTAGAAACTGCGATGGAAGTAGGTATTGTAGGGGGGCTTGCATTTATCGCTTTATTTGTATGTGCACTGATCTATGTAATCAAAGTTTGGAGATCACAAGTGAACGATTATTGTAAGTATATCTCCATATTTTCATTAGTTGCTTTAGCCGGCTATTTTACAGATGCTGCATTCAATTTTCCGAGCGAGCGCCCCATTATGCAACTACTATTTGCGCTGATTCTAGGAATTAATGGTTGTGCTTTTATCACGTATCAAGATTATAAAACGAATGTCAACAAGCCTTCAAAAGGCTATTCAATTGCTTTATTTACATTAATTAGTGCACTTTTGCTAAGCATTGCTATTTATTACAAATACTATACGTATCAATCATTAGTTATTCAATCGGTAATTGCTCAAGACGATTTTCCGAATACAGGATTGCATTCTTGGAAAGAAATCAATGATCAATTACCAGACGTCCCCAATTTAGCTGTATTAGCTAATTCTCCCATTGATGTAATCAAAGCATGGTACCTTGCCAAAGACAATAAATATGATGAGGCCATGATACTGTTGAATAGAAGTACTCAGGTAAATCCCTATAATATGGCAAATGAGTATGTAAAGGCGCAACTATTTTATCAAACAAATAGGCTAGATAGTGCCTTTTATTATGCCAATAAGGGATTTTACACAAGGCCTGCCAATATCGGATACTTTGGTATACTAGCTGATATTTGTAAAGCGAAAAAGGACACCCTATCTATCAAAAAAGCATTCAAAGAATGTATTAAGCATCGCTCTGAAGTGGCAAATATTTGGAATAAATATATAAACATACTACTGAGCTTGAATTACAACCAAGATTCCCTTCTTGCAGTTGCTGCCACTGCCGAGAAAAGATTTCCTGCTGATAAATCAATCCTGAAAAACAGATTTATCATCAACGCAACTTTAGCCTCAAACAATGGATACATCAGCACACTACTTGCAAACTCATTAAAAATAGTCGAGATAGACCCACAAGACTATGTATACCTCGAAAATACAGGCGCATGTTATTTTATGCTAAAACAATACGACTTAGCAATACCTTATTTAGACAAAGTAATTGCTGCAAAAGCATTTACAAATGGCAAATCCGAATATATCAAAGGCTTGTGTCTAATTAACTTAGGAAAAAAAGAGGAGGCTTGCTATTTCCTTAAAATAGCCAATTCTAGAAATTTCATGGGTGCACAAAAACTAGTTGAAACATATTGTAAGTAAAAATGTCAAGGTTTAAAATCTATTTTGGATTATTAAAATATTCAGCATATATTTGCGGTTCTTAAAATTTAGACGAAAGCTAAACAAATGGCAAATCATAAATCATCCATCAAAAGAATCAGGGCAAATGCTGCTAAGCGTTTACGTAATAGATACCAGGCAAAAACTACCAGAAATGCGATAAAAAAGCTGCGTAGCTCTACCGATAAAGCCGAAGCTACTACGCTTTTAACCAAAGTAATTTCGATGCTTGATCGTTTGGCTAAAAAGAATGTCATTCATAAAAATAAAGCCTCAAACAACAAATCAAAGTTGACTAAATTTGTCAACACCTTGAAGTAAGATCATAAATGTTCATTTAAAAAAGCGTTTCAAAAAATTGAAACGCTTTTTTTTGTTCTTTTATTTACATTGAGCACATGCAATGCTACGACCAAAAAATAACGATCAAATCATGGGCCGAAGAAGATCGTCCTCGCGAAAAGCTGGCTACAAAAGGCAAACGTTTTTTAAGCGATGCTGAACTTGTTGCCATATTAATTGGATCTGGCAACAAAAATGAAAGTGCTGTCGAATTAAGCAAACGTATCCTACTAGCTTGCGATAATAGCTTAGACCTGTTAGGAAAATTAAGCATACAAGAGCTATCACGATTTAAAGGAATAGGAGAGGCAAAAGCAATTTCTATTATTGCCGCTTTAGAATTAGGACAACGAAGAAAAAATGCACCCACTATCAAAAAAGCACAAATTAGTTCGAGTAGAGATGCATATCAGGTCATCTCATCTCAGTTCACAGATTTGAATCATGAGGAATTTTGGATGCTGTTGCTTAACCGTGCCAATAAGGTTGTTTCGAAACACCTGATAAGCAAAGGAGGCCAAGCAGGAACCATTGCCGATCCAAAAATTATCTTTCAAACGGCTCTTGAAAACCATGCAGCATCTCTCATTTTTGCACACAATCACCCATCTGGTAGTTTGAAACCCAGTCAGTCTGATATCGACTTGACCTGCAAGTTGGTTTCCGCAGGCCAATTATTAGATATTGCTATTTTGGATCATCTAATCATCACTGATCACCATTTTTATAGCTTTGCTGATGAGGGGCTGATGTAATTGAGTTCGCTCTTCATTAAAATCACTCAACTTTAATACCGAATTAAGCTCAGTGATTGCTTAAATTTGCCTCCCTGATTTCCAATCTATTTAAAAATAGAAGTGCCTAAAAGCATTGGGACAAGGATACATTTCAAGAAAATCAACATTCATGTTTGAAAATAAAGGCCGCACAGAACTTAACCAATTGGGCGAATTTGGTTTGATAAATCATCTTACAAAGGATATCGAATTACAAAATAAATCATCGATCAAAGGCGTAGGTGATGATGCTGCAGTATTAGATTTTAAAAGTAAAAAGACGCTCATCTCTACTGATCTTTTGTTAGAAAATATACATTTCGATCTAGCTTATACCCCGCTAAAACATTTAGGATATAAAGCTATCCAAGTCAATCTAAGTGATATATATGCCATGAATGGCACTCCTAGCCAAGTAACTGTTTCAATCGGTTTATCCAGTAAGTTTTCTTTAGAAGCCGTTGAGGAAATCTATTCCGGTATTCAGATTGCTTGCAAAAAATATAATGTCGACTTGGTTGGGGGAGACACTTCCTCATCCAAACAAGGTTTGGTTATCAGTGTCACTAGCATTGGCTATGCTGACGAAAAAGATATTTGCTATCGTGATGGAGCACAAGAAGGCGATTTGATTTGTGTATCAGGCGATTTAGGAGCGGCTTACATTGGTCTGCAGTTGCTTGAGCGCGAAAAATTAATTTATCTCGAAAACCCCAACATCCAACCCGATTTAGAAGGAAAGGACTATATCGTAGAGCGCCAATTAAAGCCCGAAGCCCGAAAGGATATTATTGAGTCATTAAAGGAATTACAACTAAAGCCCACAGCTATGATCGATGTGTCGGATGGTTTGGCTTCCGATATCTTACACATCTGCAAACAATCCAATAAAGGATGCAATATTTACGAGGAAAAGATTCCACTTGATCCAATGACATTCGACACAGCTCGCGAGTTCGGAATTGATCCAACAACATGTGCACTGAATGGGGGAGAGGATTATGAACTGTTATTTACGATCGCACAATCCGATTACGATAAAATCAAAAATAGTGCTGATATCAGCATTATTGGACACATCACAGATTCTGCATCAGGATGCCACCTCATCTCCAAATCAGGAAATGTCCATCCACTAAAAGCGCAAGGCTGGAATGCCTTTAGAGAAGGTTAATTGAGGTTCAGAAATAGAAATAAAGCAACAATGATTATTAGAAAAGCAACAGTAGAGGACTATGATGCAATATGGAACATTTTCCAAGCTGTGATCAAAACAGGTGACACCTATCCTTTTAGTCCAACTACTTCTAAAGAAAGCCTACATCAACATTGGTTTGCCGATTCGATGAGCTCATATGTGGCAGACCAAGATGGAAAGATTATCGCCACTATAAGGGGTAAAACCAAAAGTGTAAAAGTATAGATAAACAAAAACGGCCTTAAAATGGGCAAAAAGCCTGTTTTTAATAAAAATGGGCATTTTTGTAAAATACCATTATCTACCACTTCCTTACCCTTTATCTGCCATTTTCAGGGTGTTTACGAGGCCATCTAAACAACAAAATACCCTTTTGTATATCTTGTAACGGCATTTTTACCCTTATGTTTCTAATGTTATAAATTGGCTAGCATTGTATTGCAAAGGGTAAGGTTTTTTGCACTTTTGGTTTATATTGAAAACCTTACCCTTTACCTTACCCTTTTAAAGGGTAAGGTTTTTTACACTTTTCGTTTTCATGTCGACCATTCCAACTCCAATTTTGATACCTGTATCATTCACTAGTTTATTATTGCGATTTATATAGTGTATTTCTTACACTGATATATTTTTGTTTTTTTATTTAAAATAGACAAGTGTTATTAATACACACTGTGTTATTTTTCATACATTCGGCCTTTTATTAAATAAAACATTAATAATATCTAAAAAAATAAACGTTTTTGAGGGTGCTGGGATTAGTATTGCCTGTGGATTTCTAATCCATCTTATAGAAAAAGACTATACCAGTCTTAGCAGGCTTTCCTGTTAGATGCAGATAGGCCATGCTCTTCAAGGCGTGCTTTGGCTTGCCCTAATGCCTCTTGAAATGCATTAATAGTCACGTCTTTACTCTGCAAATCATTTTTTTGTGCTTCTATCGTCTCTCTGAGGCTACCTATTAGAACCTCCTTATTCACACAACTTAAACAATGTTTTTGATCTATTTCTAGAATAGCTGACTGGGGGGCTTTGGGATTTTGTTGTTCAGTTTGTCCCGATTTTTTATTAATAGCAGCGTAAGCAGATAACTCCGACAGGATAAGAGTATCTATGCTAATGTTAAAATAATTTGCAATTGCAACTATAATTAACAAAGGTGGTTCGCTGCCAGCCTCATAAGAGGCAATATTTCCCCTATTAAGCTTGAAAAGCTCTGCAAATACAGATTGGGATAGCCCCTCTTTATCTCTTAAATACTTAATATTCTTAGAAATAAACATTATGAAAATTTAATTTTCATTAAAATGATAATTTAATTGATATTTGTAATTTTAATTTACATATATTTGTCATGCAATCAATACAAAGATACAAGATGATACTAACAATAGAGGAAATTATATTAAGAAAAAGGAAAGGTGATTTGAGCTTGGCAGCCGATGTTATGGGCATAAGTCAAGGAAATGCCAGCAAGATATTAGTCCGGCCGTTAGCCAAGAAACATAAGAACTTGGTCAATATCATGAGTCAAGTAATAAGCATGCGAACAATGCTTAAAAATACAGGTAGCGAATCATTGACTAACGAGTAAGTATCAATAAAACCTTCCCGAACGGTTTATTCATGGTTCGATTCCAAGACGGGAACATAAATAAACAACACCCACAAAATGCAAATCAATACAGGCGACATCATTCTCCGTAAGGAAAAAATCAGCAAGTCAATATGGCTTTCTGAACGCCTTGTATTGCAAGTTTGCGCAGGTACAAGTGAAGAATATTTATGGAAAATAAGGACGTTGTACAAAAAATCCATCCCACCAACCCACCGCATGCGCCCCATCCTCCCCGACAGTGGCAAAGCATGGCGCTGGGCACGCATGAATAACACATTTTACTACGCCTATGCCAATATCCCCGACAGGAAACCTTGTTTTTACAAAAGCATGCTACCCAGTGAGGATGAATTAATCAAACTAGCTATCGAGGCCGACAAGCCAAATGCTGCAGAGTTAGCCAATGAGTTTACCGCAATGGCTCAGCAAAAAACAAGCCCACGTGATGTACAATACTATATGTTCGATTGCGAACCTAGTTTTAGTCAACAAAAGGCGGAACAATTGGCATTAGGCTTGGGTTTTTGTCGCTTGATTACAGCGTTACTAGAGGGGAATCGTTTTAAAAAATGGTTCAACAAAAAAGAAGATTTATACGAGTGCTTCAGCAAAATCATTGCTCCACTTGAACTGGAGGGGTTAAAGGTTAATAAGCCTGCTGCTTTGCGCAATAAAATAACAGGCTTCCCAGAAAATACCACTGAACAATTAGATTATTTGGTAAGTGCCCGATATGGTAACGATCACGCTCGCATAGTAGGAATATTTCAGCTTGTGCATCCCGAAACGGGCGAGGTTATGAAGTTTGATGCGCACGAGGCTATTATGTATGAAAGCTGGATGAATCCTTTTCATGCCAATAAGCGCAGCAAAATCGATTTATATACCCATGATTATAAGCCTGCTTTAGAGCAATATGGTTTGCATCCAGTGAGTCACCGTACTTTTTGCCAGTATTTGGATCGCTTTGACAATAAGGCTTTAATGAGCAAGGAGCGTGATGGCGACAAGCATTTTAACGATAGCTACAAACCCTATGTGCCTGCTCATTTGGTTCAATATGCCAACACGATGTGGGCGGGCGATGGCTCGGGTACAAAATTGGCCTATAGTTACATGCACACGGATCGTAAAACCAACAAAACCGTGCTTAAACAAGCCACTTTGTACTTGGTTCGTATTACCGATGTGGCTAGCAGGATGATTATCGGTTATGCTTTTGGCACCTCTGAAAATGCTGATTTGGTTAACAAGGCCTTAAAAATGGCCATCAAAACAGCTGGCAACGTAGAAGCTTTGGAATTCCTGAGCGATAATGGCTCAGCATTTACGGTGGCAAGTATTAAATCATCCTTAAATCTGATTTTCAGAAAGGTGAGAAATATTAAGGCGGGTAATTCTCAGGAAAACCCTGCCGAGATGCACGTAAAAATGCTCACGAATATGTGCCGTGGTAATAACAATTGGCTGTATAGCGGTTTTCATGCGCATGATATCAACAATAATACGAACCCTGATTATTTCCCGAAACCGAGCGAATTACCCTCGATGGAAGAAACACACTTGCAAGTACTCGAGGCAATCGAAAAGTATAATCATACGCCTTGGGGAGCCGATCAATTGACACCTATCCAGCGATTTGAAAACAAAAATCCTGAATGTAAAGTATTAGAGCCTCGTGTATTGCGTCATGCTTTTGGCAATCGGACAGAGGTTGATTTAAGCTATATGCGCGGTTTTATTAATGTAAATCAAGTGCAACTGGGTGGGCATATTGCTCATTTCAAGTTCGAAATACCCGATTACGACAAGAATATCCATGCGATCAGCGACCGATTGGGTTATCAATCTGGTGCAAAAGTGATGGTTTGCTGGGATGAAAATGCGGCGGACATCTACACGCCCGAAGGGGCTTATATTTTGACGGCTAAGCGTGCCGAGCTGGCTGCAAAAAGCGCCTTTGAGGCAACTGATATCAGCGACAAAGCACTGGGCAAACACTTGCAGCGTAAAACAAATATGGTTTCGGCAGCGGATGCGATGCGCGATTTGGTCATCGAGAGTGCTGATGTGATGAAGTATGGCCATCGCTTACACCGAGGCAAGGCGATCAAGGATGATTATAACGAAGAAATGGAAATGTGTTTGACTGAGCAAATAATGGAGCGAGCAGTTGCGAAAAAATCAAAAACTCATCTCATTCCAAAAATGGTTTTAACACCTGAGCAAGCTGCTTTTAATGACTTTTTCTAGCATATAAAATTCCTATCCATACAAAAATAGACCACATGGACACACTATTATTTACCCTCGAAGATCAAGAAAAAATAAGCACGCTCGTGTTTGCGCTCATGGACCGCAAGGGCTTTAGTTCGGCCACCAAGTTTGCCAGATCGATCGGTTTTGGACCGGCCGACATGAGCAACCTGAAAGGCGACAAATGGAAACAAAATCCAAGCTTGATTGGCCCCGAAAAATGGATTCGCTTGGCTCGTGTAGTCGGCTTTCAAAAGAACGAGGCACAAACTTGGAATACGGCTGAAACAGGCTTGTTTAAGTACATTTTTACGCAATTAAACCTGTGTAAAAGCCAATCAGTTTGCCGGATGTTGGTGGATGACGCGGGGTTTGGAAAAACATACGCTGCTCGGGAATTTGCAAAAAGCAACCCGAATGTATTTTATATCGATTGCTCGGACTGCAACAAGAAAAATAGCTTAATACGCGCCATTGCCAAGGCCGTGGGTGCTGATGCATCGGGATCGTATGATGATATGTTATCGGATGCGCTATTTGCGCTCGGAAACATGAATCGTCCACTATTAATTTTTGATGAGGCTGGCGAAATCTGCAAAAATCCAGATGCCA
>CALLKE010000181.1 GCA_938008555.1 uncultured Pedobacter sp.
TACTTTTTTATCCCTGAAAAGAGTCATCATACATTTAGATACACTACCGTTTTTATCTCTAATAGTAGAAGCAAAAAGTTTTTTGCGAAGTCATTTGATCGGAGGCTATAAGTGAATATCCACAAGAGATATAAAGGATACCAGGATACGTTAAGCCCCGTAATGAGACCTATGACTTGCAGTCAAAAGGAGAATAGTAAAATCGACTCTGATCAAATGGCACCAAGCTGCTGTAGGAGTTAAAATTAGGATTGAGGTCGTCTATGTTTGGGTAAACTCTGAACAACAAGATCGTACGAGTCATCGATCATTTTCAGCAATTGATCATCCGTCAACCCACCTGTAATTGATACTGTATTCCAGTGCTTTTTGCTCATATGGTAACCTGGCTCTACTTCGACATATTGTTCCCGTAAAGCAACCGCTTCTTCAGGGTCGCATTTGACATTAAAAGAGCTTGGATTTTCAAGATCTATCAGTAAAAACATTTTATCATAGATCTTAAAAACAAGTGTTTGTTCATCAAAAGGGAAAGCCTCTTCTGCATCAGGCTTGGCTAAACAATAATCTCGAATCGATTCAACATTTAAAGCCATACAGTAAATTATCTTTTATTGAAATCTCAGTTACAGTCATTATGCACAATACTAATTCAGCCTAAATGTAGCCATCAAATAAAACTTGGGGATACTCACACGAAAATGCTCATCATCAACTATCCTTTTCATCTCGTAGAAGCCCACCATGCTACCAATGTCTGTACTTAGGTTACATGCCGAAACATATTCATGGCAGTCTCCTGGCTCAATAATAGGCTGCAAACCAACTACACCCTCTCCCTCTACGATTCGTCGCATACCACTAGAGTCAAAAATTTGCCATTGTCTACTCAAAAGCTGTATACGATAATCACTCAGGTTTTGGATGATAATTTTATAAGCGAACACAAAGTGTCTATTAGCTGGGTCAGAGTATTGGGATTCATAAATGGATTCCGCTGATACTTTTACACCATCCGTAATTTCGGCTGTCATAACAATATATTTTGAATAGGTTTTTAAAAAACTGGAAGGACTAATTCCACATTAACTAAGTCACAGCAGGTTCAAGCCGAGCACCGATTTCTTCTAGAACGGAGTGAATCTCTAAAATATTTTCTAGCGACACTAATTTTACTCGATACTCTTTGAAGTTGGGAATTCCTTTAAAATAATTTGCATAATGACGGCGCATTTCAAAAATGCCTGTCCGTTCACCTTTCCAAGCAACAGATTTATCTAAATGAGTTTTGCAAGTATGGATGCGTTCGTTCAAAGTTGGGCCAGGCAAGAGCTCTCCCGTTTCAAAAAAATGTTTAATCTCTCGAAATATCCAAGGGTAGCCGATTGCTGCTCGTCCGATCATAATTCCATCGACTTCATATTGCATACGCCAGCTCATCGCTTTGTCGACGCTATCCACATCTCCATTTCCCAAAATGGGTATTCGAATTCTAGGATTGCGTTTAATCTCTCGTATCAGAGTCCAGTCAGCCTGGCCTTTGTACATTTGCGCCCGAGTACGCCCATGAATGGTTAAAGCCTGAATGCCTATATCCTGCAATCGCTCGGCAACTTCATATACATTTTTAGTGTGATCATCCCAGCCCAAGCGTGTTTTTACCGTAACGGGCAAGTGGGTCGATTCAATAACGGCTTTGGTCATTTTCACCATCTTGTCAATGTCTTGAAGCAAACTTGCTCCTGCCCCACGACAAGCCACATTCTTAACCGGACAACCGTAATTGATATCAATCAAATCTGGATCTGCTGCCGATGCGATACGAGCAGCTTCGCGCATGGTTTCAATATCGCTACCAAATAATTGGATCCCAATTGGGCGCTCATATTCAAACACATCTAATTTTTGGACACTCTTGGCAGCATCACGAATCAAACCCTCCGAAGAAATAAATTCGGTGTACATCATATCCGCCCCATTTTGTTTGCACACATAGCGAAACGGTGGATCACTCACATCCTCCATAGGTGCCAACAAAAGCGGGAACTCCCCCAGATCTATATTTCCAATCTTAACAGACATTGATTACCTTCAACTCAATTTTAAGCGACCCCAAATTTACGGATAATTAGCCATTCATGCCTCAAGCAAAACGCCCTCCATTTTTATCACTCATTTTATTGATCGTACTTGCATTAACTGGGGCTTTACTTTTTACCACACTTGGTGTGGCTATCTCGGGTTTTATATATGGTTTTAGCAATACTCTTCACTCTATCTCTGCCCCCGCATCGTGGAAGAGAAATGAGATGGATACAGCGATCTTAAGAATTATACAAATATTTTCTTCGTGCGGGATATTCATTGTGCCCGCGCTATTTTTTGCAAAAATAGAGGGTGAAGACCGGAGAAATTATTTAAAACTCAATACTCCGTCCTGCCTATTAATTGCGTTTACTGCCCTTATCATGGTAGCTTCGATGCCTATTTTAGAATGGGTCACAACATTAAATCAAAAAATGGAACTCCCTCATGTTCTCAAAGGCATAGAACAATGGATGCGAAACAAGGAAGATACCACGAAAGGGTTTGTGCATAGTTTATTAATCATGCACACGCCAGCTACGCTTTTTATCAATTTATGCATGATTGCCATCATACCTGCTGTTGGAGAGGAGCTCATCTTTAGAGGCTGCTTACAACATATTTTTAGAAACTGGACAGGTAGCCAGCATATCAGTATTTGGATAGTTGCATTCATTTTTAGTGCAATACATGTACAATTTTTTGGTTTCTTCCCCAGGATGTTATTGGGTGCACTGTTTGGCTATTTATTACTTTGGAGTGGTAGTTTATACGTACCCATATTCGCTCATCTTATCAATAATGCAGCAGTCGTTATTGCTTCCTATATATACCAACAAAGGGGCTTACCGATCGATCAAATTGATCAAACAGAACCAAGTGTATGGTACATGTATTTGCTTAGCTTTGCAGCTACAATCACATTGTTATACAGCTTTTACAAAATCTCGCTAAATCAGCGTCAATCATCCTAGAGAATGGAAAAAGATTGGGTCAAAATTTATACCTCATCCGATTTTTTCAAATCAGAAATCGTTCGCCAAGTTTTGGTTGATCATCAAGTAGTAGCAGTGATCATGAACAAACAAAATCCCTATCAAATAGGTGAAGTAGAAGTCTATATTCATCAAAACGATTTCCAAGAAGCATTAGAAATTATTATAAAAAACGAACTATAAATGAAAACGCGAGCAATGACTGGATTTATTTTTGTGGGGGTGATACTTGCTTCGCTGCTGTTTGGGTGCTATGTGTTCACATTGTTTGTCTTGATACTAAGTATTCTAGCTGTCGATGAGTTTTATCATCTGATCGGTAATAATACCATCAAGCCGCAGAAACTAGGAGGAACTCTTCTGTCGATCAGTATTTATTTACCTCTATACCAATACTTGTTTAAAAATGAGCCATTCCAAAACTTGCTTTTTTGTGTCCCCATTATAATCGCCATTTTTATTTTCGAGCTCTATAGAAAGCAGCTAAGTCCATTTCAAAATATTGCCTATACATTACTGGGAGTCCTGTATGCGGCTGTTCCATTTTATTTTTTTTATGCTTTAGCTTTTACTGATGGAACTTTCAATATGCATTATCCACTGGGATTTCTGCTTTTACTTTGGGCTAGTGATACTGGAGCTTATCTATTTGGTTCTCGATTTGCTAAACACCAATTGTTTAAACGCCACTCACCAAAAAAATCGTGGGAAGGTTTCTTTGGAGGTATGTTTACCAGTACACTCTTGGCTTTAGGCATCAGCTGTTATTTTAAAGAACTCTCATTCATACACTGGTTGATTACTTCCCTCATCGTGGTGATTATCGGAACGTTCGGTGATTTATCTGAGTCAATGTTGAAACGAAGTTTATCCGTTAAAGACTCCGGCTCTCTTTTGCCTGGGCATGGGGGCATACTTGATCGTTTTGATAGTTTATTGTTAGCAGCACCGCTCGTTTTTGTGTATCTACACTTTGTACGTGTTTTTAACTTGGGTTGATTTTCAAAACGGATTCCTTTCTTTCAATTCAGCAATTCTCCCCATTTCATAATGCCTCTAAAACTAAGTACATTTGGGGCTTGCTGAGGAATGTGTTATGGCTAAAATTTCTATTAACCTGGCAACAGGTTCGATCCAAAAAGAAGATTTAATTGTAGGTATTGATCTAGGAACTACCAATAGTTTGGTCGCATTTATCAACCCCGAAGGAAACCCACAAATCATTAATGACACTGGTAAAGGAGTACTTGTTCCCTCTGTCGTACATTTTAATACTGACGGTAGTCTACTTGTTGGGAATGAAGCTAAGCAGTTTCTCATTACTGATCCCTCTAATACTATTTTCTCTGTCAAACGTTTACTCGGTCGTTCATACCACGATCTTAAAAATCATCAAGCTTTTTTCTCTTATAAAATAATCGATGATAATACAGAAGGCTTGATACACGTAAAAATCGGCAATACATTTTACACGCCGATTGAACTTTCAAGCCTAATACTAAAAGAGCTAAAAGAGCGAGCAGAACATGCACTAAAAACACCCATCAATCGGGCGGTGGTTACTGTTCCAGCCTATTTTAATGATAGTCAACGTCAAGCAACGCGTGATGCAGGAAAACTAGCAGGGCTAGATGTTTTACGTATCGTCAACGAACCTACTGCTGCTAGCTTGGCCTATGGGATTGGCCTACATCCAGAGCAGGAAAAAACAGTTGCGGTATATGATTTAGGGGGTGGAACATTTGATGTATCTATCCTCAGAATACAAAATGGCATATTTGAAGTTTTATCAACTAATGGAGATACTTTTTTGGGTGGCGACGATTTTGATCGCACAATTATAGACTACTGGATTATTCAAAATAAATTAGATCCTACTGAGCTCACGAACAATCAAGAACTCACTCAGGCATTACGTCTAAAGGCAGAAGAAGCTAAAAAAGCATTAACTACCCAAAATTTATTTAATGGTTCTGTTAACCATATTCCCTGTGCCATCACCAAAATCACTTTTGAGGAATTGATAGCAGACAAGGTCCAACAAACAATTGATTGTTGTAAAAATGCCTTACACGATGCCCAATTAACAACTAATGAAATTGACGAAGTAATTCTAGTTGGAGGGTCAACACGCACTCCATTGATCAAACAGAAAGTAGCTGAATTTTTTCAAAAACCGATTCACGATCAAATCAATCCAGACGAGGTAGTTGCCCTAGGTGCTGCTATACAATCTGATATTTTAGCAGGAAATCGCAAGGATATCTTGTTATTAGATGTGACACCTCTTTCGCTCGGTGTTGAAACAATGGGAGGATTGATGGATGTCATCATTCCAAGGAATTCAAAAGTGCCAACCAAAGCAGGTAGGCAATACACAACCTCTGTCGACGGACAAGTGAATATGAGAATAGCTGTTTACCAAGGTGAGCGTGATTTAATTAAAGAGAATCGAAAATTAGCCGAATTCGATTTGAAAAATATTCCAGCGATGCCGGCTGGTCTACCCAAAGTAGATATCAACTTTCTACTCAATGCAGATGGAATACTGACCGTTCAAGCCCATGAAATTAGATCCGGTGTTAAACAAGAAGTAGAAATAAAACCCAGCTACGGTCTCACAGATCAGGAGGTAGAACGAATGTTACTGGAAAGTGTTCAAAATGCGAAAGGAGATATTAATCAGCGCATGCTCATCGAGGCTAAAACAGAAGCTGAGCAAATGATTTATACCGTAGAACGATTTTTAAAGAAGCACACAAGCTCCCTTTCCAAAAAAGAAACAGAGGACACTGAGCAGTTGGTAAGCAAATTAAAAGATGTACTAAATTCAGGGAGCAAAGACCTAATTCTAAAAAATGTAGATCAATTAAATGAATTCACTCGTCCTTTTGCGGAGCGTGTAATGGACGATGCAATTGCTCAATCGATGAAAGGCAAGACGATTAAATAAATTATCTCCCCTCTCTTATTTTTCTAGGATAGTTTTCAAGTTATTCAAACCTGTTTGCAAGTCACCTCCTAGCACTTTATCCATGTCCATTGTAAGCAGCATGAGATTCATTGGATAGCTCATTTTCCCTTTAAAGCCCCACTGTACTTTCGTTTGGTCAGGTGCAATACTATCCGTAACCATATATGCTTGATCTGTGGCCTTAAAAGGTTTTTTAAAACGTAATTCATAATCAATCTTCTCATTAGGAACTACTGCCTGTATTTCTTGTTCTCCGATGCCAACATTTTTGACTTTGCTATTCCAAGAAGAAATAAACCCCGCAGTACCATCAACACCTTTATATTCCATTTTTGCATGAGGATCCATCCGAGCCCAAACACTGTAGTTCTTTTGGTTTTTCAGAAATTTAATGTACCCAAAAACTTCTGATGCAGGTTTGTTAATGATTACTTCTCTTTCCACAGCATATTCTTCTTTTACAAACAATGCTACAATTAAAAGAACAACGACAAGACCTAAAAATGACAACAGAATCTTTATTACAATCTGCATGATGAATAAATTTATTTTTTTATAAGCCTTAGCAAGCCACAAACCTCACTCGATACATTTACCACCTAAAACCTACACCAAAGTGAAATCGTCTCCAGCGATTCCCGTAGGGATTTATATAGGGATTATAATAAGGATAAGAATAACTAGGGGCATAATATCCACCATTACCTGGATAATAATCCGGATAATAGTAACCATTGTAATAGCCACCAACCATTCTCTCCTCATGGCGCCACTCTCGACGTTGTGCTCGACGTTGGTCTCTCGCCTCTCGCCAATCATATGCTTTATATGTATTCTGAAGGGTGGTTCCGTGCCAGGCCGTCAAAGAGTCTACCGCCTGCATATAGCGATCCATACTTTCTTTGTAACGCGGATTTTGATCAAAAACAGTGGTTTCTTGGCTGTAAGTCATTGCTGGAAGGACCAGCAAAATGGCTGCATAAAATATTTTTTTCATGAGCTTACAAGTTAATGATCCCAGTAAATATTCTATCTGTATATATCAAATTTACGATTTTTATTGATTATTTTTTAATGTAAAACAAATGTTCCACTTTCAGATTTTTAAATTAACAGGTATAATCTCATTTCTTGTAAAAGGCTATAGCAGGCATATTTTATGAGACAAATTATCGATTTAATGGATACCCAAAAGCGAGGTTAAATATGAGATTATTTAGACTTTGACCATGATTTTAGGATTAGCACAATATTAGGGCTTTCGTAAATCAAAATCCTGTAATTTCTCTAATCCTGATCAATTAGCAATTGATCTCTTGAACCTTGAATACGTGATTCTGACAAAAAATAAGTTTAAACAAGCTCTATGTATAGAAAGTGCTAACTTGTGCGTCATCACTCAATTTAACCGAGTGATCTTACTTTAAATGGAAAATCAATTTAGGCCCAAAGACGAAGACCGATCATTAATATACATAGGCATTGTACTGGGTGTGATCATCTTAATAATGGGATATCTAACTTTTTTCGTAGACGATCCCAGTAAAATATTCACTAAAGAGCGGCATTTGCCCACTCCTATTGTAGTAAAGAACAAAACTAAACCGTTAAATAAAAGTCTAGAAATGAGCGACGAAGATGAAAGAAGCTCGTTAATAAAGTTTATAGACGCTTTTTATTATGATCAAAATAGAGGTTATTTTGATCCAGCAAGCTATTTTGCCAATACAGTACAAACTTATTATAACTACCACGATCTGACTTTTAGCCGCCTTCTTGAGATACATGATAAGCGTCTCACAAACATGCGCCACCTTAAACAATATTGGGTTGTCTCATCCTTGGAGTTCAAGCGAGACAGTGGTTTACTAGTTACCACGTACAGATTGAAAATGAATTATTATAATTCATCACAAAGCAAGCAAGAGCTGACAGATCTGAAAATGGAAATGATCATCAATAAGGAAGGAAAAATAGTTTCATTAAGAGAGCTAGACAAAAAAGTTACCTCCTCTGTAAGTACTCTGGAACCATCCGATTCGGGAGAAGCTCCTATCGTTTCTGAGCAAGACAAACTATATACCATGAATACCGTTAGCATCGCTCCCCAATTCCCAGGTGGAGCCCTAGCGTTAGCAGAATATTTGAAAAAAAACTTAAAATATCCTGCTGAAGCAGAGGCAAATAACATAGAAGGGAAAGTCTATGTCGGCTTTATCGTTGAAAAAGATGGTAGCTTAAGTAACCTAGAAATCATCAATGGAATTGATAGCGGATGTAATGAAGAAGCTATGCGCGTACTTCGCACTTCACCTACCTGGCTGCCAGGAACCTTCAATGGCAATCCCGTGAGGACAGCATATACATTAGCGATTACTTTTCAGCTATCTGACTAATACAACAGGCTTCGAAGAGAAGCAATTGCTCCAGTCTCAGCAAAACGAGGATGACGTAAAACCAATTACATCATCTTAGTTTCTTATAATAGAGAAACAGAAAACTGCTTGGCTACCGGGTGCAATATATGATCATACTCAAGTCGATAAAAATAGAGGCTACGATCATCATACTTAAAATCACTTAAGTCAGCCTGAATCGAGTAATCTCCTCCTTGTGAATAATATTGCTTGATCTCCTTCACAAGGAAGCCATTGACCAACCTATAAATTTTTATAGAAACATGTCCAGCACGTGGAATAGTAAAAGGAATATGCATATAACTTTGTGCTGGATTTGGATAAGGATTCTTCAGCCCCATATAAAAAGAGTCTCGAACCTGACTCACATCAGCATTCCTTCGTTCACGATTAAGTATAGGCGAACGAACCTCTACATCAATAGATGTAGGAGAAGGAGGCATACAATCAACTGTTGAGACAGTGAGTGTATAAGTCCCACTCATCGTCATATCTGCATGAGGGAGATCTAGGCATGGTGAGTCCGTCGTTTCACTCAAGCCATTCGGGAATTGCCAATGATAACTTATTGCTCCTGTTATAGGGGTAGTCCATAAAAATATTTGGTCTCCTGGACACACGGGTGAATTCGATCCAACAATTAGCTCTTTAGCCTGAACATCATCAATCATTACAGTGCACGATGCCGGAGGAGGAGGTATGCAACCAGCTGTTAAAACAGTCAGTGTATAAGATCCACTCATCGTCATATCTGCATGAGGGAGGTCTAGGTATGGCCAATCCGTAATTTCAACCAGCCCATTTGGGAATTCCCAATGATAACTTATTGCTCCTTCTACAGGATTAACCCATAACGCCATCTGATCTCCTGGACATACAGGAGAGTTCGATTGAACAGTTATTGGCTGATGGCTATCAATGATCTCCACAATGGTAGATATAGGCGGATATATATGATCATCTGCTGAAATAGTTACCGTATAAGTTCCTTCCATGGCTTCTATCACATGATCACGCTCTAGTCTTGGCACGGATGTCACTACAATTGATCCATCTGGGAGCTCCCATCGATAATCTTTTATTGCTGTTATAGAAGTAGGTATAAATAGGTTCAAAGTATTTCCAACACATAGAGGTGAGTTTGAATCAAGTTTCATCGGTATACTACTATTAATAATCCCCACATCAATAGATGCAGTCGGGAATGTATATCCATTCACTGAAATCGTTAGCGTATGGGTTCCACTTAAGGCTCCACTTACACTACTAACTATCACATGGGGGTCCTCTGTAGTTACGCTTAGTCCATCCGGACTTACCCAGTGATAGCTTGCTCCCTTTATAGCGGTTATACTTAATAGTGTTAACATCTCCCCCATATAAATAGGCTTATGCATAGGCGCATTCGATTCAACAGTTGGTGTTATTGAATAGTCAAGAACAGTAACGTCGACGAATGCTGGTGGATATTCCGTCACCTCACCTAAAGAGCTCATTTTAACAATGAGTTTATATGCCCCACTCATATTTGGCTGCGCTCTAAATATGGAACTTTGGTCGTTTTAGTTAATCCATCTGGGGTTTCCCAATAATAGGTGGCATCTTCCTCAATTAGGGAGGCAGATATTGCCAGTAATGCTCCGGGTAATACGGGAGAATTCGATTCAACGAAAACATTAGGAGCTCCCTCTTCTGTTAATGCACGATATACATTTAATCGGCCCGCACCTAATTGACCTTTATGCATCGGGTTTAGATTATCAATAGGATCTGCATAGTGCTTGAGACGATTTCCAACTTCTAGCATAGTCAATAAAGGAAAATGCGCTTTCACTAAAGCTGCTGCACTCGCCACAAGAGGGCTAGACGTTGAGGTGCCATACATTAGAGAATACCCATTGCCATAGCCTGTACTATAGATATTGTTTCCCGGTGCCGAAATAGATACGTAGCGCCCATAGTTAGAGAAATCAGATTTTTTATCTGATGGATCAACACTCGAGACAGCAAAAACATTCGGATAAGCTGCAGGATAGAATGTCGCATTATTTTCTTGCGCTTCGTTCCCTGCCGAAGCTACAATCAAACAACCTTGATTAATTGCATAATTCACTACCTCTTGATTATAGGCGCTGAAAAAAGTACTTCCCCAAGAACAATTGATAATGTTGGCACCATGATCAGCAGCATATTTTATTGCTTCATAGTAATATCCTTTTAGAATAAGCAGCTTAGCGTAATTATTAGCAATACTGGCTATCCCCTTCTCATTATTCATCACAGCAGATGCTAAGCCACTTACATGTGTACCATGATTATATTCGCCTTTAACTATACGGGGATCATGATCATTATCTGCAAAATCCCAGCCACGGTAATTATCAATGTAACCATCCTCATCATTATCTATTCCATCAACAGGGTCAGCTTCGTTGTAGTAAATATTGCCGGCTAAGTCTTCATGATCAAAATCTAATCCGCTGTCAATAACTGCTATAATCACCGGTGTAACAGCTCCAGTAGATTTGAGGGGAAGGCCCCAAGCTTCAGGCGCGTGTACCTGTTCGAGATAGCTCTGCCAACCTTTTACAAAGCCAGGGTCATTCACTGGATGTGTAGCGACTGTATTTGTAACAGCACTAGAAACATCCCCTGCATAATGGTACCTATTATTATACGATGGTTCAGCGTATTCTATCGCTTCATTTTTTAATATTTCATTGATTACTTGTTCTATATCTACGGCTGATTTGTATTTAATTTCCACAATGCGCATCAAACCAAACTGGTTGTCTGTAAGGTTCCGCTTCATAGGCGGGAACAATTGTCTCACCTGCTGAATAGTGGCCAGCTTCATGTGCTGTTTTAGGCTTTCAATTTCCGTTGATTCCATGGAAATTTCCCCTTCAGGATTGAGCGTCTTAAACTTGACGACAACCACATTTGAATCATAATCGCCCTTTGAAGCCTCTTTTAGAGAATAAATTTGTTGGTCGGTTCTGGATTACTTTGCCCAAAAATTTGTATTGAAGTGACAAAAATAAGAGCCAGGAATAAGGCAATAGATTTCATGCCAAAAGTAGCATTTAATAAATATTCCAATTAAAAAGCAATAGAATACGTTTATTTTCAACTCAGCCGTAAAATCTCTTGGAGCATATCTATTGCATCATCGATGGATTCAACATGTTCAATAGATAATCGAAGTGTATTTTTCACTTCTTTCAAATTGCAAATACGGGGATGGGCCTGCACGAATTGAAGCACACGACCAAATTGTTCAGTTTCGAAATAAGGGGATTGTTTGTTGCCTATAAAATACCCGCGGAGTACATTTTTTTTGAATGATAGTTTTTCAAAGCCAATTTGTTTTCCTAGCCATTGCAAACGGCAAATATTTAAAAGTACCTGTGCCGGTTCAGGTATGGGACCAAAACGATCGATCAGTTGTTTTTCAAAAAGCTGCAATTCTGTTTCGTTTTCAAGTTTAGATAGTTCGGTATACAAATTATATCGTTCGGCAATATTGGTTACATATACATCGGGTATTAGAACTTCCAAGTCCGTATCTACTTGCGTAAACGAAATAAAGGGGCGTGGTTTTTCATCGTTGAAAAGTTCTTTAAACTCCTCTTCTTTCAACTCATGAATAGCTTCTTCTAAAATTTTATGATACATCTCATAGCCAATCTCAGCAATAAAACCACTTTGCTCGGCTCCCAACAGATTTCCGCTTCCACGGATATCCAAATCACGCATCGCCACATTAAAACCACTACCCAAGTCTGAGAATTCCTCAATGGTGCTCAAGCGTTTTCTGGCTTCGTTTGTTAGTGTTGATAAAGGCGGGCTCAATAAATAGCAAAAAGCTTTTTTATTGGATCGTCCGACACGGCCGCGCATTTGATGCAAATCACTCAGGCCAAACATATGTGCATGATTGATAATAATCGTATTTGCATTCGCGATATCCAAACCAGCCTCGATAATCGTAGTAGCCACCAATACATCATATTCGCCATCTACAAACTTGAGCATGACATCTTCTAGCGCATCTCCGTCCAACTGTCCATGTGCAATTCCAACGCGTGCTTTTGGAACTAGTTTTTTGATCATCCCTCCCAATTGCAATAAATCCTGAACCCGATTATGGATGAAGAAAACTTGCCCACCACGATCAATCTCAAACTCGACTGCTTCTTTAATCAGCTTTTCATTGAACACATGCAGCTCAGTAACCACGGGCTGACGATTAGGTGGTGGTGTGCTGATGATACTTAAATCGCGTGCACCCATTAGCGAAAAATGAAGCGTCCGAGGGATTGGCGTTGCTGTCAGCGTCAAAGTATCCACATTCACCCGAATCTGTTTCAATTTTTCTTTCACACCTACACCAAATTTTTGCTCCTCATCAATAATTAACAAGCCCAAGTCTTTAAACTTGACATCTTTACTCACAATTCGGTGGGTCCCGATGATGATATCAATTTTGCCTTCGGCCAAACGCTGCAAGGTGTCTTTGATTTGTTTTGGAGATTTAAAACGATTGATATAATCGATGGTGCAGGGGAATTCAGCTAAACGCGATGTAAATGTTTTAAAATGTTGTGAAGCCAAAATAGTCGTCGGCACCAATACAGCCACTTGTTTACTATCGGCCACTGCTTTAAATGCTGCGCGAATTGCTATTTCCGTTTTTCCGAAACCGACATCCCCACAAATTAGTCGATCCATCGGATGCGGCGCTTCCATATCTTTTTTGAAATCGGCAGTAGCCTTCACCTGATCTGGCGTATCCTCATAAATAAATGAGGCTTCCAATTCTGTCTGCAAAAATGTATCTGGAGCAAATGCATTCCCCGTTTGGGATTTGCGAAGCGCATACAGCTTGATTAGGTCACGAGCAATATCTTTGACTTTTTTCTTGGTGGTCTTTTTGAGTTTTTCCCAAGCATCGCTCCCTAATTTGTTCATTTTAGGGAGCGCCCCATCTTTACCAGAATATTTTGAAATCCGATTTAATGAATTGATGTTGACATATAACAGATCATTATCAGCATACACCAACCGAATCATCTCTTGTGTTTTTCCACTCACCTCCACCTTTTCGAGCCCAGCATATTTGCCAATACCATGATCGATGTGCGTAATGTAGTCGCCCGGTTTAAGCTCCCGTAAATCTTTTAACGTGATCGCTTGCGATCGAACGTACCCTTTTTTCAGTTTGTATTTGTAGTACCGATCAAATATTTGATGGTCAGTATAAAAAGCCAGTTTTTGCCCGTGATCTACAAAGCCTTCGCGCAAAGACAAGTGAACTGGCGTAAATTTTATTGATTTATCGATATCCTCAAAAATGGAATAAAGACGCTCCACCTGTTTAGCCGAATCTGTAAAAATGAAATTCTGGATTTTCTGTTCCTCGTTTTGATGAAAATTATGGATCAGCAACTTAAAATCTTTGTTAAAGGATGGCTGCGGCTTTATATCAAACGTGATGGTTCGGGTTGGCGAATAAAAAAACTGCTTTCCAAATTCAATGAGCACAAAATCACGAAATTGATCAGCCAATAGCTTCTCGTTCGTAAAATTAAGCTTGGGATCAATCCATTCTGGGTTTTGTTTTTTATCCTCGATGGGCAAAGCATCCCAAAACTCGACTGCTTTTTTGTACCCCCCTTTAATCACATCAAAAGTATGCTCGACACCTTTAGCCCAGATCAGTGTGTCACGATTGATATACTCCAGCAAAGAAATATTTTCATCCACCAAAAAAGCCGATTGCACATTCGGGATAATATGAATGTGGTTAATCGGCTTAACAGACAGTTGATTTTCAATTTCAAATGTGCGGATACTTTCGACCAAATCGCCAAAAAATTCAACACGATAGGGCAAATCATTCGAAAAAGAAAAGATATCAACAATTCCCCCTCGAATAGAAAACTGGCCCGGCGCATACACAAAATCAACCCGATCGAAACCATATTCAAGCAAAAACTCATTGATAAAATCGATACCTAGTTTATTCCCAACAATAATTTCGAGGGTGTTTTTTTCGAGTGTTTGTCGGCTAATCACCTTTTCGGCCAAAGCCTCAGGATAAGTCACGATCAACTTACCCAACTTAGTCGAATGACTTAGCGCACTCAGCACTTCGGCTCGTTGCAACACACAGCTACTATCGATCTGTGTAAATTCAAATGGCTTTCGGAAGGATGAAGGGAAAAATAGCACTTGCTGATCGAGCAAGTTTTCTAAATCACCCAGAAAATAAGTTGCGTCCTCCCTATCAGGGAAAACAAAGAGCATATTCCGTTTTTGTAGGACGTAAAAAGCAGCAGCAAATACCGAATCACTCGACCCGACGAGGCCTTTGAGATGTATCCTTGGATTTGTAGTTAAGCTAATTGCCTTTGCCAGGTTTTCTATCCGTGGATCAGATTGATAGCGCGTTAAAATTTCCTGAATATTCACTTTTACCAATTTCGAGGTAAAGGTACATTTTGGAAATTAAACACAGATTGAAATATGAGTTCAAAAAAAGTTAAAGATATTTTACTTGACGATATTCAGAAGATCAACTAGGTTTTAATCAGGGCAACCGCATCAAAAAACGAAGATTTTCATAAAAAAAACAGGGTCTATTTAATCCTCTTGATCACATTTCTAGATGCTTTTAGACTGCAATAGGTGCAGTTTTTAACAGATTCGTCAAAACAGGGTTCATAAGGGTCCAAATAGAATCTGTTAAAAACATAATGCTATACCATAAAAAGCCAAAAACCTATTTTTTTGATGCGGTTGCCCTACGCCATATAACCTCCATATTCTTTAATCTAAACCAACAGCTATATATTTCTTTGCTTACTACGAGGAAAAAATATTTTACCTCACCATACTCAATGGAAGACCCGAAAAAATGTGTTGGTTGTTTTTACCGTGGCAATGTCTACACGGACCAGGTGCCGCCTGTATTGCAGTATCTCTAAATTCACCTATTTTTTTAAACTCTTCACGTACCAGCTCTTCTATCAGAAATGCATCGTACTCCGTCGGTATCGTTTGATACTTATGAAACCAATGAGAGCTTTTATCACTGTTTTGATAAATACATTCTGTATCCTTGCCATTTTTTGTTGTTTCTTCGTCCCATTTTTTAATTTTTTCTTTAAGTGCTCTGTACTTATAATATATTTCTCTATCCCCTATTACTGGCTCTTCTCGTCTTTTTACTGCCTCATTTAATGCCTTTTGTAACACATCGTTTGGCTCAGATAGTGTGCGTCTGGACAGAAAAGCATTCGGCACCTCATACTTATTTTGAAGAGAAGACCATTCTCTTTTTTCGAAAAGCGATTGTACAAGAACAAGCCAAACTTGCTCCGAATGACGCCCCTCATGGTACAATGTTTCTATCAAACTGTAAACCTCAGATTTTGCTATACTGTCAGTTGATAGCCTTCCCTCATTTATTTTCATTTTCCAAGTATTATAACCACTAACAAAAAAGCCACATGATGTGCTACGTCCTGTATAAATTTCGAGCTCAACTTTAGGAACTCCACAATCCCGATGGATCCCATCAAGCACCTTTGCTAATTCTGTCACTACCAACCTCCTATTACACCTGGGCCCCTCAATAGCCCCCATTGTTTTTAATCTACACCAACAGCCATATGCACATCTGACAAAATGCTTTACCACCTCAGGATCTGTCATCGTCGTTTTAGGCCAAGTGATCGCTGCCCTTCTAGCTGCCGCAGCCTTTGCTGCTTCCTCTACTGCTGCTTTTGCCGCTCTAACTGCTGCCGCCTCCTTAGCTGCTTTATCTGCCGCTGCCTTTGCTGCTTGCTCTGCTGCTTTTGCCGCTGCCTCTTTAGCTACATCTAACTTATTAACACCATTTATGGGTAATTTAACTGCTGTCGGCTTAACTGGAACAGAAGTAGGCACTTTAACTATGACTGGTTTAGCTGGCACCACATTACCTACTGGCCTAGCTGGCAAAGGAGGACCTTTAACTATAGCTGGTTTAGCTGGCACCGCATTACCCACTGGCTTAGCTGGCACCACATTACCCACTGGCCTAGCCGGCACAGGAGGATCTTTAGCTATAGCTGGTTTAGCTGGCACCGCATTACCCACTGGCCTAGCCGGCGCAGGAAGGCCTTTAACTATAACCGGCTTAGCTGGACCAGGAGGATGTGCTACTAATTTAGCTGGTTTCATACTATATCTATTACTAATTATTACTAACATCAACCCCGAAGCCACCAATTTGTAATACCTAATCAAATTAGTCACCCATTTATTTGGAGGGAAAGAATATTTTACCTCACCTTACTTAATGGAAGGCCCGAAAAAACGTGTTGGTTGTTTTTACCCTGGCAATGTCTACACGGACAAGGTGTCGCCTGTATTGCAACATTCTTAAACTCATCTATTTTTTTAAACTCTTCACGTACCTTCTCTTGTATAAGAAATGCATCATACTCTTTCGGTAGAGTTTGATATCTATGGTACCAATGGTCACTCATAAAAATATTTTGATAAATACAATCTGTATTACTCCTATCCTTTGTTACTGATTCATGCCATTTCTTGATTTTTTCTTTAATTGCTATGTACTTATGATATATTTCCCCATCCCCTATTACCGGCTCTTCTCGCCTTTTTACTGCCTCATCTAATGCCTTTTGCAATATGTTATCTGGCTCAGATATTGGGCGTCTAAACAGAAAAGTATCCGGTACTTCATATTTATTTTGATGAGAAGACCATTTTCTTTCTTTGAAAAGATCCTGTACAAGAATAAGCCAAGCTTGCTCAGCGTGACGTCCTTCATGATATAGTGTTTCTAACAACCCGTAAAACTCCTCCTTACTAATTTTATCGTTTGACAACGCTGCCTCATTTACCCTCATTCTCCATAGTTTGTAACCATGAGTAAAAGTGCCTTTCGATAGGGGGCTTGCTGTATAAATTTCAAGTTCAACCTTTGGGATCCCACAGATTTTATGAATCTCATCAAGAACTTTCGTCAATTCATTTATTATCAAATTTTTATTAAGATTAGGTTTCTCAAGAACTCCTATTTTTTCCAATCTACTCCAACAGGCATATGTTTTTTTGACATAACTTGCCACAACGAAAGGATCTGTCATTGTTGCTTTAGGCCAAGTGATTGCTGCCCTCCTAGCTGCCACCTCTTTAGCTGCTTTTGCTGCCGCAGCCTTTGCTGCTGCTACTTTTGTGGCTTGCTCTGCTGCTGCTTTTACCGCAGCCTCTTTGGCTGCATCTACCTTATTAACACCATTCATAGGTCCTTGAAGTCCTACTGCCTTAGCTGGTGCAGGGGGGGGACCTTTAACTACTGCCTTAGTTGGCGCAGGAGGGGGACCTTTAACTACCGCCTTAGCTGGCGCAGGAGGGGGACCTTTAACTACTGCCTTAGCTGGCGCAGGAGGGGGACCTTTAACTACTGCCTTAGCTGGCGCAGGAG
>CALLKE010000182.1 GCA_938008555.1 uncultured Pedobacter sp.
TGCTCTTTGGTTCTATAAAGCGTCATAGATCTTCCCCGTAACGTTCCAGGCTTAATCTAAATTCAATTTTTCGGGGTGTTCCGTCTGGTAAAAAGATATTTTGAGTCTCTTCAATTTGAGCGATGACGAAGCGACCCAATACATTTCCTTGGCCGTTAATTAACATCAGAGGTTCTTGGCCAATATGCTCAAAAGGCTAACGATGCTCACTGCTGCGTTTTAACGTTTGATAAGCGCTGGTGTTTAAGGAAAAACGATAAGGCAAGAGTAAGCATCATGGTAATGCCCCCACAGGATCATATAAGGCCCCACGCGATTGCGCCTTAAGACGACGCATGACTTCATCTGCTACAGCTTTTGAATCTTGATTGGGTGAGGCTTGGACATTGATATTAAAACTATTGTTTTGGGTGTTATTTTGAGCAGTTTTTTGTGCAAGCGGTATGGCTTGTTTAAGCGCCTCACTGACTGGCTGCATTTCAGAGATGCTCAGTTCAGGCGTATCCTTTTTACCCCAGAGTTTATCCCAAGGGCCACCGACAACTTTAAACGGGGTTTTGATTTTCTCCCAAAATCTATTGAGCTAATTGCTAAAGGCTTTCCATACAGGCTTAATAGGTTCCCAAATGGTCATGAAGAAGCTTTTGACAGATTCCCAATTCGTGACCACCAAGGTTGTGGCAATGGCTATGCCACCCACAATGGCGCCGACTGGTTTAATGGAAAGCTTTGGCAGACTGATTTCATCAATACGACCTTTATTACCACGACCATCAACAAAGGCGTTAAAATTTTTAAGTATTTTTGGCAACATCAGATCAGCTCCTTGATATAATCGTTAATCAAGTGGGAACGAAAGACGATCCGCTCTGCTGGATAAGGCGGTGTGAAATCAAAGTCAAAGTAGACTTTACCTTGCGCAATATTCGCCGGAGTATTAAGCTCTGGATCGGGATAGCATTGCCCACCTAAAATAGCACCCAGAGCCTTGAGGTGGGCCAAATAAGCATTGACGCTTTCAACCACATCATCCAAATAAGTTCTTGTAATATTGCGGTCCACAGCCCAAAGATGAGCGCGCAGCAAACTATCATTAATTAAGTCAGCCGTTCTACGCACCGACAAAAACGCCCATTTTGGATCACTGGAGCAACTTCTATTACCCCAAAGACGGTAACCTTCTTGGCGAATAATCGTTGTGACTTCATTTTCGTTGAGGAAATTAGCCCGGCAATTCGCATCACCTAAAGTAAAATTAACAGGTCTTGCTGTGCCGACTATGCCATAAATTTCTTGGTTGGAAGGTGACCACCAAAAACTATTTTCATTATCACTACGTGCAATAAGTCCTGCAATATAAGGATTGGATGGTACAATCTGCTCGCTGTCTATAAAAATTTTGACCCAAGGATCGACCACATAAACACGTGCATGCCAAAAATCCTTGCGCCAGGTAATGGCATCTTGATCATTGGTATTCGGTCCATCGGCAATAATGACGGCATGTAATCTATCTGCGATAACCAGCATGCTACTGATGATAGGATTAGCTTGATTATTCGGTCTTTGATGGGTAAAACCAGGCGCAATCAGAATACGAGGAGCGGCATGTACAATGCTTTCAGCACTTAAAAATGCTTGAACGCCTTTGTAATCGCCCGTTTGTGCATCAACGCCACCAATAATATTAGCAATTGTTTCTGTTTCATCTTCACCTGATTCAACACGAATAACAATGACCATTGCGCCAATTTGATCAAACTTTAAGCGTGCGATCGATATCTACTGCGAAAGCTGTAGATGTATCAGTGAAGGAACCTGAGCATAATAACTGGATATGCTTATGTAGTAATAAGCTGAGGTATAAAAAAATAGCCACTATTTTACCGGCTGGGATGGTGATGCTAGCAGTACCCGCACAATATTGGCTGTGCCAGTAGCGTTATTGTAAAAATTGGTCCAGATCAAACCGCTAATTGACGATTTGTTTGCATTCGTATTGTTAGGCGTAGCAACAAAAAGCCCCATACCTCTTCATAGCCTGAAGACCAATAAATAGGTTGAGCCACTAAATGAAACGGTTCGGGTGATATCGACAGCTGTCGTATTTTTAATAAAAATAACGCCAAGGCCGGCATAGGGATAAGTGTATTCATTAGTTGAAACAGCATATTTAACGTACATTTCTTTATGAATAAATATCCCATTATTACCCTGCAAAAAATAGATCTGTGGTGGCCTATAAAAACCCGCATAGTTTGTCGTTTGCGTATGGGACCCTGCAAGAAGTTGCAGCATATTGTCTGCATTGGCTACGTGGTTATACCAAACGCCAAGTTGTGAGGTTAATCACCATATCCACAGTAATCGTTTTGGCGGCTCAAAACACCAAAAATAAAAGGCAAAGCTCCTGTTTCAATCATGTTGCGGTTGCGCACTTTAGTCATGATGGTTGAGCTGTCAGGGACATCATTGATGCTTGAGAAATTACTTACCAAGGTATTTAAAGCTTGAAGCTGGGTTTGACCGGTTGTATTGATGGCTGTGATGTTTGTATCTTTTCTGGCATCAATCGATGACGTTTTAGCTCTATCGATGGCTGATAAGGCGCTGGTCTTGGTTGTATTTAAATTGGCTAAATGGGCATTTGCTGCATCCAAAAGTGCCTGCAGTTTTTCATCGGACATATTGACGATGTCATAAAGGTGCTATGACCCGCAATGGATTCCAAAGCTTTGGCAAGGTACGCCAGTTGATCGGCCGGCGCGGCGCATTGATCGATAAATCTTTAAGGCGCTGATGTAGCGCATAAACGGCTTCTTTAGCGATTGTCATGGTTGCTCCACAAATTGCAGCATCTGAGGCAATTCTGGTATTGTTTGGAAGTTCTAGAATTTTGCACTCGAACTGAAGTTTATCAAGCGCATCTCGTGAGGGCAGCACCAAGGTTTACGTTTTCGTACAGATAAACCGCATGAGTATCGTAATATGTCCCCTGCATCAGCTATCTTCCACGATATGATTCATTATAAAAGGGCTTTAGAAGATGCGTACTCTTGAGATATTGGAATTTAATATTGATAATTTTTGCTTAAATGCTGCTGTGCTAGGCAATGGGCAGATTGCCATTGTCATTGGTAGCCACAAATATTATCCACGCACTTTTTCTGGTAATCTAGCAAACAAGCTGCAACTGGTCTGTGCCGATACTCGTGGTTTTACTCCAGATAATGCAAACCATGTGGAAGCAGATTTTACTCTCGATAAAATTACCCAGGATATTGAAATAATACGCCAATCTTTAAAAAGCGATAAGGTGATCATAGTTGGGCACTCAATTCATGCTTTTATGGCCCTTGAATATGGACGTAGATTTCCAGAAAACGTAAGTCATCTTGTCTTGATTGCCTCAAGCCCTATAGCAGGGCCTGAAATTTACAAAGAAGCCGATCGGTATTTTGAAGAGTCAGTTTGCCCAGAAAGGAAAGCTGCGTTTGCGACCAGTATGCAGAAGTTTGTTGAAAGTGGCGATCAGTCATTTGTAGGGCGTATGCTCGCTTTCGGGCCGAGGCTTTGGTATGACTACAATTTTGACGCATCCAAACTTTGGGAAAATGTAGAGGTAAATCCCATGGGTGCCGAAATAATCTGGGGCCCTATGTTTGCAAACTACGATACCACCAAAGCGCTAAAAACAATTAAATGTCCTATATTTCTCGCGTTGGGTCGTTACGATTATTTTAATCCTCCTCATTTGTGGGAAGGGTATCGTAATGAAGCTTCAAATCTCACCGTCCGCATTTTTGAAAAAAGCAGTCATACCCCACAACTTGAGGAGACTAAGAATTTTGATGAGGAACTGATCAAGTGGTTAGAACATGAATAAATTAATTTCATTCTTTCTCATATAGACTTTTTAGTATCTTTCCTCTTGACAATGTCTACTAATTAGTATATTTCTTCTAAGCATATGGACTATGAGGTATACAAATGGTTTTATCCAATTACATTCTAATAGGCGATGCTATTGTGCGTTTGATGGATCCTTTGGTTGAGATCGTCATTCATGATATCGCTAAAAATAGCATTGCCTATATTAACGGTAAGCTTTCTGATCGAGCAATAGGAGATGTAAGCTTACTTGATCAACAAGGGCTGGGTAGCGTAGACCAAGTAGTCTATCCAAAAATTAACTTTGATGGGCGCCTTGTCAAATCGGTTTCAGTTAGCTTAGAAGAAAAATACCTTCTTTGCATCAATTGCGATGTCTCAATATTCAGTAAGATGCAAGAATTAAGTGGCACCTTACTTCAAAAAAACATGAGTCATCAGACACAGTCTTTATTTGCTAATGACTGGCAGGAGAAATTGCATGTAAGCATTCATTCTTATTTGCAAAATCACAGCTTGCCATTCGATCATCTATCGCAAAGTGATAAAAAAGCTCTGACCAAACATTTATTTGAGCTCGGTGCATTTCATGAGAAAAATGCAGCAGATTATGTGGCAAAAGTTTTGAATCTTGGCAGGGCGACTGTTTTTAAATATTTAAAAGAATGGAGGAATCAATGAACATTTTTAAGTTAGAGGAATACCTCGCAAAGTATGAATTTTCAGCAAAGTATTTATTATGCTGCTCAGACGCCGAAAGCTTTGCAATGTCTGAAATAATAGATATGGCGAGTCCAAAAGAGCAGGATTTATGGCAACACTTAGGCCTTGGCTATACTGAAGCTCCTGGGTTGCCTGATTTACGCGAAACGGTAGCACATGAACTATATCCGGGACTTGAATCAGGCAATATACTTATGTTTGCGGGTGCAGAGGAAGGTATATTCTGTGCGCTTAATGCTGTTGTTGAATCTGCAGATCATGTCATCGTTTTAACACCATGCTATCAATCACTCCTTGAAATTCCAAAAACCAAAGGTGCTGATGTTACAGAAATACAGCTTAAAGAAGAAAATGATTGGCGTATTGACTTGGGCGCCATTCAAGGTGCAATAAAGCCCCATACAAAATGTATCGTCATCAATTTTCCGCATAATCCTACTGGGCAAGTTATAGAAGAGGAGGAACTCAAAGCGCTTATTGGAATATGTGAATCCAAAGGTATTTGGTTGTTTTCGGATGAAGTTTATAGGCTTCTTGGAATTCCAAATCATCCATGGGCTTCTCCTGTTGCCTGCCTTTATGATAAAGGCTTGTCACTTGGTGTTATGAGCAAAGCTTTTGGTATGGCAGGTCTCAGGATTGGTTGGATTGTATGCCAAGATAAAACGGTGCTGAAAAAGATAGAGCATGTTAAGCATTATACTTCTATCTGCAACAGTGCTCCGGCTGAAATATTAAGCCTAATCTCTTTGCGTAATAAGGACAAAATCTTACGGCGGAATAATTACATTGTTGAGGATAACCTCAAGCTTCTCGATCAATTTTTCATGGACTATAGCAATCTTTTCGAATGGGTGCGACCACAAGGCGGATGTGTTGGGTTCGTGAAATATAAAGGTACAGGTTCTATTGAGGCTTTTTGTGAGCGATTAGTGAACAAGCAAAATGTACTTCTCATGCCAGCATCCATCTATGACTACGCGAGTAATCATTTCCGCATAGGATTTGGCCGCAAAAATATGCCCCAGTGCCTTGATCAATTAAAAGAGTTTTTGAATCATGAAAATATTTGATCTTGAGCAGATTCATGAAGCGATCAACATCGCACACGATCTTAAGGAGCTAATCAACTCGCAAAAATCTGCCCTTATGAATTTTTCTTCTGGTTCGTATGATGTACCTTTGCCTATGCAGTTTATTTTTCCTGCATTTGGAAGTGATTGTCGTATTAAAGGAGGCTATAGGATTGGTAGCAAAAATTTTGTGATCAAAATAGCTGGCAGCAGCAAATTTGGCAACAATGGGGCAATTCTTGTATTTGATGTGGCGAGTTGCTAAGTGAAAGCCATATTGGAAGATGAGGGTTTTCTGACCACTCAAAGGACAGCCTGCAGGAATACTTTGCCTTA
>CALLKE010000183.1 GCA_938008555.1 uncultured Pedobacter sp.
GTCTTTTATTCCTAGTTCGTAGATGTTAAGAATTTAAGTGTATATGATCTTTAGATTACATAATGAAGAACTCAACCTAATTTATGCTGATTTGATCAAATCCGAAATAGCATTAACTTTTTCTTTATACTCACCAGCCTCCATATGCTCCTTATCATATTTATCCTTATCTTTAATTTTTTCCAAGTTATTCGATTGTATAAGCATATTAAAGTTAAGATGATTTTATTGGCTATTTTTAGTATTCTAACCGATTCACTTCACCTAGTTTCTTGAAATATGTCTGTCGAAACTACTCCGCTTCAAGGAATTACGCTGTATAGCCATGCAGATGATTTTCGCTCCCACTGGATTCGTTATGTACTTGCAGAGAAGCAAATTAAATACCATTTGGTTTTAAGTGATGCAGATGATGAAGATCTCGCCAGCTTAAACCCTTATAATCAGCTGCCGATGTTGATTGAAAATGATTTAAAACTATTTAATGCCAATATCATTTCCGAGTATTTAGACGATCGTTATCGTCAAAACAAGCTCTATGCCGACGCGCCTATGCCTCGTGCGGAACAGCGTCAGTATATTTGGCGCTTTGAACAAGATTGGTTAAAGCTTGCCGATATGATGCTACGCCATCCAGATACACTCGATGCACAAGCAAAACTGAACGCACAAAAAAAACTGAAAGATACACTCATTTCCCTAACACCATTGTTTCAGCATTTCCCCTATTTTATGTCGGAAAGCTTTAGCATTTTAGATTGCATGCTCGCGCCTATCTTTCTTCGCTTAAACAGTATGGGTGTGCATTTACCCAAACAGCAATGTCGCCCAATTTATTTATATTGCCAACGTATTTTTAGCCGCCCTGCATTTTTAAAGTCTTTAACTTTGCAGGAGAAAAACCATTATCAATCTGAATTTAAACAGCCGTAGAGAATATTATGTCTGATCAAGAATTAAACCTTACGCCGACTCGTCCATATTTAGCTCGCGCCATATATGAATGGATTTGTGATAATCAGCTGACACCACATTTATTGGTCGATGCAACGCAACCGAATACTATGGTACCCGAGCAGTTTATTCAAGATGGGCAGATTGTCTTAAACATCGTCCCGCATGCCGTGCATGCGCTACATATGAGCAACGATGCGATTACCTTCTCTGCACGTTTTGGTGGGGTATCTCGTGATATTTATGTCCCCCTTAATGCTGTGATTGGCATTTATGCCCGTGAAAATGGACAAGGTTTATTCTTCGACCCATCTGAATATGAGGGTCATACCCAAAATGAGCAAAATGCTTTAAAATCAGAGCATGAAGAAAAACCTGAAGCATCTAAGAAAAAACCAAGTCTCAGACTATTAGATTAATAAAATGGAGTAAGTATATGGCTTTTGATTTAGTACAATATTTTTCAGAACAGATTAAAATTCAAAAGCCTGAGCTTCTGAATAAATTTCCTCACGAAGAACGAAATCAGTATCTAGCAGAAGCCAATACACTCGCACTAGGAAAACTTATCACGCTTATCCGTAAAGATGGCGCGAAACTTTACCACGAAATTCAAACTCAAGATCACCTGTATATTCAGGAACTTGCTCGACATCTTACCACCTCACCTCACAATGTATCTCAGCTAGCCAAAGCAGACTTAGAACATAGTCTAACGGAAATGCTAAGCCTTCAGTTTGCTGAACTAAAACAACTTGATGATGTTGCCTATGTTAGATTTTCTAGCGTTTACAGAACTTTTAAAGATGTTCAAGAATTTGTTGAAACTCTAGAAGATGCGGAACTAATGGATTTTGTTGATTCCTCACAAGCGCAATTACCTTTAACTGCTTTTAATCCGAATACGAAAGTTACTCTATGAAAATTGAACGCCGCCAAGCCCGGGAATTAGCTTTACAGCTACTTTTCCAATCTGAATTCGCACCTCAAATTTCGATCAATGCTTTTTTGCAAGTCTACGATAATAATTT
>CALLKE010000184.1 GCA_938008555.1 uncultured Pedobacter sp.
AACTCCGGGCGGTCCTTACGCAGCCACGGTACTTAAGGTGTCGCGCCTGTCGAATGGTACGACCCAGCCGAGCTATACGATTGAACGGGCATCTACGGATACAGGGGAATTTTTCGCATTTAGGGGGATGACGCCCTCGGCCCTGAAACTCAGCATTTCCTCGGGGTCGCTATCTACGATGGAGTTTGCTTTCATGGGCCGCGATGCAGTGGCAGCTAATGCTACCACCCTTCCTGGTAGTCCAATTGCTTCGCAAGCTTTCCCAATCATGTCGGGTGTGTCCGGTACGGCTTGCGCACTCTGGGCTAAGGGTGCCCCACTTGCCGGTACATTCGTGAACTCGATTAGCCTGTCTTACGACAATACCCTGCGCGCACAATCTGCAATCTGCAGCTTGGGCAGCATTGGTATCGGTAGCGGCACTATCAACGTCACGGCTGACCTTGAAGTTTATTTCGCCAGTGGTCGCGCCTTCTATGATGAGTTCCTCTCGAACGCCAACATGGAAATCGCTTTCACTGCTTTTGACACCCAAGGTAACGGCTACATCTTCACCTTGCCACAGGCGAATATCAGCAGCTACAGCCTGAATGCTGGTGGCAAGGACCAAGACCTGATGGCCTCCATCAGCGTGACCGGCCTGCTTGACTTGGGTAATGCTGATGCAGCTTTGCGCAAGGTTATGTTTATCGACCGCGTTGGCGCTGCACTGGTCCCCTAATCTCTCCTGTGGTCGGTTAACACCGTCCTTTGCCCTCCGGATGAAAATCTGGAGGGCTTTTTGCATTCTTGCAGCTATAATGTGCGGGCCGGTTGCCGGTGAACCACAGGATTAAAACATGACTGCAAAAGCTACCACCAAGGCTGTTGACCTTTTCGCTGACTTCGCTGTAAACGAAGCCCTCTCCCAAGACGGTGTTTGGGTGCCCTATAACGGTGACGTTGAGTTCCTTGTTGCCCGAGCCGGTAATAAGAACTACCGTAAGGTTGCACAAGCGCTGTACAAGAAGAATGAACGCTTGCTGGATTCCAAAACTGATGCTGCTGGCGAGAAGCTGACGGAAATCGTAGTGGAGTCGATGGCTAAAGGTATCCTTCTGGGCTGGCGCGGTAATGTGCAATTCCAAGGTGAACCCTTGCCGTACAGTTTGGACAATGCTCGTAAGCTACTTGCTCACGAACGCTTTCGGGATTGGATTGATGCACAGGCAAAAGATGAGGCACAGTTCGCAGCAGTCCAAGAGGACGAAAACGAAAAAAACTAATTGAGGTTATTGGGTGGCAGATGGAGTGGGGGAGTAAAATGGATATGCTTCTGCAAATGCAGGAGCAAGGACAGGAACCTCCCGCTCTGAGGAATAAACCTAAGCTGCTTGATAGACTTCAGTGGTACTTTGAATGCTTCTATGAGTTGACAGGAGATAGAGGGTATACCCAGGGTTATCCTTTAGGCTTGTCAACCCGGCAAATCTATGACTACTGGAGCATATTTGGACTGTACAACTTTGAGGACTTCTACTCTAAGGTTAAACTGATAGACAGAATATGGCTACAGAAGATGAGAGAGAAGTCGGATAAGGAATCCAATGCGAAGCAAACACCAAAGGGTTCTGCGCCACCCAGGTTGCAATCAGGCTAACTTCCAAAATGCCTGAATCGCAACCGAACCACCCAAAACCCTTGAAACAGGGTAGAATCCCGGCAATGCCGGGATTTTTTACGCCTTCTGCGGAGTGATATGGCCGATTTAAGTTACACAGTTGATGTAAAAGGACATGAGGACTTGCCGAAACTCGCGGCAGGCATTGATGCGGTTGCTACAGCGCTTGGTAACGGCAAAGACATCGCCAAAAAACTTGCAGAGTTTAAAGCTGCTATGGGCGGTATGGGCGGGTCGCTGGATGGGTTGAAGAGTCTAGAGACAACTCTCAAGGATAGTATCGGAGGATTAAGTAAAGCGCTTAAAAGTGAGATGGATCAGCTGCGTGGTGTGCTATCTACTGCAGCCGCAGACTTTAAATCAAGCGGTCAAAAAGCGGGTAAAGCTCTTTCGGATGGTTTGGTAGAGGGTGTTGAAGGTGCGGGCAGAGCATTAAAACTTGCAGCTGACAGAAATCTAAAACTTAACGCTAAGTACGCTACCGATATTGAAACGGCAACACGGCAGATTCAAGAAAAAGGCAGCTCCGCTATGCTGCAGAGCTTGATGAATCGTGCAAGTAATATCCAGAGAATTCTGCAGACAGGCGGAGATAAAGCTGTCGCCATCGTACAAAAAACCTACGGAAGTGACTTCGTTGCTGCGATGCGGGATGGGTTGGCGCAACAGTTGACTACCCTAACTAACGCAGAACAGGCTACCACACGTTTGCGCCGGACTCAGCAAGAGCAAACAATCAAGGAAGGCCGAGAAGCTGCTGCAAAATTAGCAGAAGCCACTGCAAAAGCTAGGGCCAATTCTGCAACTAAGTTGACGACTGAGGATGACACTCGCCGGATGCTTGGACTTGCTACTCGTAGTGAGATGACCCGCCACCTGGCGAGCATTCGCGCACAAATGGAGCAAGGAGCCAGAGACGCGCAAGCTCGGGACATCATGCAGGTTCGCGCAGCTACTAATAATCCAGTAGGCGCTTTTCAGCGATACAATTCCAGCACCCAAACAGCCGGGGCTTTGATAGGCGCTAACTCCACCAATGCGCTTACAGGCAGTGTGAGTGCAGGTAGTGTGAGTGCAGTTATCCCCAAAGCCCAAGACATAGGACAAGTTAAACAGCTTTCCACCGCTTTCCAGAAGCTAACAATCGACGGCAACAACGTCCACTCTATGGCCCGAGGCTTGGCCTCCGGCTTCAACCTGCTGTGGCTGACTTGGGGTAATCTGGTTCCGCTGTTTGCTGGTGCAGCAATCTCTAATGGCTTTGTACAGACAGTTAAGATGGGATCGCAGGTAGGGCATACGCTTAAGATCATCGAAGTCTTGGGCGAGAATACCACCAAAGAGATGGCAGGTCTTAACGACGAACTGCTTCGGATGGGCCACTCGGGACCATTTGGGCCGTTGGAAGTCGCTGAAGCGATGAAGACTCTATCCTTGGCTGGTTTAAAAGTTAATGAGATTTTAGCTGTCACGCCTGATGTGCTTAACTTTTCTATCGCAGGTACGACTGACCTAAAGACTGCTGCTGATACATTAGTCTCCGTAAGCACAGCTTTTGGTATGGGTGCCGGAGGTTTTGGCAGGGTTTCAGATGTAATCTCTAAAGCAGCTGCGGACTCTAAATCTAGTGTAGAGTCGTTTTCTAGTGCCATGAAAACTGCCTCTGTTATTAACAAGCAATATGGCGTGTCTCTTGAAGACACAGCAACAGGTATTGCCGCACTATCCCAGCTAGGTATTGAGGGCTCTGCGGCAGGTACTGCATTGCGGAACGCTTACGCCGATCTTTCTGGTAGGTCTATTCAAGTTGCTAAAGTCCTGAAACAGCAAGGCATTGAGATGCGGACGGCGACAGGAGAATTCCGGCCTATGATCGAAGTTGTAGCCGAGCTAGATAAAAAACTACGCTCTATGGATGGTATCAGCCAGAAAAATCTGCTGCAATCCATAGCGTCTGAGCGAGGTGCTAAAGCAATTATTGAACTCTTAGAGTTAGTCCGTACACAAGCCAAAGATACATCTAAAACATTGGGAAATGCTTTAGAGGAAATGCGAGCAGGCATTGAAGAAAGCTACGGTTTTGCAGCAATTAGCGCTGCAAAATTATCGCAAACTACTGAGTCACAGTTTAAGGCTGTTAAGGCTACCCTTCAGACTAGCATGGTGCAAGCGTTTAAAGACGCCGAGCCAGAGTTATTGTTGATCTCAGATAGGCTTAAAAAAACACTCAGTAGCCCGGAGTTCATCGCGGACCTATCCGCTATCGTGACTTTTGTAGCTAAAGCTATCGCATCCTTCATATCTTTCGGCTCTGCACTAGTAGATCACGCAGCACTTGTTGTTGGACTTGCTGGAGGCTACAAAATACTTCAAGCAGCGCTAGTCAGCAAAACTGCAGCAACCGTTGCGGATACGTCTGCCACACTTGCCAATAACGCAGCTAAGGCGGGAGGTCTTGGATTAATTGGTGGCCTAGCTAGGCTATTGCCTGGAATAGGGACGGCTATCACCGTTGCGGCTGTTGCTTGGTCTTTGTATGATATGTGGCAAGGTCGGAGTGTCGATACCTCTGCTAAAGCTGATGAGTTATACAACAACAACATAATTAAAAACCTACAAGACGAGGCTTTGAGGTTAAAAACGCTCAACGATTTGAGAGCTACAGGCTTAAGCCTTACAGAAGCCCAAGCTCAGATGGACGCCAATAAAAAGCAAGGAGACTCTTCGAAACTGGGGCAAACTGGATATGCTCGTGCGCGTCAAGAAGAAGAAAAAGCATGGAAAACTGTTGAGACTATGAAAGCTAAGAATATCCGGTTTATGCAAAACCCGGACGGGTTTGGCTATGTAGAGCTTGATTATTTTATAAAAAAAGCGGAAGAAAAAACTAATGTGGCTACGGCTGCATGGCGGTTGGCTACTCAAAATATAGCAGCTACGGCAGCTGCAGCAGAACAGGTCAAGGAAGAAAACAAGCGCTCCGCTCAACTAACTGTAGACGAGGTTAAGCAGCGTAAGGATGCAATCACCGGATTGTTTGGAGATATTAAATACGGTCTTGACGATAAGCCAAGGGGTGCGAATAGCCGCACCCAAAAACCCCGTTCCTACGACGAGCAAACCCTCCCCAATCTGCAGAAGCAGATGGACAGCGAATTGTCTGTTATCAAGGCACGCTTCGATTCCGAGAAAGCTATTCAAGATAGCGAGTACAAAAACCTCCTTGTCACCCAAGGGCAGCACCAAGCTAACTTACTTGCCTCTACGGTTACGTTTGAGCAGGACTCTATCGCCGTTATTGAAAAATCCTCTGCAGACTATGTAAACGCGTATGTAGAACAATACGCAGAAATTAAGAAAGTCCGTGACGGGTTTAAGCCTGACAGTGAGAACTGGAAAGCAGAAGACGCAAAGCTTGAGGCATTGCGTAACAAAGCTACTACAGATATACAAGCTAACCAAGACAAGATTGAGAAAATCAAACTTGACTCTAACAAGCGTCAACTGCTTGCTGCCCAAGACCTTGCAGGCGAAACCCGTAAGCTCATTAAAGCTGATGAAGAGTATTGGACTAAATCCAAACTTGAGACGGATAAGATTGAGTCGATGCAGAAGGTTGCGGAACAGTACCGCAACATCAACACCTCTGTCTTCAGCAACGCAACTGCGTTGAAAGCAGAAGCTGAAGCTATTGCTGAGTCCAAGGCGCAACACGAAGGGCAGCTTGAGAACATTCGCAAGGAAATCGAACTGCGCATGGATGCTATCGCTGCCCTTGAAGAACTCTTGAAACTTGAGAGGGCTAAAGCCAATATCACAGGTAACTCTGCGGTTAGTGACGAATTTGAGAGGGCTGTAGGAGCTAACAAAGCTCAACTAGAAGGGCTGAGAGACCGATACAGCAAGAGTGTTGCCGAAGGCACCGCAGACGGAGCACGCCGTGGGGCACTTGCTTACGAGAAAGAGATGAAAGCCAAG
>CALLKE010000185.1 GCA_938008555.1 uncultured Pedobacter sp.
TATAATTTTTATAAAATTTGACCGATAGGGGGGATTTGTCGCACCTTCGTGCTCCTTTCTGGGGGAATGGTTTAAAGGCTCTAGGAGCCTCTAGAACAGCTTTAAGCTACCCATGTAGCACCTACCCTGTTTAAATTGATTCTAGAGGGGTTTAAAGAGGTTTAAACGGCATTGACGCTCGACGTACACACCCCACGTCTCGCGTTACGTCTGTGTGTACCTGTGTGTGCATGTCGCGCATACGCCTGTTTAAAACCTTAATACAATAAAACATAAATACAATACATTAAATACATATGGTATTGATATCTTACCACACTTGTCAACAACAACCACTACTGTGTAAAATAAAACTTGACAAGAACCTTCATTTGTGTTACAATAGATGTATGTCAACTACTTTTATGGAGATTTGTCAATGTCTTTTCAATTCAAATGTACTGAAATGTATGATAAAACTAAGATTGCTACAATGCTGTCAGAAGGTAAAACTGGGGCTGAAATAGCTAAATTTTATGGTGTGTCTCGTCAAAGACTCGACCAAGTTATGCGTAAAATGGGTCTTGTAAATCCTGTTAAAATGCGCATTAAAAACCGCAAAGAGACCTACAAACAAGAACAGTATTTACGTTGGGGAGATAGAGAACAAGTTGAGTGGGCTGAAAAAAGAATGAAATATAAGAACAAAAAAAGCGCTGCTCAAGCGCAAGGAATTCCGTTTGATATTGAATTTCATGAGATAGAGTGGCCTACTTACTGCCCAATTTTAGGTTGTGTGCTTGAATATTGTTCAGACAAACGAGTAGAAAACAGTCCTTCTTTTGATCGAATTGATCCATCACAGGGTTATGTAAAAGGAAATATTCAGATCATTTCATGGAGAGCAAACCGAATTAAAAATGATGGGACTCCAGAAGAACACCGTAAAATTGCTGACTATCTTGACAAAAAGGGATAGATCTATTAGCAGTTAACCTTGTATTGTGTTAAATGTTCTGGTATAATAATAGGTAAGGACACAATTCTTTGTGTTAAACATCTTGTCTCAAAGGAGAACGCTGTGTTATCTGATAAAAAAACTGCTCGTAAAAAAGTTCCTGTTCGTAAGCCCACAGACTTCCAAAAAAGCTGGGGAGACAAGCAGAAACTAGAGGCTGTAAACACCTATGTGGTGCTTGGTGGTAATGCCCAACAAACAGCCATTGCTCTGCAAATTCCTCAAGAAACTCTACGCAAGTGGACTAAAACAACTTGGTGGAAAGAGCTTTATGACGAGGTTAAGCAAGAAGATAACATTGTTCTTTCTCATAAACTTCAAAACATTGTCGCCCGTTCCCTTGCTCTTGTAGAAGATAGGTTGGAAAAAGGTGACTTTTTTTACGACCAGAAAACAGGTCAAGTTGTGCGTAAAGAGGTTTCTCTGCGAGATGCACATGAGGTTATGAAGAGTAGTTTCCAAATGAGGGAATCGATTGAAAAGCCGCAAGCTGCTGAGGTTGAAGAGGGCAGTGTTAATGACAAGCTGGCTGCTCTTGCTAAACAATTTGAACAATTTGCTGTTGCACAGAAAACCAAAGCTCCTGTTAATGTGACAGATGTTGTTTTTCTAGAAAATAAGGAGAATGAAAATCCCATACCAGAAGAACGGCAAGCGTGACTATAAAACGGAATATGCCAAATACCACAGCAAACCAGAACAACGAGCCAACAGAAGTGAACGAACAGTTGCAAGAAACCAAGCCAATGCAGATGGTCGTACCTCTAAAGGTGACGGAAAAGACCTGGATCACAGAGTTCCCCTTTCTAAGGGAGGAACTTCAGCTAAGTCAAATTTACGAGCTGTATCCAAAAGCTCTAACCGATCCTTCAGCAGAAATGCCGACGGCTCAATGAAAAGCCAAACATCTAAGCGAGAAAGAAAAAAGAAATGAAACTAGTAGACAACGCCAAAAGCTGGTATAAAATGTTTTCTGTACAAGCACAAATTGCTGCGGGTAGTATTTTAGGTAGTTGGAGTTTGGTTCCCGAAGACCTAAAACAAAACCTCCCACAGAATGTTGTTATTGGTGTTGCCATTACTCTTCTTGTTCTTGGTGTTATTGGACGCCTAATTAAACAAGATAGCGTAAATGACCCAACTAAATAGTAATATTATTGCTGGTTTTGTTCGTACTGTACTCTCTAGTAAGTTTGAAGGTGCTGTAGAAACACCAGATTTTCACAAAGAAGCTTGGGACATTTGTTGCAGTAAATATACCAAGGTTGCGTTAAGCGCGCCACGAGGTCATGCAAAGACCACTGGCATCACTGTTTCTTATGGCCTAGCAACCTTAATGTTTAGACAGCGTAAATTCATGCTGTTGGTATCTGACACTGAAGCGCAGGCAATGATGTTCTTGGGATTCTTCAAAGAACACCTACAAGACAACGAAGCTTTAATCAATTTATTTAACCTTAAACGTAATGAAGACGGTAAGGTTTTATTTATTAAAGATACTGAAAGTGATATAATTGTTCAATTTGCTGATGGGCATAAATTCCGTATTATTGCTAAAGGCGCAGAACAAAAACTACGTGGTTTGATTTGGAATGGTACTCGTCCTGATATTATTCTTTGTGATGACATGGAAAACGACGAGCTTGTTCTAAATAAAGAACGTAGAGAAAAGATGAGACGTTGGTTTTACTCTGCTCTTCTTCCATGTTTAAGCTCTACTGGTGTTATTCGTATTGTAGGTACTATTCTCCATATGGACAGCTTACTTGAAAGGCTTATGCCTAAGCAGTGGGATAAATGGACAGTAGATACTGACTTAAAACTATATGCACAAAAGACAGTGGCTGGTGGTTGGTTTAGTATTAAATATCGAGCACATAATCCAGACTTTAGTAAAATACTGTGGCCTGACCGATGGCCCGCAGCTAAACTAAAAGAAACACGAGAAGGCTATGTTGCACAGGGTATTCCTGATGCATATAGCCAAGAATATCTAAACTATCCTGTAGACGAATCTGTAGCTTATTATAAGCGTAAAGACTTCCTTGATATGAAGGAAGAGCATCATAATCAAAAGTTACATTTATATGTTACTGTTGACTTGGCTATTTCAGAAAGTGAGAAAGCAGACTATTCTGTATTCATCATTGCTGGTGTAGATGAGTATAAACGAATCTTTATTCTTGATGTAATTCGTGAACGTCTAGACGGCAGAGAAATTGTAGATACTTTAATTAATCTCCAGCGAGTGTATGACCCTGAAATTATTGGTATTGAGGAAATGCAGGTATCAAAATCTATTGGTCCTTTCCTTCGTGAAGAAATGCTAAAGACAGGGGTGTTTGCAAACATCAAACCTCTAAAGCACGGTGGTAAGGATAAAATTGCACGCGGACGCAGCATGCAGGCCCGAGTAAGGGCCCACACTGTGTTCTTTAATAAAGAAGGAGATTGGTATCAAGCCTTTGAGGATGAATGTACACGCTTTCCGCGAGACACTCACGACGACCAAGTTGATGCATTCTCCTACCTAGGACTAATGTTGGATTCGCTGGTACAAGCACCAACCCCACAAGAAATTGAGGATCAAGAGTATGAGGAAGAGTTATCAGCATCTGGTTACAGCCTCAGCGGAAGAAGTGATACTACTGGATATTAAATGCACAAAATGCAATGCTCTTTTAACTTTAGACAATTGGACAGTAGGAGCAAGAAAGCAATTTAAAAAATATTGTAATTCTTGTTCAAATCAAATTTCCACTCAATGGAAAAAAGATAACCCTGAAAAAGTAAAACTTCAAAAAAATAACTGGACTAAAAACAACAAAGATAAAGTTAAACAGCATAAAGCAAATCTTAGTTTAGAGACAATTAAAAAGCATAGACTTAAAAGTAGTTATAATTTATCTATAGAAGATTTTTATGCTATGTATGAAGAATCAAATAAAAGTTGTTCTATTTGCAACAAACCATTAGAAATACATACTCAAAATAAATCTATAATGGCTTGTGTGGATCACGATCATGTTACTGGCAAAGTAAGGGGCATTTTATGTAATGGATGTAACCGTGGAATTGGGTTTCTTCAGGATTCTCCGACGTTATTAAATAAAGCCGCTGAGTATCTATTTAAATATAAGGAAACATAATTTATGGATTATCCACAAGAAATGCCACAACAGGCAACTGACCAAGAAATTGAGCCTCCCATCACT
>CALLKE010000186.1 GCA_938008555.1 uncultured Pedobacter sp.
GTTCGATTCGATGATCTTCGTACTTAGTGCTGTGTCCGTAGTGCTCACACCTAGAAGGCTGGCACCCACAAAATCTTGTGGGTTGTCATTGCACCAAAAATACCCCCACGATTCGCAACAAGATGATGAATTGTCGATATACAGCTTAATGCGCTGCTTGTTGGTAATGACTTCAAATCCAGCCACACTACTCCAGCGGGACTTGTCAGATGACTCATAGTCGATAATAGATACAATTTTTTCTTTCATTCGCTTACCTCCTTTGGCTGGCTCGTGGCGGTGAGGGCGGCTTCTATCGCCACACTTGCTTCATACCCCTGTTGATAATGTCGAAAGTTTTTCACAGCCATCTTCCAAGCAAGCTCTTGTTCACGTGAGCACCCAATAGGGATGATCTTCAGGTCTTGTAATACAGTTGCGATAGGTTTAGCAAGATTGAACAGTCGTGTGTATTCCCTCGCCAACACCCGGTTCTGCTCGCGGAGTGCCACATATTCTTCTCGTGGCAAATGCACGTAAGGATCAGGCTCCTTATCAGCACACTGTAATGTGAGCTGCATTGTGAACCCGCACTTGGTCATGGAATACCGCATGGCGGGCAGCTCCACTTCAGGGGCGGCCTTGGCCAACCAGGATGAAACCACGGGCAGCGCAGGCGGCACGGTGGTCACGACTGGGGCGGAATGGTCAACCCCGACCTTCGATGAAGGCGTGGTCTGGGCTAATGGTGATGGCGTTAATGCCAACAAGGGCCAGTACCGCAAGATCACGTCCGTCTCCTCTACGGCAGGGACTGTCACGGTGCCATTTGACCGGGCGATTGCCATTGGAGATGATTTCCTGCGTGCGCCATACTGGATCTTGGACCCGACCGCCAAGACCATGCAGTTCACCGCCAACCTCGATGAAGCCAATGCGATCATTGCGGTGGGCACGGGTGCGGCGATGGTCACGGTGGGCTTCCGGCTCAACGGCCTCTATGACAGCTACGTGTTGGCGTGCAGCAACGATCATGCACTCAACATTGCGACCCTCTAATCTCACAACCTTGGCTGGGTACACACAGTAGGGTCAGCCCCTCCCTGGTAGCCCTGAACCAGGCCCGAGCCAGCACAAGGAGTCTACTATGTCCGTTCCAATGATTTCAACTGGGTTTGGCGATTTAGTTGATCGTAGAATCACCAAGATCTTCTACGACGAATATGACCAGCTTCCCGATGTGGTGCCTATTCTGTTTGGCATGGATAACTCCAGTGACCAATACGAGACGGTCAGTGCGGTAGGGGCCTTACAGGACTTCTCCCAGTTCACGGGACAAGTGGAATATCAGGACCAGAACCAAGGCTACGATGTGACGGCGACACACATTGAGTTCGCGTCTGGTATTCAGATCGAGCGGGCTTTGTATGACGACGACCGCCATGGCATCTGGGAGTCCCGTCCGGTGGACTTGGCCCAGGCTGCCAATCGCACCCGCCAGAAGCATGCGGCTCGCGTGTTCGTCAATGCCTCGTCTGTGGACACGTTCTTCTATCGCAACACGGAGAATGTGGCCCTCGTGAGTGACAGCCATACCACCACGTCAGGGGCGAGCACGGCGGCGGGCTTTGACAACATGGCGACTACGGCCTTCTCGGCAGCGGCTCTCTTGGCAGCCGTCATCCAGGCCAAAGGCTTCCGTGATGACCAGGCCAACCGTATCTCCGTCAGCATGGATGAGCTGTGGATTCCGGTGGACCTTTATGGCACGGCCTTTGAGGTCATTGAGTCCTTTGGTAAGACCGCCAGCGCCAACAACGAGCGCAACGTCCACTACGGCGGGTACAAGATCATGCCCAGCGAGGGTGGATGGAACTACATGTCGGATGCGACCGACTGGTTCCTTTGTGATAGCAAGGGTCGCAAGAAGAACCTGACCTGGTACGACCGTGTGCCGCTGGAGTTCGCGCAGGCAGAGGATATTGATACCCTTGTGGCCAAATGGCGGGCGTACATGCGGTACAGCTACATGCACCGTGACTGGCGGTGGGTTCTCGGTTCTATCGTTTCCGGCTAGTGTGCATCGGGGGGACCGTCCAGGTCCCCCCACCTACGTTTTACGAGGAGCGTAAAAGAATGGCCAACCCAGAATATAGTGAGAATCCAGATCGTAAGTACCTGCAGAAGGGCAAGCATGGCATTGCTGCCAGCATCCGTTTCCCTAAAGGCAGTGCGGGCAAGGTCAACGTAAAGTACCCCCATGCTACCGTCAAGAAGGGGTACAAGTTCATCAAGAAGGGCGCCTAGCCCACCAATCACCGTAAGGTGCGGGTTCTAGCCCATAACCTAGAAGGAGACCCATGGACATA
>CALLKE010000187.1 GCA_938008555.1 uncultured Pedobacter sp.
CTTCCCAAATACCGAAAACAATTTCTCTAAACCTTCTACAGTTCTCCCAGAGATAAACAACAGCTGCCGTCACCGCTGCAACGGCTACAGCAATCCAGCCCAATACGGGAATATTAGCCACCGCTATCGAAAAGGTGCGTACTGCCCCTGTTGCCCATAAAAAGGAGTTACGTAAACCGTTGATCGCTTTTCTGAATGAACCTGTGGTTTTGCTAGCGGCTTTTTGCCAGAAAGCGAAAAGTTTGGTTTGAATGGTGCCATTGACGAGGGCGGTAGTGAAGTTGCTTAGAGCATTGTAAGCGCGGCTAGTATAATGTGTAAATACTTCCCAGCATGTTTTTATTGAGTTTAAGCCCGACATTAGCTGCCCGAATCCACTTAACGAAGATATAACAACTTGTGTTCGGGGTAGGAAATCTTGTATAAGATTAAACATCCCTATTTTAAAATCATCAAACGCAACTGTTACTCGTTTCATACCTTCAGCATATGACCCCATTACAGTCTTTGCCTGCTCAGCGGCTGTATTTGTGCCTTGTATCTTACGGTTATATTCGTCGATATCTTTACTACCATTAACTAAAGCAATGGCTGCCGCTGCATTTTCTTTGCCAAATAGTTTTGTGATTAATGCTGTGTCGTTTATAATAGGCTTAAGAGCACTCAATCGTGAGGTTAATGGAATAGTCTTATCAGCTAGTTGTGCAATGTTAATGCCTGTTGCCTCCAATTCACTTCGGGTTTGTTTAGGCAAAAATCGACCTTCACTCAGAACACTCAATGCATTGCGCAAAGCCACACCGCCTTCGGCTCCCTTTTTTCCCGCCTTATCTAATACTTGTATGGCAGCATTGGTTTCAGAGAATGTAACACCCGTTGTTTTAGCCACCATACCTACGTTTTCAAGCGCAGCTTTGATCTGAGGGAGCTCAGCAGATCCTTCCTTGGCAGCAGCAGCCATCACATTCATCATTTCAGCCATCACCTTGCTAGCCTGCATCGGGTCATCCAAGCTAACACCATATTGATTCATCGCTGTTGTTAGCACCTCAGTTGCAGCAACAGTGCTTCCTCCCATCGTTTTAGATAGGACGTTGACATGATCACCCATTGCTTTTAAGGCAGTTGAGTTTTTCGCTATATCAGGGGACAACTGTGAAAGTAAGAGCTTGTAGCTTTCTACATTTTGAGCCGCATCGGTGCCAAAAGCGATGGCGCTGGCTCGAGCTGCTTCACTAATTCCGTCGAGGGCCTTGCCTGTCAAACCCGTAATGGCAGATAAATCCATTAAGGATGTATTCAAAGCAACACCAGGTTGAATGGTTGCATCAAGTATAGATTGTAGATTACGAATACCTTCTAAAGCCTGATTAATAGATAATAGCTTTTTCCAAGATTCGCCAAAATTATAGGTCATATTTTGGGTATTGGCTATAATTTTTTCAATCTGCTGATTCGCACCTACAAAAGCAGTGGAAGCATTTGTATTAAAATTAATGGTGTAATATAAATTTTTGCTCATTTTTTATTTATTATACTACTTTTGATACTTCAAATACACTTTTATGAAATACGCACTGTGGTCTCTTTTTATTATTTACATACTATTTAATGGATGCCGTATGGAGGGCATGGCCATTTGCTGTCTGTTCTTAATGGTATGTCTTCTCACGTATTGTACACTTAAGGCAATAAGTCAGTCTATGCAGGTTTTTATTAAAAATGCATTTGGGTTACTCTTTATTCTTTCTGCAATATTTACCCATTTTAAAATGGTCGAAGCATTTACATATTGTACAATATTGACAGGCCTAATTATTGCCTATGTTATATTCAAAGCGATTTTTGGATCTAAGCCCTCTCCGCAAACAAACACTAATACTTTTGGCCAGCCATCTACTACCGAACCTTATACCTACATAGTGACTAAAAACAAAAACACTTCAACCACCCAGCTTTAACCCACTTCACCCCCAAAAAGCTTTACCAACATTTCCGCTTGATTACCTAGTCTCCATTGCTCAAGCC
>CALLKE010000188.1 GCA_938008555.1 uncultured Pedobacter sp.
GATTAGCTCCATATTGCCATACTTCTTCAAAATCATTCAAATCAATCTTCCCAGCCTCCGCATTTTCAGGAGCTATGATGTAAAAATGACCCAAAGGTATTTTGCCTTTCAGCGCATCAACCATACCCAGCGCATAAGCATAACCCATGCTATGAGCTACGATATCGAGGGTTTTGATGATTTATTTTGAGTATTAGTGACTATAATCGTCTTGCATTACTCTCTAATCCAATTTCCTTTGACAACACCCATATAAATATTCTCAAAATACTCTTTCTTATTATCGAATCGTTTTCCATGGACTACGGTATCCTGATATCTTTCAAAATCTCCCCAGCCAACATCTTCGAAATGTGCGACGAAAAACGCGTCATTTATTTCCCATTTTCCAGCAGCATCTTTTTTGAGGTAACCATTAAAAATATTATCTGTCGCTATGTCATTAAACTGTTCAATATTTAAAGGGACACGAACATTAGTTTGATAATAATCTCTGGGAAGAACAAATTGCCCCCCCCCCAGGAAAAAATACCATTTCCCATTGATTTTAGCTCCATACAAATACTCCATGCAGTCACTAGGTGATGATGGATTATCTTGATAACTCAAAGCCATTACACATCGGTCTGCCTTCTTATTAAAGCTCACTAGGCTATCTAAATACCACACATGATTGTTATAGGTAGTAAATCGAACTAAATGATTATCGATATAGGTTTTAACACTATCTCTAGCGGCATTCCATACGTTCAAATATGCTTTATTACCAATTTGCTTTATTGAATGTGCTTTATATAAAATTCTTTTATCTCTAACAGCCGTATTTAGGTTGTTTTTACATGTAAATAGTGTACATAACAAAATCAATACCCCACCTATTTTAATCCCTAATCTTAACATAGCCATTACGTCCTTCCTGAATTTTAGTGAATATCCATTTATAATTCCCAATCGAATGGCTTTGTAAAAAGCCTTTAGGCTCACCTTGGGGGATAAATGCTCGGCCTCTCTTTTCCCTAATCGGATCTTTAATTTCCTTCAATCCCTTCACTGGTGTCTGCGGAGCCACGCCATCCTGCTGATGCAGAGGATCTGCATTGGGTTCCCCAAGATTAGCTCCATATTGCCATACTTCTTCAAAATCATTCAAATCAATTTCCCCAGCCTCCGCATTTTCTGGAGCAATAATGTAAAAACGACCCAAAGGTATTTTGCCTTTCAGCGCATCAAGCATACCCAGCGCATAGGCATATCCCATACTATGAGCTACGATGTCGAGCTTTTGAATCGTGAGGTCTTTACCTTGTTTGCGAGCACTTATTTTACACTTTTCAAGATTGTATAACAGCGATTGAGCTGCTATTAGTCCATTTTTACGTCTTTCTTGGAAGCCTGCCCGGTTTGATTTGATGTTCAACTCACCTGGAGCCAAAAGGTTATAAGCAACTCGACCTGCAGTAATTATCTGGGCAAAAGGGGCAGGTGTGAGCGCCTCTGCAATCGCTACAGAGGCTGAAGGAGAATCCAAAAAATGCCCTACATATTTCATGCTCACCTCTTGGAGATCACTGGAACTGTGTATGGTATTTTTCGCACTCTTGATAAATTCAGACATCGTTCGGTGATTAGACGTCGAGATGCTGTGATGACCGTCGGCATAGAAAATTGTACCCGAATTCAACCGACGATAAAATTGGGTATCCAGGCCTTCCCAATACTTGTAACGATCAATTGTCGAAACGATATTGTCAGAATTTGAATGCTCTAAAGCACCTTTTGTAAGCGATGGGCCAGACCGATAACCATTCACAAACAGCACCATATTCTCGGGTCGGCCTGGCTTTTGTTCAGGAGGGGCATCTATAATCGTACGCTGTATAGCCCCTGTTTGCGCCTGAAGACTCATACTACTGGAGGCTAACTCAGGTTTCGCATCAATCTTGAAAGTCGTAGCGGGTGCAGCAGCATTCCCTTTAGTTGTCGCTTGCGGCCCCGTTGAAATCAGATTAATCGGATTGCCCACAATATTCGTCATCGCTTTGGATCGAA
>CALLKE010000189.1 GCA_938008555.1 uncultured Pedobacter sp.
GGCCCTTGCAAAGCATCCCAACGCAAAGCGACCTGAGCAATTTTTTGTCGCCGCGGCTCCAGAACAGCATCGTCTCGATTCGCCAGCAACAAAACAAGTTCAGACTTAGCCTTCAACGCAAGCTTTATACGGCTGCTATTATTGTTTCTTCTGAAGGATCTATTATTATGCATATTTATGATGGACATTTATTCGAATTTGAGGGAATCCCTTATTGTATTTCAGAATGGAAATATCGCGATTTAGAAGATCCAACTAGCAATTTGACTGAAGCAGTATGGGAAAAGACATCTCCCTGGATCCTCAAATGCGATTATGATATGCAGTTCATGTGTAAGACCCTTCATACTTTCAAAATCGCAGTATCAGGAGAATGCCAAATCCTTTCATGGACTAGTGCTGGTATACAAGAAATCGGATTTACGATTGAAGAAATTAACGAAGCGATCCTATATGTTTTATCGGAAGAGAAGTCAAGTCAGAAATTATGCAATTTGGCAATTGAAGTGCTTAATCGGGGGCTTGTTGATTAATTTAGACATTTACCTGAAAAAATAACTATTTTTTTATCACTGTTCACTTTGGACTATCTCTATTCAATTGTATTTCCTCATGAGAAAATGTATAAAAGTGTTATTTACGTATCAAATCCATAAAGATAACATCTTCAAGTATTTGACTCATGATAATATCGGCAATTTGGGAGTTCATATTTTCTATATGATATTGTATACTTTCAGGACCTTTACGGGCAAGTTTCGGATTCTCAACTAATGCACATGCTATAATATTTTCTACTTCTTTATCTTCGCATAATATATTAACAAGTATATCTCCTGGTACTACTATATTGCTAATCGAATAGCATTTACCCTTTATATAAACTCGCACAATTAGAAATTGGATTGAACTTAATATTTCAACCCTAATACCTTCGCTTTCTTTATTATAAACCGATACACCATCCATTTTGTTACAAAATTATTATTATAATTTTATAAATTCAATTTGTAACTGTTCACTTTCTCGCGAAAGAATGGACTACTTGGCAGTTAACACAGCTTAATACTAGCTATTTTAGTAGTTAATATCGTTTATTACGCGTGTTGACGGCGCGAACTGTCATGTTCACTTTCATACGAAAGTGAACTAATAGTATCGAGCATTATTGACATTGGCAACACTGCCAACGAGGTCTACTTGACGTGGTACACCGCAGCTGTAAGCGCATAATCTTGGTTTACCAATTCGAGGTGGATCAGCAACAAAATCCCCATTGGCCCGAGAATGTGAAGAAGTATATGGAATATCAAAATCATAGATTGGAGTATTATTGTTGTAAATTGCTCCTCCTGTTACTGATGGAGTGACATTAGGATAAGCAGTCCAAGCATCTGGAAAATTAGTTCTGCGTACCTGAGGTACCATTACAGCATTCATGCCGTTGTTATTTCTTCGTGTTCGAGGTAACATTTTAGTCTTAGCTAAATATTAAAATAATAATAACTTCTGCTGTTCATTTCTATGAAAAAATAAACTTGTTGGCGTAGTCCTTCTATTTGAATGAATAGGGACAGTCCTTCTATAATTGCAAAACTCCATTGATATAATTGGCTTTATAGTTTTTAGTTATAATAGCCCGGTCCATCTTCTCTGTGGAGTAATCCATTGAAATAATATTATATTCGATCGCTAAATTTTCTAGCTTCCATTCCAATTTTTATTTAGAACAGTGAAATACGCTGAAAATCTACATAAAAAATATAATCACAACTAGATAGGATTATCTTGTTGTGTTGGATAAGCGTTGTTAAGGGGCAAGACCCTTAAGCTGAATACGCCATATTCACGTAGTCAGATTCGGAATAATTAGGTCGAATATTATCGCCATATGGGACTTGAGGTCTGACCATTGGATTACCGCAACATGGGCTTTCGGCAGTTGCGCTAATATCGTTAGCAGTAGGTTTAGCTCGAGCAGTGAATCCCATAGTATTATCATAAATACCTAGTGGTCCAGCACCTTCTTCAAAACTTCCAGGGAACATATTTCGTTGATATGGTGATCCAGCAATAATTCGAGCATTTTCAGCTTGTTGAAGATCTTGATCAGAAAGCACAGTGTCGAAAATTTGAGAACGGACGTTTTGTAATCTTCCGCAACATCCAGCAGGTCCAACACCACGAGTAGATCCAGCGCCGAATGGGGCAGAAGCATGAGTGTAAATATAATAAATTAATCCGAGAATAAGCAAAACTACTAATCCGGCAATGAAAACTACGAAAAGTTTCTTACCAGTTGACATTTCACTGAAAGATGCTCCTCCAGTAAAAATTCCCTTAAAGGTCTCACCGATATCGGTTACCACACCACTGACGGTTTCCATATTTTATTCTAAGAGAAAAAATAATTTAATAATGAGGGTCTTGCCCCTCAACGACGCTTTTATAAATTATCCCTTCTTCTAGAAGATCTATTTCAGCCAAAATAACAAATTATATTCTTAAACTGTCCCTATTCGAATAGATAGAAGGACTGTCCATTCTTTCGCAAGAAAGTGGACTGTCCAGGCGTGGTTAATCGGCAAGACGATTATAAAATTGAATTAAATCTTTAATATAACTATAAAATGGCGTTCACGATCACTAAGCAGGATTTGGACTACTGCATTTACCTGAATATTCAGCATTTTGCCGCTTCACGAGGTTTAGTCATCAAGGATGACAATTATCCTATAGGGGAAGATTTATTTTTGTCTAAGAAGAATTCGGATCATCATTTCATTTTGCATGCCGAACGCGATGAGAAGATTAAGGTCGAAGTGCCACCTCGCCATAATAACGTAGCTTTTCTATTAATAACAGCTGATAGCGATTACAATAAAAAAGATAAATTAACTAAAGCCATTAATCGCATCGGCAAAATGGAGAAACTTATTATTATTAAACATAATACTATGAAGGTCAACAAAGTGCCATTTCATACAGTAGAATTGGTAAATGGCAATACCCATTTAATCAAGAATTGGCTACAAGATAAATTCGATAAAGGCAGAGTTGTCTCACTGCCAAACCCCGAAAGCTGGAAGATTATGGAAGAAGTATTTATGGTAGACGGCAAAAATTTACCTGTTCTAGATGTTAATTCTCATGAAATCGTATGGTCGAATTTTGAAGAGGGTGATATAGTATATCTTGAGACTCCATCGCTGTCGTCAAATGGCATTCAATCGGGATATTACCTTGTGCGATAACTCCATTTTCCGTTCCGAAAAATCTCTTATTTTTTATTCGTCAAATCTCTCCATAAAGCTGATAAAGAGAGATTTATATATTTCTAATGTCAGACTAATTGAAGTATCTATTTCCCATAGCTTTATGGTGCAATCGGTAATATGGGGTTTGTAGATATGCCTATGCACATATCCACTTTTATCATTCGTAAATGTCATTTCATATTCGGCAAAATCGTTCTCATAAATCATGCGAATAGGTACTTCGGCTATAAGGCTATTCGGTATTATTTTAATTACGAATTTTTCCCTATCAGTTCTGTGCGAAGATTCATCGATAAACTTAATTGGGTAAATTAATAAATCTTCCATTTATTGTTGGATAAAATTAATTTAATTAATAATAATTTGAATTAAATAAATCGCAAAATGGGCAACAAATCCTGTAAGTCCAAATTAATTATTTATTCCAAATTTATTAGCGGTGATTTGGCCGATAAAGCTGCATTAACACAAACATTTAATTCGCTAAAAGATGTTGATAATGAAGTCTTATTTGTTAAGGCTAAAATGGGACAATATAAATTCTTCGCATTTGGAGGTATTTATCGCGATCATTTGTTTAATTCATTTTCAGCAAATGGGATAAGTATATATGTTTTTGGTAATCCTATCGATGAAAGTATAGGTATACTTTTACGAGGTAGAAGGATCAATACACTGATTAAATATAAAGGTGTTACAGTCAGTAGAGCTGTCAATTCAGCGATTTATAGGGAGATTGGGGCAAATAATGTACTTGCAGAATTCGAATGCATTAAAGATAGCTATATTTATGAACTATGTCGAGCCGCATTATTACAAGGCTTAGTTATTATAGATAAGGATTATTCTCTTTCTTCGAAAGAGATCCTTCAGAAGGAAGGAAAGAATTATTCTCCTTCTAAAAGGAGTGATACTATACCATGCAATTATAGAAATGACGAATTACCACATATGAGAATTATAAAAGATTTCAATAATGAATGTTCAGTAGTGTTAGGATTTAGTCATTCAACCGTGATTACAGGAGCATTTATGGTAGGAGATCAAGCACGAATAACTACTATATTAGATGGTTATACATTAATTTCGGATAGCGAGTATTCAAATCTGATCGAAAACAATGAAGGGTCTCTTTCTTCGAAAGGATATGATCCTATTCCGATACAATTAGATTGGACTATAGGATATAATAATTGGATGAAAATTCTAGTTACTTTTATCTTACGCAAAATCATCAATAGAGAATATCGGAAAGAAATTCCTAGGATTTATGAAGGTATAGCTATTTCAACAGTCAAACGTGCAAATAATCCTTGCTAAAGGATAATATCTTTGTAGCTAAAAGATATTATCTTTTAGCCATAAAGATAATATTTTTTATAGTAAAATTTTGAATTAAACAAATCCTAAAATGGGTAATAAAAACTGTACTGCTAGAATATCTATTAATCCCAAATTTATTGATGGTAAATTGGCTGCTGAAGCTGCCCAAACACAAACTTTTAATTTATTAAAAAATTTTGGTAATGAGTTGATTTTCAATAAATCTAAATACTGGGGTCCTACAGAAATACCAGCATTAGGAGGTAGTATACTCGTCTCCCCATTTAATGAATTCTCTATTAAAGGAATGAGAATCTATGTAGAAGATCCGCAGGGAAAATTATATATAGTATTGCTTGGTGAAGTCACTGATGCCACGATATTGTATAGACGCAAAACTATCAGTCAAGCTATTAATTTGACTATTGAACGCGAAATCTGGGCGAATACGGTTCTAGAAGAATTTAGTGGCATTAAAGGTAGCTATATCTATGAATATTGCAAAGCTGCATTACTACAAGGGCTATATATTGCTGGAGAGCTAAACCTAAATCAGCCTCTGTATGGTAATCATGTTCCTTATTTAAGAATTATTAGGGATTATAAATATCAATATTCTGTAGTATTAGGTTTTATCGATGATTTAGTGATAACCGAAAATCAGGTTGGTAGACCTGCTGATACTGTTATAGATGGATTTGAATTGGTTACTAGAGATGAATATAAAAAACTCAAAGTTACTCCAATTACTGATATTAATAATTCGGCAAAACTGATTAAGTTTATACTGAATAAAATTATTAATCGTGAATACGATGATAGTATCCCTAGAATTTATGAAGGTATAGCTATTGTACGCACTAAACGAGCTAATTGACAATAGAATTATATAGAAAGAGAATCTTATAAGGCTAACTAGATCGATCTTCAGGCTTAATGTATGGTTTTTTCACTTTCTTAAAGATATCTTTTTCCGATGTGACAGGGATCATTTTGCCATTACGCCAAATGCCGTATTCGTTCAGCTTTATGCCGAGTTTTGCGCAATGCATTGTCATATGAATATTGAATTCGCGACTGCCAGTATAATGCAGTAATGCCGCTGGATAATGCAACTCATCTGTAAAAACTACATCAACAGGAATCCAGCGATGATGCTTATCGGCAATATGGGGATTAATTTTAGCTGATCCAACAGGAATATTGCCATGAAGGCGAAATAATGCCCTAATCTTATGCGTTCCCATATTAATAATTTTAACGTTTTCCGATTCCTGCAAAACGCGTCGTTTCGGCTCGAGCACTAACACATCGCCATCACCCATTTCCTCCTTTCCACGGCGATAAGAGCCAACCAATTCGCACTTCTTGTAAGGCTCAAACAGATGAAAATATTTGTGTGCAAATTCCTCTAATTCAGCACGGGAAAATGGCTTTCCATCAAGATATCTCAATGCGAGCATTGATTCTCGTGGTAATTTGTCAATATCGTCATCTTTGATATCTGAAATGGATTCTACTTTGTACGGGATACCTTTATAAGTGCCATTATTCAACTCATGCAGTCGCATTTCGCCTAATCCCGGCAAATCCTTCAGCGTCAATGCCCATAACATTTATTAGTAAAAAATATTATTTTTTAGTATTTAAATAAAATTTACTAATAAATATATTATTTTTTAGGATTTAAATAAATTTTACATAAAAAATCTTAGTGAGGTAAATATTTGATCATGTTTCGTAGGAAATCCAAAATGCATTCTTGAGTAGTTTTGCCTAGATCGGAAGAGCGTCGT
>CALLKE010000190.1 GCA_938008555.1 uncultured Pedobacter sp.
GCATACTTTTTTATCCCTGAAAAGAGTCATCATACATTTAGATACACTACCTAAATGTGTTAATCTACTTTAAATAGATCACTAATAGAGCCATGTTCACTTACGTTGGTAATAGCCCTAGCAAATAAATCGGCCGAAGATAACACTTTTATTTTAGAGTTGCTGTATTTCAGTGGAATAGTGTCTGTTACGATTAGTTCTTCTAGGACAGAATTTTCAATGGTTGCGTAAGCATCTCCTGATAGAACAGGGTGTGTACATACAGCGCGTACACTAGCTGCACCATTTTCCATAATGAGCGCTGCTGCTTTTGCCAGCGTTCTTGCAGTATCACAGATGTCGTCAATCAATACAATGTCTTGTCCTGTTACGTCACCAATGATCGACATGGATTCGATTTCGTTTGCTCTCTTTCTACGCTTATCACAAATAATTACTTCTGCATTAAAGAATTGAGCAAATGTTCTAGCTCGGTACGATCCACCCATATCAGGTGAAGCGATTGTTAGATTGGGTAAGTTCAATGCTTTGATATATGGAACAAAGATCACTGATGCATCTAAATGGTCCACAGGAATATCAAAAAATCCCTGTATCTGAGCCGCATGTAAATCCATGGTCATAATTCGGTGCGCACCTGCTGCAGTGATCAAATTAGCAATCAGTTTTGCGCTGATAGCTACCCGAGGCTTATCTTTTCTGTCTTGTCGAGCTAATCCAAAGTAAGGGATTACAACTGTGATGTAATGTGCTGATGCTCGTTTGGCTGCATCAGTCATCATTAATAGCTCGATTAAGTTATCATTTGGTTGATTGGTGGACTGTATTAAAAAAACATCGCATCCGCGAACTGTTTCATTATAAAAAGGTTGAATCTCACCATCACTAAATCTGGAAACGCGAAGATCACCCAGTTTTTTCCCATAGGACCGGGCAATTTTATCAGCTAAATCGACAGTGCCAGACCCTGAGAATAATTTAACCGGATTAAATGAAAGAGGCATTTTAGGTTTAAAATTTGGGGTTTATGATTATGGTTCTAACCCACCAGGGTTCTCAAATTAAAAAGATTGCAACGCTGGCCTACTTACATTATGGACTAAAAAGAAAATTTTTGTGGATTTTTTGTTGCCCGACCAGGATTCGAACCTAGACAAACTGGACCAAAACCAGTTGTACTACCTTTATACTATCGGGCAATTCAGAGAATCGAAAAAAAACTCGATTTCGAAAGAGATTGCAAATATAGATGCTTAGGACAATAACTGCAAATTCATTTTAAATTTTTATTAAAAGGTAATATCGATACAGGATGTTAAATAATATTAAACAAGGTGTTATGCCTGAATATGTAGTGATAAATTCACTATTTTCGGCGTCAATTTTAGCATCAAACACTACGTTATGAACTACACAAAGATCAATAATATTTTAGGCTGGCTTAGCTTTATAATCGCTTCGGCTGTTTATATCTTAACGCTGGAGCCAACGGCTAGTTTTTGGGACTGTGGCGAGTTCATTTCAGCAGCCTACAAGCTGCAGGTTGTCCATCAGCCAGGGGCTCCATTGTTTTTGATGATCCAGAAAATGTTTTCACTACTGGCCATGGGAAATATCCATCAGATAGCCTATTGGATGAATGTGGGTTCAGCTTTATCAAGTGGTGCTACTATTCTCTTTTTATTTTGGACAATTACCATGCTGGTAAAAAAGGTTGTTTGGAAGCCGGGTGAAGCATTAACATATAGTAAGTTGATCATCGTGATGGGATCTGGACTTGTTGGTGCTTTAGCTTATGCTTTTTCCGATTCGTTTTGGTTTTCGGCAGTTGAGTCCGAGGTTTATGCGATGTCCTCCCTGTGTACAGCCATTGTTTTTTGGGCAATGCTAAAATGGGATGCGCATGCCGATGAGCCTAGTGCTGATAAATGGCTGATTTTTATTGCTTACATCATGGGGCTTTCTATTGGGGTTCACTTATTAAATTTATTGGCTATTCCAGCGATTGCTCTTCTATATTATTTCCGCAGAACAAAGAAAATAACAAATCGTGGGACGGTTTTGGCTTTGTTTGCAGGTATCATGATTTTAGCACTTATACAATATGGAATTGTTCAATACCTGATCAAGTTCGCAGCATACTCCGACCTCTTGTTTGTAAATACGCTTGGACTAGGTTTTGGAACTGGTGTAACGCTCTTTATTTTCTTACTAATTGTTTCATTAGCATCTGGTATACTTTATACGTTGAATGAAAAACGTATCCTACTCCTTATTGCCGTCATGTCTTTTTTGCTTTTAATGACTATTGGTGGGGGCATCGGCGGGCTCATTGTTGGGCTAGTCCTTTTAGCCATTTTGGAATATGTTATCAAGATTCGTAAAAATATGCGCGTGCTTAACATGGCGCTGATTAGTACTGTATTTATCATTTTCGGCTACTGCTCATTTACGATGATTGTGATACGGGCAAAAGCCAATACTAGTTTAAATAATAGTGCCCCAGATAATGCATTTTCTTTGTTAGGTTATGTCAATCGGGAACAATATGGTGATCGTCCATTACTTTACGGGCAATATTTTGATTCGAAGCCTATTGATAGCAAAGAGGGTGACTACATTTACCGTAAGGGAAAGGAGAAATATGAAATAGCGGGTCGTAAGTACGAGCGTGTATATGATCGTTATACTTTTTTCCCCAGAATGTATAGCGATGATCCTAGTCATGTAAACTATTATCGCGATTGGATGAAATTGGGAGAAACTCAATCGCCAAGTTTTATTGATAATGTAGGCTTCTTTTTGAGCTATCAATCAGGTTTTATGTATGCGCGTTACTTTGCGTGGAATTTTATAGGACGGCAAAGTGATGAAAAAGGGGATGGTGATAATATACACGGTAACTGGATCAGCGGCATCAAATTTATTGATCAATTGCACTTAGGTCCTCAGGATCATCTACCAGAAAGCATCACTAAAAACAAAGGATATAATCGTTTTTATTTTCTTCCCTTTATTTTAGGATTGATTGGACTGGTATGGCATTTCAAGCGCAGCCGACAAGATGCTAGCATCGTTGGGCTACTTTTCTTTTTCACAGGTATTGCCATTGTTCTCTATCTCAATCCAACACCATTACAACCTCGAGAACGTGATTATGCTTACTCAGGCTCATTTTATGCATTTGCTATCTGGATTGGATTGGGAGTTGCTGGTTTGGCAGAAATAATCCAAAAAAAGATTGATCCTGCTAAAAGTGCAGTTTTAGCCACATTAATTGGATTGCTTGCTGCACCCATTGTGTTAGCAAAAGATGAGTGGAATGATCATGATCGCTCTACTAAGTTTACCACTCGAGATGTTGCTATTGATTATTTGGAATCATGTGCTCCTAATGCCATTCTGTTTACTTATGGTGATAATGATACTTATCCATTGTGGTACGCGCAGGAAGTTGAAAATGTACGCCCTGATGTGCGTGTGGTGAATTTAAGCTTGTTGGGTACCGATTGGTACATTCGTCAGCTGAAAGGAAAAGTAAATGAATCAGCCCCATTGCCTATTACGATGCCTGATGAAAAATATGTTCAGGGTGTTCGAGATGTGTTAGGTTATCAAGATTATCATGTTGAAGGGTATACCGAGCTGAAAAATTTATTTGATATTCTCACCTCGGATCATTCAGAGGATAAGATTTCTTATCAAGATGGATCAGAAGAAAACTTTCTCCCAACTAAAAACATGAAGATTACAGTTAATCCCAATGAAATACTCGCAACGAAGACATTAAGTGCTATACAAAAAGATCAAATGGTTCCCGCGTTGGAGTGGAAATACAACAAAAACTATGTCTCCAAATCTGAGCTAGCCATGTTTGATATTTTAGCACATAATAATTGGAAACGACCCATTTATTTTGCGATCACGGTTCCTTCGGATAATTACATCGGCTTAGATAGATATCTATATAATGAAGGATTTGCCTATCGCTTACTACCCCTAAAAAATGATATACCAGACTCGCTTTGGAGACGCTCAGATCTGACGAATACTTCTGTGATGTATGATAATATGATGAACAAATTCAAATGGGGTAATATCAAAAATGCACGATATCTAGATCCAGAATCATTGAGAATGGTTTTTACAATCGTTAACAACTTTAATATCCTGGCTGAAAATTTATATAAAGAAGGACGTATCGAAGAAGCGAGAAAAGCATTAAATAAATGTATTGAAGTTACCCCTGATAAAATTTACTCACTCAATTTTAGTATTCGCAGGTATTCGATGGCAGAGCTCTTTTATAAGCTCAAGGAAGTGAAACAGGCCAACAAAATTGTTGAGAGTACGGCAAATTTTGTAGAAGATGAGCTAAATTTCCTGTATTCCATGTCTAAAGATAACCCCAGCCTAAATGCTCGAGACATACAAATGGGTATGTCAATACTTAATGAGCTAGCTAGACTAACGGCTGATTATGGTCAAACTAGTTTAAATCATGCGATAGAAGCTAAGTTTAAAGATCTTGAAAACAAGTTTATGTCTCTGAGGTAAGATGCTCTATTCTCTACTTTCACTATTGTGGGGGGGAGTTGTTTTTTAAGTTTATTTTCTGCTGAAGGATGGCAAAAAATGTTTAATGTGTGAGTAGATTGTATCAGTCTACTCTTCGTATGCTAGGTACTCAATTGCTAGATCTCAATCAGCTAAGTAGTATATTACTTAGCTTTTGTCGTTTTATCTTCTCAGAGGTATTTACAGTGCTTTTTATAGCTAGTCAGTAAAATATTATTTTTGATTCTCGTATCGTAAAAGATAATTGTAGGTTTAGCTACAAGACAGCTTGTTTTATATTTGGGTTATACTCGCTAAAACAAATTATTATGAGTAAAACATTTATTAGTTTATTGATAGTGATTTCCTTGGTATTATTCAAAAGTGAAGAAATATATGCCCAACGCCCAGCCGTAGGGCAAAGACCTTCTTTCTCGAGACAGCCAAGTCCAGCTGTAATGTATGTAGCCCCGAGGCCACCTGTGACGGTCTTTGCACATCCAAGGCCACCTGTTATGTATAAAGCACCAAATTCTGTGACTGTTGTAGTAGCTCCCAGTCAGACAACACATATGCTATTTAGGCGAGAAGGGGTGCCCATGTATGGCACAACAATGCTTCTTAATACACATCGCGGTTATCAGCCCATAGGTGCAGTATTGCTTTTTGTGATACCTGGTGATACGAGTAACATTGAAGTGAGACAAGCAGTAGATACTGGCGAAATTATCATTCGAAATGAGTACC
>CALLKE010000191.1 GCA_938008555.1 uncultured Pedobacter sp.
CCCCAAACCCCAAACCCCAAACCCCAAACCCCAAACCCCAAACCCCAAATTAATCATCAATCCCTAATTAAATTCGTACGTAAATCTTAGTAAATTAATTTACGGATAAAAATGGACAACTTTGACCCCATCTTTTTGACTATCTGGAACAAGGTCCTCCAAGATTACCTGGATCATCACAATGACGGCACCTATGCCTCTTGTTGTGGCGTGTTTTTTACGCGATACTTCTCGCTCGCTCCTAAAAAAGATAAAATGAAGCACAAATTGTCGAAAAAAGTTTCAGTTTACTTAGGAGAGAATGGTATCAAAACGCTGGATGACTTCGTTAGAACTTGGAGACAACAAAATGGTGAAGTTCTACCATCATTTAAGGTTCTTGAATGTTCTTCGATTGCGATTAAGCCTGATATTCTAGCAGAAATTGCCTTGAACAAAGAGACCACAATAAAGGATGAAATTCAATCCCAAACAAACTATGAACCCTCAAAATTAGTTACCAAGAAGAGGTCCTCAGGGACTTTTAGTGATTTTCTAGGAAAGAGAGATGTGGTTGATCCAGAAGAGGCAAAAACGTTCTTACAGCGAGAAGTAAAAAAAAGAAGAGAAATGGCTATTTTGGTCGCGCAATTGAGAGAAGATAACAAAGAGTACCACAAAAGGATAACAGATCTTGAGGAGCGTCTATCCTATACATCTGGTCTTGCTGAAAATCTTAGCTCCAAGGTTTATTCACTGAAGCGTGAAATTGTTGCTTTGAAGGAAAATGAAGCCAAATACGAGAATTACAGCCATAACAGCGATCAAATTCTATGTCAAGGCAATCAACGATCAAGGTTCAACCCCTAGACTTCCTATTTGGCTAATGAATAATGGAATTTCCAATAATAGTCGACAAATAAGTATTTTTATGGCGTGCACTAATATTGGCCAATTCAACGAATTTCTGTTGATCCAGTGAGCCAATTATTCGCAAGCTCTAAGCGCCTGCGAGTCCTTAATTGGTATTGGCTTCGAATGTTATCCTTGGCTGAATATTTTACCTTTGACCCCAAATTTATTATAAGCTAAATTTATAGATTAGACTTTGGTCAACCAGTTTGCGGTATAATACAATAAACTCAAATTCAAACTAAAATGACAATATCGATGGCCCTCACTTTGCTTCTGATTGGTTCTCTTTTTACAAATGCCAATCAAGGAGTTGTCGTAGGTTTTTTGTGCTATGAGGTGTGCATAGGGGTATGTGTACCCCCCTCATCCCAACTCTTTGGTTGTACCTTTTATGCGGCGGGCTGCGTTGGGATATGCGAGTGGTGGTGCAATTCCTGGGATCTGCTTTGACGAAAAATGACTGTGACAAGGATAACAAAGGCAACGAAAGAGAACAAGTTCAAGTTACAGAACTTCAACCTGGAGACATCGTACTATCAAGTGATATACTGACAAAGGAGCCAAAAACTACCTTGGTGACTGATAATCAAGTCATGCTAGGAGAGTATTCCTTCGTTAAATTGATCTTTTCACACGATGACCTAAACCTACAAGGGGTCTACAGCTTTATAGAAACAACAGAGGACCATGTGATGATAATAATAGTGAAAGGAAGGCATCTGATTGACTTTGGTGTATAAGTCTGGGAGACTCACGAAAGGCGCCTTCTTGAGCTGGCCTGGCGTCAGTTCGATCTCGAATCGCTTGAGGAAGACCTCGTCGACGTGGAAGTACTCGTTGGTGTACAGTCCCACGAGATACCGCCGGTTGACACCCTTGGAGTTCTTTTCAGGCAGAAAGAGTCGGTTGCTGAGCTGATCGTAGAGTTGGCCCTTGGTGAGCATGCGGATCTCTTCGGGCTCGTCGGGGTTGGCGAGTTCGACCACTTGTCTACGTACTGGCATCATGTTGGCTGTCTGTGATTACAATAGGCTGCAGTCCAACCCTAAAAGGACTGCTCCAATTGTTCGAGTCCTGATTTCGCATACGGATCGATTTGATCAACACGGATATCGATCAAGTGTACGGAAATTTGATCTGCAAACCCCGGCTTCTACAAATTGACGGTCCGTGTTGATTTGATCGAGTCGTGTTGAGCGTCATCGTCCGTGTGTGTTTATTAATTACAAATGCAAACCGGAAAGCAAATAACACTTAACACAAAACTATGCACGCCAGTGATAATTATACCGAGACACTACGACGAGCTGGACCTGAGCCTCGAGTGCAGAGAGTTCACGAGTGATGTCGAGATGCTCCAGAGACCCTTCAGACCCGACAGACACCTCAAGCCAGACGAGATTCGAGGCCTGATTGATGACCTCGAAAGCAGGTGGAGACAGAGCGGTCTCTTGAGCCGACAGCCACGCCAACAAGAGGGACTTGACGAGGAACACAGACCTAACTCAGATATCTGCTACCAGAACATATCTCGAGTCGATGCCGTCAACTTCAAGCGGCAGGAGATCGGCAGAGTGATAGCCCGTACAAAACTGAACACAATCAGGCACATCGCCAAGGCTGCTAACTGCCATGAGTCGACTGTCAGGTCGTACTCCTCACAGTTGATGCTGAGAAGAGTGGTTCCGGTATACAACTACAGGCCCGGTCACACCGAGGACACACGAGCAGCTCTGCAGGCGGCGATCGAAGATCCAGCGAATGTGTTCGTGTCTGCAGGCGACGTGAAGCGAATCGTGCCTCAGTGCTCCAAGAGATACATCGCCAAGACCATGAAGCAGCGGGGTCTGAGATACCTCAAAACTGCACGCAGTAAACGCAACCCCGAAGCCAGACTGTACAAAGCCAGGGACATGCAGCTGCTCATCTCGACGTGCACTCAAGCACTGCTGCAAAACGGCGAGACGCTGTTCTTCCTCGACGAGGTGTCGTTCCCTCTCAACAACTCGAGTGAGTATGCCTGGTGTGGTAAAGACAGTAGACCACAGTACAACCGCAGACCTGACGACAGAACTCTACATGCCATCGCTGTATGCAGCCACATGGGCTTCAAGGCTGTGCAGGTGTACACCGAGTCGATCAACAAAGAAGCCTTTCTGTACTTCATGAAGCAGTTCCTTCAGTCGGTTGAACCTGGGAAGAGGGTCGTGGTGCTGATAGGCAATGCTGCCTGGCACCACGCGAAACTGGTGAATGAGAGTGGGTTGGCAGAGGTGATCTTGTACAACATCCCGAAAATGTACGAGTTGAATCTGATCGAGAATGCGTTCGCAGCCATCAAGTCAGAGTTCAGAAGGAGGCCTGTGGTGAAAGGAGTGGGGCAAGAGGTTGGTTTGATAGTGGAGCTGTTCAGAGAGGACGGACAGTTCGAAAGATTTTGTGGATACAGAAGACAACTTTTGAGAAACTTAACTAATTTGCTTTGATTGCTCGATTGAATACGAATCCCTCCTGAAACCGAAGGTAACAGGCGGCTAGGTTCATCTGCTATCCAAAGCGACCCTGGATTGGATGAAACTAGTTGATTGTATTTTTTACTGATTAATCCACAAAGAAGCGAAATACATCTAAAACACAGGGTGTGAACTTGTGGCACTTAGGTTGGGTGTTAGGGGAAATTGGGTTTCACTGCCATGGGATGAAGTTGACATCAACGGATTTGCATAAGAACAGGGATTTTATTGCTTGGTTATTCTGAGCTGATTGCAGTGAAAGCAATTAGATTTGTATAAATACCCATGCCAGAAATTAATCCGAAGAGAATGGAAGGCAAGATTATCAGTGAAGTAGAACCAATCATGGCTGAATACGATGAAAATGGAACAGGGATGCTGGAATATTCGAGAAATCAGGACCTGTTGAATGTAAAGCAGGAACTGGAGGGCAAAATTGCAAAACCACATAGAGGTCTCGATGCCAAGCTAGATGCGATTTTTTCTATGATGCAGAAATTCAATGTAATTGTTGATAATACTCAGGTGAACCTGGGGTTGATCGAAGATAGGCTCAAAACGGTCGAAGGCAGGCTCAATATGGTCGAAGACAAGCTGGAACTGAATGGCCCTTAATAATTTAATTGAGTTTCTTTAATTGACTTTGTTTAATGCTGGGGTTTGGGGTTTGGGGTTTGGGGTTTGGGGTTTGGGGTTTGGGGTT
>CALLKE010000192.1 GCA_938008555.1 uncultured Pedobacter sp.
AAAATGCGGAAGCTGGTGAGATCAATCTGAATGATTTCGAAGAAGTGTGGCAGTACGGCAGTAATCTCGGCGAATCGAATGCAGATCCATTGCATCAGCAGGATGGTGTGGCGCCGCAGACGGCAGTGAAGGGAATAGCAGAGTTAGAGCAGAGGGGTAAAGTAGGAAGATCATTTATCCCCAAAGGGGAGCCCAAAGGTTTTTTACAAAGTCATTCGATTGGGAATTATAAATGGATATTTTTAAGAATTAAACAAGATGAAAATGGATATGTCAAGCCCCGGAATTAAAAATTTCGCAGCGGTCTTGTTAGTATGTTTAGTGTTTGCATGCAAAGAAAAACGAAGTGGCGAGTTACGGCATAAAAGGATGCTATATAAAAAGTATTCTACACAGCAAGTAGGATATAAAGAATATATGGATGTTTTTAATTCTGTTAATGATAGTATCAAGAAGTGGGTTAGTAATAACTTGGAGAATTATGCTATATACAAAACATACGGATGGCACTTAGATAGTTTGATTTGCTTTAATGCTGAAGGAGATAGATGTCAGATGGCTTTAAGCTACCAACTACCTTCAAATGATGATCATGATGGAATGGATTATTTTTCTGGAATTAAAATAAAAAATAGATGGTATTTTTTTATGGGGGGGGGGCATTTTTTACTTCCTAGAGAATACTATCAGTCGGACATTCATGCTCCTTTAAGTTTTAAAAAACTAGATGAGATTGCGATGGAAGAAATATTTAGGGGTTATTTGAAAAAGAACCCCAAAGGTGAATGGGCAATAAATGACGCATTTTTCACTGCTCATTTTGAAGGATCTGGTTGGGGTGATTTTGAGCAACAGCCGGACAAGGATACAATCTCCAATGGGAAGAGATTCACTAATCGGAAGGAATACTTTAACAGTATTCAATTGCGAAAAGTCAAAAATAATTGGCTAAACGAAGGAAGAAAATAAATACCCCGATTCAGATAATACTGTTTCTATGAGTGATAATCGTCACCACTATTGGGAAGGCCTTGATACCCAATTTTATCGTCGGTTGAACTCAGGTACTATTTTCTATGCTGATGGTCATCACAGTATTGGGACGTCCAACCACAAGGATATGCTATCGTTTTACAATAGTGCAAGGAGCTGTATCGATACTTTTCCCAAAAATCTGAAAGAGCTAACGATTAAGCATGGCCAAGACCTATCCAAGTTTTGGTTAAGTTCAGTGTTGGTGTAAATGGGTTTTGTATGTTAGTGTGGCGCTTTACATATTCCTCCGATACTGCCCGCCCACTTCATATAAAGCATTGGTTATTTGGCCTAAAGAACATGTTTTACAAACTTTCATCAACGACTCAAAAATATTATTGCCTGCGATTGCTGTTTTTTGGAGGTTCTTCAACTCTTGGCTAGCTATACGCTCGTTTCGTTTTTGAAAAGCCTCTAGGGCACTTATTTGATGCTTTTTTTCATCCTCTGTTGCTCGAATTACTTCGGATGGAATAATGGTGGGAGAGCCACTTTTGTTTAGAAAGGTATTCACGCCAATAATTGGATATTCACCGGTATGCTTTAAAGTTTCGTAATACAGCGACTCTTCTTGGATTTTGCTGCGTTGGTACATGGTTTCCATGGCACCCAGGACACCTCCACGATCATTTAATCGCTTAAACTCTTCCAGTACGGCATTTTCCACTAGATCGGTCAGTTCTTCGATAATAAATGAGCCTTGCAGTGGATTTTCATTTTTTGCCAGACCGAGTTCTTTGCTGATGATTAATTGAATGGCCATCGCCCTGCGGACAGACTCTTCGGTTGGTGTGGTGATGGCTTCATTGTAGGCGTTGGTATGAAGTGAATTGCAATTATCATACAAGGCATACAATGCTTGCAAGGTGGTGCGGATATCATTAAAATCGATTTCTTGGGCATGTAGTGACCGACCGGAAGTTTGGATATGATACTTTAGTTTTTGCGAGCGATCATTCCCTTTGTATTTGTATTTAATGGCTTTTGCCCAAATGCGTCGTGCAACGCGTCCGATCACCGAATACTCGGGATCAATTCCATTGGAAAAAAAGAAGGATAAATTGGGTGCAAAATCATCGATATGCATGCCTCTGCTCAGATAATATTCTACATAAGTGAAGCCATTGCTTAATGTAAATGCGAGCTGCGAAATGGGATTGGCACCTGCTTCGGCAATGTGGTAACCTGATATGGAAACAGAATAGAAATTACGCACATGATTATTGATGAAATAGCTTTGCATATCACCCATCATCCGGAGTGCAAATTCGGTTGAGAATATGCAGGTGTTTTGTGCCTGATCTTCCTTCAAAATATCAGCTTGGACAGTCCCTCGAACACTGGAGATCGCTTTGGATTTTATTTTTTGATACACATCAGGAGGCAAAACTTGGTCACCCGTTACGCCCAACAACATTAATCCCAATCCATTATTTCCTTCTGGCAAATTACCGAGGTAGGAAGGCTTGTTTAAACCTTTCTTTTGGTAGATCTGATCAATTTTTGCTCGAATTTCGTTTTCTAAACCCTGTTCGAGGATATACTTTTCGCATTGTTGATCAATGGCAGTATTCATGAAAAAACCCAATAACATAGGTGCTGGACCATTAATGGTCATGGATACGGAGGTTGCTGGATGACATAAATCAAAACCAGAATATAATTTCTTGGCATCATCCAAGGTCGCAATACTGACACCCGAATTGCCAATTTTGCCATAAATATCGGGGCGTATGTGTGGATCCTCACCATATAAAGTAACTGAGTCAAACGCTGTGGATAAACGATATGCTGGTTGGCCAATCGAAACATAGTGAAAGCGTTTGTTGGTTCGCTCGGGTCCTCCTTCGCCAGCAAACATGCGGGTTGGATCTTCATTATCGCGCTTCAGGGGGAATACACCTGCTGCATAGGGAAACTCTCCGGGGACATTTTCGGTGAGTAGCCAGCGTAAAATATCGCCCCAGGATTCATATTTGGGCAAAGCTATTTTAGGAATTCTCAGTTTAGATAATGATTCCGAATAAAGTGACTGACGTATTTCTTTGTCGCGTACTTGGTAAACAAATTCATCTGCAGCGTAACGTTTTATAGTTGAAGGCCATTCGTTAAGTAGGCCTTTACATTCCGCATCTAGGTGATTTTCTAGATTTTTATAAATTTTTTCGAGAGACTTCGTCATATCCTGGGTTTGTTGTAGACTGAGTACTCCTCTGATCTGAAAAAGCTGTGTCGCAATCTTGCATTGCATATTTACCCAAGCGGCATAATCTTGATTTGCTTCTGCTATTTCGGCCAGATAGCGCGTCCGATCAGGTGGGACGATATAAATTTTTTCTGACGTCGAACTATTCAATTCCATTTTCTCATGAAAATCGATTCCTGTTTTCTTTTGAATCGTATGCATGAGTGAAACAAAAAGCTTGTTCATCTCCGGATCATTAAATTGGGAAGCCATGGTTCCGAAGATGGGTAGTGTTTCATCGTCAGCATCAAACAAGTTATGATTTCGTTTAAACTGCTTCCGAACATCGCGTAGCGCATCCAAGGCTCCTCGTTTATCAAATTTGTTGATCGCAATCAGATCTGCAAAGTCGAGCATATCAATTTTTTCTAATTGAGTAGCCGCACCGAATTCGGGAGTCATCACGTAAAGAGACACATCACAATGTTCCGTAATTTCTGTGTCAGACTGCCCGATCCCTGAAGTTTCAACAATAATGAAATCATATCCGGCAGCCTTACAAATATCGATCGACTCTTGTATATACTTGGATAGGGCCAAATTAGCTTGCCGAGTTGCTAACGATCGCATGTACACACGTGGATTGTTAATGGCATTCATGCGTATTCGATCACCCAGTAAAGCTCCTCCTGTTTTTCTTTTGGATGGATCGATGGAAATGATCGCTAAAGTTTTGTCAGTTTCTAATAGAAAACGCCTCACCAATTCATCCACTAACGACGATTTACCTGCTCCTCCCGTTCCTGTAATGCCCAAAACCGGGATTTTTTTGTGGTCAACAAGTTTGCTGATTTCATTTAAAAAATGTTTGACCTCAGTCGGATGATTCTCTGCAAGTGTGATGGCAGAAGCAACGGCTTTTATATTTCTATTCGCAATATTTTGAGTATCGCTGTTTAGCTTGGTGATCGTAGGAAAATCGCATTTTTTAAGTAGATCATCAATCATGCCCTGCAAGCCCATGCGACGCCCATCGTCTGGCGAATAAATTTGTGTGATGCCATAGGCTTTCAATTCTTCAATCTCGTGCGGTAAGATGACACCACCACCACCACCAAAAATTTTGATATGCCCAGACCCTCTTTCTTGTAAAAGGTCGTACATGTACTTGAAGTATTCGAGGTGCCCACCCTGGTAAGAAGTTAGTGCGATGCCTTGTACATCTTCTTGTATGGCACAGTTGACTACTTCGTCAACAGATCGGTTGTGGCCTAAGTGAATTACCTCTGCACCTGTTGATTGTAAAATACGACGCATGATATTAATAGCAGCATCATGCCCATCGAATAGCGAAGCTGTAGTGACAATGCGTATTTTATTTTTAGGCTTGTACATGTTGGGTAAGGAGATTTTGAGTATTGTAAAATGATTTGTTGGTGTTTGAGATCGTTGGACTCTTCTATGAAGCGAAACTTCCTGGAGCTGTATCCTTTAATCCCGATAATCCCGATTTGTTATGCTGATCTTATCAGCAATCATTCTGTTATTGTATTGTTGGATAAAGGCCTTTAGCTTGATTTCCATTTCTTGTTTAACGGATATTTCGGTATTCAGAAGGTTATTCTTCATGAAGCGATCTTTTTTCAGATTGTAAAGTCCAGTGCTTTTATCCTCATTGTTAAAGAGAACATAATCTCTGAGATAAAAGTTATAGTTGCCATCGTTATTGTTGACTACAAAATTGTCGTTCCCCTGGGCCATCAAGTTGTTACCAAATGCAAAATAAGGTTTGTTGTAATTGAGCATGGATAGCACAGTCGGCATGATGTCTATTTGTTGTGCGAGCTTGTCTACTTTTGCTTTTAAATTTCCGCCGGGATAATAGATCAGCATTGGTATGGCAAATCCTCCTTGTATATTTTGATACTCTGGTAGGTAAGTGATGGTCGCATGGTCGGCGGTAAGTACAAACAGCGTGTTTTTGAACCAAGGCATTTTAGCGGCTGTGGCAAAAAACTTGCTTAATGCCATATCGGTATAACCGAAGCATTCTTGAACGGGTAGTGGTCCTTTGGGGAACTTGCCTTCGTATTGCTCGGGTACTTTAAAAGGATGGTGTGATGAAACTGTAAATACGGTGCTGCAAAAAGGTGGTTTAATGGTATTGAGTTCTTTAGCAAAATATTGAAGAAAGGGCTCATCCCAAATTCCCCATATTCCATCAAAGTCTGCATCATTGTTGTATTCTGTTTTCCCGTAGTAATGATCCACTCCAGCTAATTTGACATAGGAAGAAAAGCCCATGGAACCATTAGGTGCTCCGTGAAAAAAAGAAGTATGATATCCTTTATCTTTCAAAACTTGGGGTAAGCTATTCACCTTATTTCCCGAATAAGCAGACAGCACAAAAGGTTCTTGTATAGATGGAATACTTGAAATAACAGATGGTAGTGCATCAATGGATTTATGGCCATTGGCATATGCATTGGTGAAAGCAAGGCTATTTTCTAGTAAAGAGTCAATAAAAGGAGTGTAGCCTTTGTATTTGCCTCCAAGAAGATCCTTGTTTAATTCGCCCACACTCTCTTTGCCTAGGCTTTCAATAATGATCATTACCACATTGAGGGGTTTAAATGTGTTATCCGGGTGTGGAGTATGGATTGGATTGTAAAGTTTGGCGAGTGTTTGATCATCGAAATAATGTTTTTCTTGGAGTTTTTTGATCCCAATTGTTTTCATGATCGTGAACGGGGTGTTCAGCACCAAGCTCATCTCATCAGGGGAGTCTACAAATTCTCCAGCATTGCTCAATGTGATGGGACGAGTGCTATGCCTCCAACCCCCACGCATGCCAAATACAATTATGGTTGTAATGACTAACATGGTGACGAAACGTGTGATGCCGTACACATACATGCTTCGTACGTGTGCTCTTTTTACTCCGATAAGATCATATAGTTTGATCAAACCCCAGATTAGAATTACAAACAGGAATGGCAAGTACCAAAAATCGATTAGAAAAGTAAATCCAAGCTTCATTTTGTTTTGCTCGTGGGCAAACTGGCTAAATACACTGGCAGTTGTACGTTTGAGCGTAAACTGATAGTAGACAAAATCAACCAAGTTGAATGAGATGCCGATGGAATTGGTGATGATGAATAGCCATTTGCAGAAGCGTTGATAACGGTCACGGTAGCGAAATGTGAATGGTATAATCTGTAGCAACACATATAATGAGTTGAGATAAAACAAAGCACAAATGTCGAATTTTACTCCCCCGAGTAATATCTGTATAAACTTCTGGGGGTTCATTCCATGAAATAAACTGGCATTAAAGGCATAAAATCCAATCCGACATAAGGTGTATATGATGAGTAGAAGTAGTATGCGTGTTGCAAGAGCGATATAAATATTAATTCTAGTTAGAGGTTTTCGGGCTTTGTGCATGATCGTTATAAAATAGGATGCAAGGTATATAATTTGAGAGCGTTAAGGAAAAGGCCTTAACAACGAAAGAAGCATCGTTATTCATCCATCACTATTGGAGTATTAAGCACGGTTGTTAGGTTATAGAAATAAACTCGAGGTCTTGAATTTGGAGAGGTATAGGAGTGCATATACAGCAGCAATATTCTTGGTTGATATGAATAGGGAAAAAGTACCATGGTTTACCACGATGAGAAACAGAATCATGTATGCAACTAAATTCTTTTAGGCCTGGAAGCAAACCTGTTCCAATAGCTTTTAAGGCAGCTTCCTTTTTCACCCAAATGGTATAAAAAGACTGTAATCTTGAAGACGAATTAGAAATCCATTCTTCCTCTTCAGGATGTAAAAAAGTAGACAAAGCTTGTGTATTGATTGATTTTTTTTTCTCAATATCAATACCTATTGGGATAGGTGAAGTAGCTACTGCGATAATGGATAAGCGATGTGAATGACTGATGTTAAAATTAAAGTGGCCAGGGATAAATGGTTTTTTATGAGCATCCGTTTGCCAGTCATTGAGGTTGAACAGCAAGTTGTTTTGCTTTAAAGACGATCTCAGCATGTATCGGGCTGCAATGCGGAGTTGTTGGTCGGCGGGCCTTTGATATCTGGATATTTCATTTTGAATCGAACGAGGCAATATCCTCAGTTCTTTTTCAAAAAAGGATGAATCCAATCGATCAATATCACAGGACCAAATTTGTATCAGTGCCATTGCTAATTTTTGAATAGGTGGTCTTTTTACTCAATGGTTAATTTGCCGTTATAAGCTAGGTATTGATAGTGCATCTCTCAATGGCTGAGCCGTTTTTGCAAGAATACGACTTACTTTTTCTTTCCCTGAGTTTAATATTTTGATGATCTGCTTGTTCGTGAGTTTATTCTCTCTAAATGGTCTTAATTCTTCCACGAGGGTTTCTGCCATTTCTATTTTATCATCCACATCGAGTGCTTTGTCTGCTAATGCTGCTGCTTTCTGTTCGAGATGCATCGATATATACCATTCCATGAAGACCTTTTTGTCTTCCATCTCATAAACTTTTTTATAAATATCCTTCTCTTGTTCTGATAGGAAGAGGCAATTTCTTTGGATCATATACTGGCCATCAGTGCCGTTGATGTATCCTTGCTTGGATGGTAGATACGCTGGAATAGATACTTGGAGATTGTGTTTCTTGTTCAGATTTTCAGTGATTTCTTCCATAATATAGGTGAAGCCAATAATTTCTTCACCGCCCTGGAAGTATTTTGCATCGAGACCCAATGTGAGGGATGCGAGCCCAATTTGGGGATATAGCCATTCTGCAACAGAAGCATAATTGCCAACACCTAGTTCTTTCCGTTGGTATAGTTTTAAAGAACCCAGAAATGAATTTTCATACAGACGATTGCAGTAGTTAAAATCAATTACTGAACTGTAATAAAAGAGGTGCTCAAAGAAGAGAGATTGTATTTGGGATGTCAATATAATGGCATTGTTTTTTGGATCGAATCCTGAATTAATAAAATCTTGCACAACATAGAATGCTCTATTTTGGATGTGTTCTCGATCTTTTGGATACATAATACGAGCCATTAAATCATCCAATACAACAATGGTATTATACTCATATTGGCACTCCGCTAATGATTTCATTGCACCGAAATAGTGCCCAAGATGGCGCGGCCCCGTTACTGGGTTGTGTGCGCTGATCATAATTTCTTTTGTTTTCATGAATGACAATACGTTTAGAAAATACTTTAAATCAGGATTTGACAAAGCCCGAACAGAGTACGAAAGCTTACGATGCTCTGTTCAGGCTTTATGGAGGTTTTAACTAATGCATATTGATGTCTCATCAATTGTGTTCATGATCCTCAGTTTGTCGCGTGTAATCTCCAATGGAGTTGTCAACATGGGTTTTACTTGCTCAAAATAGGGAGTCCCCTCAAGATCATTCTTTTGCTTGGTTGTGATTTCAGCAGTTTCTTGAACTACTTTCGTTTTTGTGGTTTCCATTTTTTTCAGATTTAGATTTAATGATAAGATGATATTCACTTTCCTGAATTAAGGCGCTTTCACATATTCGCGCGTATCAATTGCTTTCCCAAAAACAGGGCTATCCGTTTTGGGCAAATTCCTCCATTTTTGGAGGTCCTCAGAGCTATGCCATATTTTTAACAATTTTTCGTTTTTGATGTTCCCGCCATGCCATTCTTCGTCATTTTCAACAAGCACACGCTTTAATTTGACCGAAACATACACGTGCCCTTTTGGATCGATACGTACTAAGCGTTCACCCGAACGGGTTAAATAGCTTTGGTTGTCGAGCATTTGTCTAAATTCTTTTTCCTCTAAATCTTTGGTAATCTCACTCCATGCAGAGTCGGCAGGTTGAACGATACCCTCGTCAACTAGCTTCTTGAGTTGCATGTTAGCGTGATATAAATCTTCGTTACTCGGTAGTGAATCAGCTATTCCAATACCTCTTCCTGCAATGTAAAGTGGAGAAAAGCAATAACCCTGCGCATCATATGTACTCACTAAGCGACCAATTTGTTCAATTTCGTTCACATTATATTTCGTAAGCACAGTGCCTACAATAAAAGGAACTTGATGCTTTTTCATCAACTCCATTCCTTTTAATACTTTTTGGAAATTGCCTTTTCCTCTAAATCGTTCGCAGCTCTCCATGGTGGCTCCATCAAGTGTGGTCTGGAGATGAACAAAGTTTTTTAGCTTGGCTAAAGCTTCGAAGTCGGATTCTTTTGTGACAGTAAGGTCAGAGCCCATTGATACGATCAGCCCCAAATCATCCGCATATTGCACCGCTTCCAAAATGTCACTTCGCATAAATGGATCGCCACCTGTGAATCGAACAAAGTATACTCCCGATGCAACAATGTCATCTAGCGCAGCTTTCCATTGCTCTAACTTCATTTCGGTGTTGATATCTACAAATGGATTGCTATAGTAGGAGCAATAATCGCATTGCCGAGCACATTTGTTGGTATACTCAATTTCAACACCGAGTGGAGCATAAAAATAATCGTCAGTTAGTTTGTCCATCTCGGTGAAATAGTAATCTGCTTTTGACAGCTCATCGTTGGAACTTTCACGACAGATACCTGCTGCGACCATTTTTTGTACAAAAGCCCAAACCTCACGCTGAGGAACTTCGGAGATATTATAATGGACTGCGATCCCATCATAAATTTCTTCAACCGTACTCGATTTCTTCAGCGTGAGGAATATGCGGTATCCAAACTCGTTGAAAAACTGTACGGCACGCTTTTCTTTAATGAGGACAATGCATCCGAAGCTTTCTTTTCTGACTTTGATAGCGTCGTTGAGTATAAATTTGTTCGTCGGCATAGGCTTGGGGTTTTATATTTTATCTGATTAAATCAAACAGTAATGCATCGTGGACAATCTCGTTTTTGATAATCTCTTTTCGCAACACACATTGAAACTGAAACCCAGCTTTTTGGAGCACTTTGGTCGAACTAATATTTTCCTCAAATACGCGTGCACTAATTCGATTCATTTGTAACTCTTCAAAGCAATAAGCACAGAACTCCTTCACTGCTTCGGTTGCGATGCCTCGATTCCAGTAATGTTCGCCAAGCCAAAAACCAAGCTCCGCAGTTTTTTTGTATATATCTGGCCGGATGTTAGCACCGATGCTACCAGCTAACTCTCCTTTAAATGTGATTGCCATCTGTGTAACTGGATTTAAGTTTGAGCATAGTTGAATCCAATTTTCAGCGTCTGCGATCGTATATGGATTTGGAAATCGATCGGTTAAAAAACAGGAAATATGCTTGTTGTTTGCCAAGGAGACCAGATTTAGCGAATCACCCAGGTCCCACGGTCTAATCGATATCTGTTGTAATGTTTACAATTCGCTTTTTTACGTAAACTAAATTAAAGTAATATAATAATGGACAATAATTTGTTGTTGTTAAAAAAATGTTAACTATTGATAAAAATGATCGCGCGCTATTTTTTTCATTGAGCTCCATCAGGGCCACCTCTTATTAATAAAAAATAAGCTGTGTCGATTTTTAGATGGAGTGCTGATTTGTCACATGATTTTTTGGAAAGTACATCGAGAGAATTCGTTCAATGTCAGAAGACATCACTTCGTTTCTGTAGATCAATGCTCCCGAAGCATCTAACTCTTTCATGAGTGCCTTGATTTTTTTCTCAAGAGCAGGTATCAGTACCCCATTGATTTCTTCTGATTTGGATTGGTAGCCAATTTTCTCATTTTCTTTTGCTTCTTTTTTATAGGTATTAATTACTCTTTTCAGATACTTCTCTTCCAGAATGATTGCTTTCTCTTTTATCCATGTTGATTTTATTTTGTCTCGTTCAGCGAGTAGTACACTTTTTTCTACCATTAACTTGGTTCTTGCTTGATCATTGTGAGTTGTATTGCCTTCAAAGAAGTCGATTTCTAGCTCAATACGTGAAATACGTTGGTTGAGCTCAATGAGCTGACGTGGGATAGATTCCATATCGAGACGGATGTTTGCCGCAGCGAGATCAATGAGATCGAGTGCTTTATCAGGTAGATATCGATCTGGAATTAATTGAGCTGACAGAGATACTGCCATTCTGATGGCATCTTTGCTAATGGATAGCCCATGATGATTTTCGTAACGCTCTTTAGATTGCAATAGCATTTGTGTGGCTGTTTTCTCGTCAGGCTCTTCAACTGTTACCTTTTGAAATCGTCTTTCGAAGGCTTTGTCACTCTCGATAAACTGATGATACTCTGAATCTGTTGTTGAGCCAATGAGGTGTATTTCGCCTCTGGATATGGCGGGTTTCAAAATATTGGCTACATCCAATGAGCCACGTACTGCTCCTGTGCCGATGGTATTGTGTATTTCGTCGATGTAGAGAAAAATCTTATCACTATTCTTTTTTACTTCATTGAGAATAATGGTTAGCCGTTCTTCAAACTCACCCCGATAGCTGGTTCCTGCAATGAGATCAGACATTTTTAGATTATAGATAACTCTGTTCTTCAAAATTTCAGGTAAATCATTTTTGACGAGCAATTCAGCTATTCCCTCCACAATGGCCGTTTTTCCAACTCCTGGCTTCCCAACGAGCATTGGATTGTTCTTGTTTTTTCGACATAACACTTCCAATACATTTCGAATCTCGAGCTCCCGAAGTATGACGGGATCAAATTTTCCTTGCTGGGCCTGAACATTCATATTTACCGCAAACTTTTCAAGGACTTCTGAAATGTATATGCTCATACTAGTTTGGTTCTGGGCGATTACTTTACCTATTTGCAGAGATTACTCACACGAAAGTCTACTGATATTGGTAGGAGTGATTGTCAATATGGCAATAAAATATTTTTTAAAGAAAAAAATTTAATTTTTTAAAAATAATATTCTGCTTGATTAAATAACAATTGGGTAAGGCTCTAGTGATTCGCCTGGATTCTTAGAGGGGTGTTCATTTGCGTACCTTTGTGACGCATTCATGAGTTGATGCTCAGGTAAATCGAATAATACAATAGTTATTAAGAAGCATAGATTTTGGGTACTCCTGTAGATTACGGTCATAAAAATTACAATGCATACGGTGCATATCTTCGCCAGAAATACCAAGGTAAGCGAGTGTTTAAAATTATTGCCGACGCGGGCTTTACATGTCCTAATCGCGATGGGAGCAAGGGTTATGGGGGGTGCACCTACTGTAATGTTGACTCTTTTACGCCAGAGCTATCACGTAAACTACCAACTATTCGTGAGCAAATTGAGCAAGGCATGGAGCGGGCTATTAGAAGCTATGCTGCGGAAAAATTTATTATTTACTTTCAACCTAATACCAATACGTACGCGCCAACACATTATCTCAGAATGTTGTATGACGAGGCGCTGAGTATCAATACCAAAAACATTGTTGGTCTATCGGTAGGTACACGGCCTGATTGCATTGATTTCGAAAAAATAGCTTTGTTGGAGAGCTACGCCGATCGATTTGATGTGGATTTGGAGATGGGCATGGAATCCATTTATGACGATACATTGCTAAAAATTAATCGGGGATGTACTCACCAAGAACTTGAGCAAGCATTAAGTTTAGCAAATTCTACCAAGCTCGATATCTGTGTGCATACCATCTTTGGCTTTCCCTGGGAAACACATGAAATGATGTTGCGTTACGCAGATGAAATTAATCGTTTCTCCCAGATTAAATTTGTGAAGCTGCATCACTTACATGTTGTGAAAGGTTCCATCATGGGAGCGAGGTACCATAAAGAGTCATTCAAATTATTCACTTTAGAGGAGTACACGGATTTTCTGGCTGAGTTTATTCCACTTTTACGTCCTGATATTGTCATCCAGCGTTTATTTGGATTAGCTGATTACGACTTGCTGATAGCACCCAATTGGGGATTGAAAAAATCTGAAATCCAATCTTATATCGATAAAGGTTTGGAGCGGAGAGGAGTTATCCAGGGAAGCAAGTTGGCTGTTATAAAATAGGCCTAAGTAACTGTTTGTCTGGGTAAGACATTGGAGAGGCTTTTTAGTCATTCATGAGTAAAAGCACGATGAAATTTGTCAGATATCAGAGGAATAAAATTTAGACATCCTCCTGATATTTTGTAAATTGATCGTTGGTTCACATCACATAGTAAAATTTCTCGCTACTATGGGTATCACTACATTTAACTCATTTAAAAGTCGTAATTACCGCTTGTTCTTTGCAGGTCAATCGATGTCATTGATTGGTACCTGGATGCAAAGGACTGCCGTAAGTTGGGTTATTTATACCATGACACACTCCGCTTTTATGTTGGGGCTTACAGTATTTGCTTCCCAATTCCCATCCTTCCTTCTTTCTTTATTTGGGGGTGTCGTTTCAGATCGATATAACCGGTACAAAGTATTATTGTTTACACAGGTGGCCTCTATGATACAGGCTATATCATTGGCATTATTGGTATTTGCTAATCGATATGTCGTCTGGGAGATATTTACACTCAGTATTGTATTGGGTATAATCAATGCTTTTGATGTACCTGCAAGACAATCATTGGTACATGAAATGATCAATAGTAAAATGGATTTGCCCAATGCACTTGCACTAAATTCTTCTATGAATAATTTAGCGATGCTGCTCGGACCCGCACTATCAGGAGTCGTTTTAGAAAAATTTGGTGCAGCTACCTGTTTCCTTTTAAATGCAACAAGCTTTGTTGCCGTCATCATCTCCTTGATTCTAATGAAGCTACCCCAATATCTACCATCCCCGATAAAACACAAAATCACATCAGATTTGGTCGAGGGTTTTGTATATCTGAAGAAAACACCTGAAATAGGAGTTATCATGCTGATGCTTGCTTTGATGAGTTTGTTGGTATTGCCATATAACACACTCTTCCCTGTATTTGCTAACATAATCTTTAAAGGAGGGGCTGCTACCTATGGCTACATAAACAGCTTCATTGGTTTGGGGGCTGTCGCTGGTGCTTTCTTCTTGGCTTCATTGAAGGAGGGAACAGATCTCAAAATGGTGTTATTGGGTAATACGATTATTCTGGGCATTGGTTTGATGCTTTTTTCGTATACAAGTTATTTCCCTTTGGCGATGTTATTTGCGGTTCTATCTGGTTTTGGGACGATGTCTCAAAGTACCATTTGTAATACCATTATACAGCTAAATTCAGACGCTAAAATGAGGGGGCGAGTTGTGAGCTTATTTGCAATGTCGGTCTTTGGCATGATGCCATTAGGAAGTTTGCTGATTGGTACTGTGTCTCACAAAGTGGGAGCGTCTAATGCGGTATTTTGTGAGGGAATCATGGCATTGATCATTGCTGCCTTATTTTCTGGATTTCTGAGAAGGGATTATCTAAATAGAAGGAAGATGAAACAATCTGAAGAAATATCTTTAGTAGAAAAAATATAGGTCTTACCGTATAACCATATTATCCGATTGTTGTGCCGATACAGATCAAGAAGTACATCGCGTATTGACTACCAAGGTTTTCCCTCGCCAGGCAAATGTACTGACCATGGCGGAATGGGATGTTGTATAAAAAAGTCCCCAGCCAGTCGATTAGCTGAGGACGCATTTGTTTACTCCTTCGGGGAAATTTATTTTGACACGATTTGCATCAAGTGTTTTAATTGGATAATCTCTTTTTCGTCGATATATCTCCAGTGTCCTCTGGGAAGGTCTTTTTTGGTAAGATTAGCATATACCACGCGATCGAGTTTGATGACTTCGTAGCCCAAATGTTCAAATATGCGGCGTACAATTCTGTTTTTACCGCTGTGTATTTGAATGCCTATCTCATTCTTCCCTCCCCCATTGACATAGCTTACTGCATCTGGTTTGATTACACCATCTTCGAGTTCTACGCCGAAGGATATCTTATTGAAGTCGCCTTGGGTGAGATTTTTATTTAGTTCGACTTGATAGATTTTGGTTACCTGATTTCTAGGGTGAGATAACTTTTCAGCCAGATCACCATCATTGGTCATGAGTAAAAGACCTGTGGTGTTCCGATCTAAGCGTCCGACAGGATAAATACGTTCATTGGATGATTTTTCTACGAGACTCATCACTGTTTTGCGCTCTTGAGGATCATCCGTGGTGGTGATGTAGTCTTTGGGTTTATTTAAAAGCACATACACCATTTTTTCGCGTTTGAGTGTTTCTCCATTGTAGCGGATAATATCCTTTGCAGGATCTACTTTTAAGCCCAGCTCAGTTACTGCCTCCCCATTTACAGAAACTACACCTGCAGCAATGAGTTCATCTGCTTTACGACGTGAACAAATACCTGCATTGGCTATATAGCGATTAAGGCGGATCAATCCACTATTCTCTTTTTTAGGCTTTCTGGGCCGAATATTTGATTTGAAGTGTTCTACTGAGTCCCAATTCCCGTGGTCATGACTAGATCTTTTAGAAAATTGATTTGATCGAGATGATTTATCCCCAAAAGATTTTCGATCTCCTGTTGGTCGATCACTTTTGAATGATTTATCCCCAAAAGGCTTTCGATCTCCTGCTGGCCGTTCACTTCTGAATGGCTTATCTCCGAAAGGCTTTCGATCTCTTGCTGGTCGTTCACTTCTGAATGGCTTATCTCCGAAAGGCTTTCGATCTCTTGCTGGTCGATCGCTTTTGAATGACTTATCTCCAAAAGATTTTTGATCTCTTGTTGGTCGATCGCTTTTGAATGGCTTATCTCCGAAAGATTTTCGATCTCTTGCTGGTCGATCGCTTTTGAATGGCTTATCTCCAAAAGATTTTCGATCTTTTGCTGGTCGATCACTTTTGAATGGTTTATCTCCAAAAGGTTTTCTATCTTCTGCCGGTCGTTCACTTTTAAATGATTTATCTCCGAAAGATTTTCGATTTCCCATCGGGCGATCGCTTTTATCAAATCCTTGTTTGTTGGATTTAGACTGGCGATCTAGTGGGGTTCTTGTAGATTTTTTGGATTTGTCATCTCGACTGCTCCTTTTTCCTGGGAATGGCATGAATATGAGTTTTGATCTCTAAAAAGTAAAAATATAGAGCGAGCGCAAATTTAGTCAAAAAATCTAGATTAGAATCTGATAATTTGCATGTTTGGACTTAGTGGGCAATTGAATACTTTAAAATCAATCCGAATGAGAGTAAACCTAGAAAGAGTAAATGATGCTGTTCATTTTGAGGGAACGAGTCATTCAACGACAGTAAAAGTGCATATTGATGGCAACCCTGAAATAGGTGGACAGGGCTTAGGTAGTCGACCGATGGAACTCGTTTTAATGGCCCTAGGTTCGTGTAGCGCCCTGGATTTGCTTCACGTGCTGAAAAAGCAAAAACAAGACGTAAAAAGTTTTTGGGTATCGGTAGACGGGACTCGTAGAGAGGTCTTACCAGCTGTTTTTACTAAAATTCATATCATCTTTAATTTATCTGGTAATGTTGATCCTGCGAAAGCAGAACGAGCAGCCGAGTTAGCAGTCAAAAAATATTGTTCTGTTCATGATATGCTAGCTGCTGGAGGAGTTGAGATCACGTACGCTGTCGAGATCTCATCATCTACTTTCAAGCAATAATCAATTTTAAAATAAGATAAACCTGATGAGAAAAGTCCTATTCCTACTCCTTCTTGTAAATGGTGTTTATGCGCAAACCAAGAAAGTCATTACGTTAGAAGACATTTTTAAAAAATCAATTTTCACTGCGAAAAATGTACCGGGTTTGCGATCATTCAAGGATGGCAAAACCTATGTATCTATCGAGAAAGATTCCCAAACAGGCCAAAAATATGTGGCCAGGAATAGTTACCGCGATGGGAAACAGGTAAATGTGTTATTCCGAGAAGATGATTTAAAATTTAAGAATCAGCAGTTACCAATCAGTACAGATTTTAGTGATGACGAGACCAAAGTATTGCTCTCCAAAGATGAAGAAACAATTTATCGACATTCTTTTAGGGCGAATTATTTTGTGTATGATTTGAAGACTAAAAATGTGACAGAGGTGTCATCCAAAGGGAAACAATTATTTGCTGCCTTATCGCCAGATGGGACTAGAGTAGCTTTCGTGCGGGATAATAATCTTTTCATTAAAAATCTGGCGCAAGGGGATGAACAGCAAATCACACATGACGGGCTGTTGAATCATATAATCAATGGGGGCACCGATTGGGTTTATGAGGAAGAGTTTTCTTTTACAAGAGCCTTTTTCTGGAGCCAGGATAGTAAAAAAATAGCCTACTATAAATTTGATGAAAGTTTGGTCCCCGAGTTTGATCTGACAATGTATGAAGAGCTGTATCCAAGTATTTACAGCTATAAATACCCAAAAGCAGGAGAAAATAATGCAGTGGTGAGTATCCATGTATATAGCCTGATTAATGAAACCACCCAAGCTATTAATATAGGTACTCATACAGATCAATATATTCCGCGTATTAAATGGACTACCGATGTAAATGCGTTGTGCATACTCCGAATGAATCGTCATCAGAATAAATTGGAATATATATTGGCCAACATTTCTACCGGTGAGAGCAAAGTCGTGCTGACTGAAGAGAGTAAACAATACATTGATGTGAATGATGATCTTACTTTCTTAAATAATGGGAATCAATTTATTCTGAGTAGTGAAAGTGATGGTTTTAATCATCTATATCTCTATCATACCGACGGAAGATTGATCCGTCAGATAACAAAGGGAAACTGGGAAGTAACCAGCTTATATGGAGTTGATGAAAAGTCCGGAATTATTTATTATCAATCCACGGAGGGCTCTCCGCTGAGGCGAGATGTATATTCGATTCGGCTCGACGGATCCAACAAAAAACAGATGAATACTACTGATGGAACTAACAGTGCAACATTTAGCACAGACTTTAGTTACTATATTTTGAATCACTCTGACAGTAAAACACCTCCATACATTACTTTAAATGAGCGATCCGGCAAGCTAGTGCGTGTATTGGAAGATAATACCGGGTTGAAAACACGGATGAATGAGTATGTTGTAAGCCCAACAGATTTTTTTGAGGTGCGTACGTCAGAAGGGATTACCTTAAATGGGTATATGATTAAACCAGCAAACTTTGATGCATCTAAAAAATACCCTGTTTTGATGTATGTGTATGGTGGTCCAGGTAGTCAGAACGTGGCCGACAGTTGGAGTGGAGCGCGTAATTTATGGTTCAACTATTTAGCTCAAAAAGGATACATCATAGCCTGTGTAGATAATCGAGGCACTGGTTTTAGGGGCTCTGATTTTAAAAAGATGACCTATAAGCAGCTCGGTAAATACGAGACTGACGACCAAATAGAGGTAGCCAAATGGTTGGGTCAGAAAGCATATGTCGATCCTGCACGAGTTGGTATTTGGGGCTGGAGTTATGGGGGATATCTATCATCATGCTGTATCACTAAAGGGGCTGATGTATTTTCAATGGCAATTGCGGTAGCACCCGTTACCAACTGGCGCTATTATGATAGTATTTACACGGAGCGCTATATGCAAACTCCACAAGAAAACCCAACAGGATATGATAGTAATTCGCCCATTCAGTTTGCCAAAAATCTAAAAGGGAAATTTTTACTAGTACATGGAACAGGTGATGATAATGTGCATTTCCAGAATAGTGTAATGTTTTCAGAAGCACTCATACAAGCTAATAAGCCATTTGAACAAGCATATTATCCAAATAAAAATCATGGTATTTATGGTGGAAATACCACGCTCCATTTGTATAGTAAGATGACTGATTTTATTTTAAAGAATTTGTAGTCGAAAAATATATATTGTGCTAAAAATATATTCTTAATATGAAAATCGATTCATTTAACACAACAGATGTCGACACAGGTGAGTGTAAGCATCCTTTTAACAATCCTGAGCTGTACAACTTAATTGCTGTTCCTCAGTATTTTTTTGCGCAGGAAACCATTAAAGAGATGGAGATCAACCCTACAGATCGAATATTAGATATCGGATGTGGGGATGGTAAGATCACGCTTGATTTAGCAAAAATGGCCTCTTCAGGACGGGTTGTTGGAACAGACCTTTCGGAAGACATGATTGGATTTGCAAAGAAAACGTACTTGTCTCCAGATCGGAATAATCTGGAGTTCATGACAATGGATGCAGAGAAGAATGCATTCACCAATCAATTTGATATGGTGATCTCATTCTTTTGCTTGCAATGGGTTCGTAACCAGTTAGCGGTTCTGAAAGGAATAAAGAACGCATTGGTCCCTGGAGGCAGAATGGTATTAACATTGCCTCTGGTTAGTGAAGCAGAGAAGCTTATGGGAGTAATTGCATCAGGTGAAAAATGGGGACAGTACTTTACTGATTTTGAGAACCCAAGAGTCGACTTCGTGCCAGAAGTCTATGCTCGATTGTTAGAAGAGGCTGGCTTTGAAAAACGAGTTTTAAAAGAGAAAGTATTGCCTTATGAATTTGATTCGCAACGAGATGCTGAACTTTTTCTGAAAGCATGTATGCCACATGTGAAGAAACTACCTGAATCAAAACAAGATGAGTTCCTTGCTGATATAGCGAGCACTTGGTTACGAACTGGGGGATCAGAAAACAAGCTGGATTTTTCATTAACAATGTTAGTAGTAAGTGCTGTCAAGCCATCTTAAAGTTAGCGGAAGGCAAATTGGGTTAAATAAACTTTGATAGACATCGTGTCTATCAAAGTTTTAGTTGTGTTTTTAAATGTATGATGCGTTACTTCTAGGGCACATGACCAATTTTACAGCACACCAGTAGCTATAAATTTTGTTTTAGCCTCATAAACTCAAACTTTGCCTTTCTTTTTTACCTCATCCTTTTATACCTCATCATATTTCTTAAAACACTACCCCCATCGTTTTGAACACGTTGTTATTGGTATGAGTTTCATGACCCAGAAATCTTGATGATATTTTGGCCATCGAAAGGACAAAGCTCACTTGCTGGGATTTAATGAGAAGATTTCTTTTATATCAAGTTAGCCTATTTTTAGCACAATTTTTCAACTTAATGAGTAAAAAATTAGAATAGTAT
>CALLKE010000193.1 GCA_938008555.1 uncultured Pedobacter sp.
AACAACGAATTGCATTTTGTAAACGCAAAGGCTCACATCCAATATTTTTACACATTTCATCAAAACCTGATGGTGAGTCATCAAAACTAAGATAAGTAAAAACAACCGGATTAATTGGGTCAGCTAAAAATTCAGCCACATCTTGAATTTCAGATTCTTGTGTATTTTTTTTCCAAAAAGAAACCAACTGAGTGCCGTATGAATTTTTTAATTCTTTGATTTGCACTGAATTATATCTAAATAGCAAATCAAAATACACAAGCTCCTCCGTCTTTAAAGACAATCCTTTAATTAACTGGGGCAAGATGCTTTCATGAATTGGTTTTTCTTTTAATACCAAGGCTCTTAAATAAGAACGACTGCGAATAGACATTTCATTCGACCAAGCTTCATATGAAAAACCAGGTTCTGTGCATTTACGAAATTTATAAAAATCTTTTAAATAGTGACAAACATCTAAGTACTCAAACAAGTTTGGTTTTTTCATACACTCAGTTTATTAAGCTTTTACTGCCAAGTGTATTCTGCTAAGGTCTAGATCTCGTTCTCTGTTAAAGCACAAAAACCCAAAAATAAACCAAATGTCTGCAAGTCAAGTTCAGAGTGGTGTGAGTCCTGAGGATATTACAAGATCTTTAGGATTGTCGGGCCCTACCATATACAATTGGTTGGCCAGCTACAGAGAAGGTGGCTGGGACGCACTTAAAGCAAAATCAATCCCAGGTCGTCCCAAAAAACTAAACGGCAAAAAGTTAAAATGGATTTACGACACAATTGTGCAGAAGTCTCCACTGCAGTTTAGATTTGAATTTGCTCTTTGGACTCGCGAGATGATTCAAGAGATTATTTTTAAAAAGTTCAAGATTAAACTTGGTTTATCTTCAGTGAGCCGGCTTTTAAAGCAGTTGGGACTAACTTGTCAGAGGCCCATTTTCAAAGCATGGCAACAGAACTCACAACAAGTAAACAACTGGTTAAAGAAAGTATTTCCAAAGATTAAGTCCCGTGCCCAGCTTGAGAAAGCAGACATATATTTTGCTGATGAGGCAGGTATCAGAAGTGACTATCATAGCGGAACAACATGGGCTCCGAAAGGTGAAACCCCAGTGGTATCAGCAACCGGCGCAAGATTTTCTGTTAACATGATTTCGGCAGTCAGTCCCCGTGGAGATTTTCGTTTTATGGTGGTTGAGGGAGGCGTAAACTCAGCTGTATTCGTGGATTTTTTAAAAAGATTAATGGTGGGATCCAAAAAGAAAATATTTTTGATTGTTGATGGCTATCCTGCTCACAAATCAAAAAAGGCAAAGCAGTTTATTGCCGATCAAAAGGGAAAGTTAGAGTTATTTTATTTACCACCATACTCGCCGGAACTGAATCCCGATGAGCTGGCGTGGAATACACTGAAAAATGGAATTGTGGGTCGGTCAACAGTTAAAAGCAAAGACGAACTGAAGTCTAAAGTTGTTGGAGGGCTTCGCAAAATCCAGAAATCACCAGAGATGGTGAGATCATTTTTCCAACATGAAAAAACAAAATACGCGGCTTGATTATGTTAAATTACTTTCGGCCTGGTTAATATTTAAGTATGCAACGATCATTGATGTGATAGAAAATGTTCCTGAGTTTTTAGAAGAAGTTTACAACAAAAAACGACTACACTCTTCTTTAAAGTATTTGACCCCTGAAGAGTTTGAGCTAAGTGTATCAAAAAGAGTGCACTAGACCGTCAATTTGGAAGATCTAGTACGAAAAATTTCACCGCACTCCAAAGGTCTTCAGATCGAACTGAAATTATCTATTGACTAATGCGAATATTTCCTGACAAGATTGAAAAAATATTTTTTCTTGAGGCCAAAACTACCTTCTATTGTAGTCAAATCAATGAATGCAATCCTAGACTTTCATGATTTTTTTCACCACCATCAGTTATTGTCCACGACAGAGACTGCAAATATTTTTTTGCTTTGAATGCAGAAGATAAGTAATTTGATTTTTCAATATTATTAGATTTAATTTCTCATTTAACCTACGAATCACAAGAACCGTAAGACGAAAAAAATAAGGCTTCTCAAAAAAGCACAAATTCAGATTTTTGAGCAAGCGCTGTAAGTTAGTATCATTTCAAACGAGTTATTAAAATCTATAAACTCTGAATCAAGCCTTAAGTGGGTAAAAACACAAAGTCATTAGTCTGTATCAAATCCAAAAAAATTGCCTTCTCTCTGAATCGATGAAAAACTAAACAACGTTTAACAGAGAGTCGGTAAAATGCGAAAACATAAATTTCTAAATATTAGAGGATTTAGTTTAGTTGAAGTTATGGTGATCGGTGGAATACTCACCATTATCGGCCTTGGCGTTATGAGTTTGATTTCCAATACCACTAAATCTCAACGTGGCCTTCAAGCTAAAGATACTATGCGCGACTTTGCTGTTGAAATCCGCTCAACACTTTCTGACAAAACAGCCTGTATTAACACCTTCACCACAAAAGATCTAAGTACAGGTGAAGCTACTGTCACTGTCGTTAAAGATGCCAGCAATAATGCAAAATACTCAGCTGGCACAACCTACATGAACGGACTGATTAATTTTAAAAACCTTGTTATGCGAGAGTTCGTAGCCGATGCCGCTAATCCTAATACTGGTATTGCTAAACTTTTTGTTTATGCAGATAAAAATGGAGACACCTCCGGAGTCAAAACAATGCATCATGCGCTTTCGGCACAAATTGAAATGGACGCCTCTAAAAATATTATAAAATGTATTGCTGTTGGCGGCTTAAGTGATTCTCTTTGGCAAGTCTCCACGACTAACCCAAACAATATTTTTTTTAATGGCGGTAAAGTTGGAATTGGAACGAGTAGTCCTCGAGCTGCACTTGATGTTGATTCAGATCCTGACTTTAGTGGATTTTTAATTTCTCAGCGCTATGGAGACACTGCATCTGGAGCTTTTTCTGGTGGGGCTATTGATTTGCGTAATGCCTCAGGCTCAAAAAGTAATCCGCTCGCTACAGCAAGCCAAGCTGTTGTAGGTTATGTTGTAGCCAAGGGATTTGACGGTTTAAATTATAAAAATATAGCATCTATATCATTCATATCTGATCAAACCATAACAAATTCAAGCTCCCCTGGGCATATAATCATGTCAACGACCCCTAATGGATCGATAACACAGCAAGAACGATTACATATTACACCAAATGGCAATGTCGGTATTGGCACGGCAAACCCAGAAACGACTTTGAAAATTATGACCGCAATTCCAGATTCAACAGTTCATCCGAATCGTGCGGGCCTTATCGTTGAAAGTGAGGGAACTAATGTCGGTGGTCGTTTATCTGCGAGGGTGTATTCGGACATTGAAGCGCCGTTAATTATCAACTACAGGGCGCGCGGTACGAAGGCAGCTCCATCGGCAATATTGGCTGGTGATCAACTCGCTGCCTTTTTTGGTATCGGATATGATGGCTCAAAATTTGGAACAACTGCTCGTAACCCATCCCCCGCAATGTATATGATAAGTACCCAAAATTGGTCACCCACAGCCTACGGCAGTGCTATATCATTTAATACTGTTAGTAACAATACGGCAACTGAGTTTGAACGAATGCGTATCGACCACAGCGGTAACGTCGGCATCGGAACAACATCGCCGCAAACTAAACTCGATGTGAACGGTGAAGTTAAATTAGCCAGCTCAGGCAGTGCTTGTTCTACATCTAATGAAGGAGCTCTACGATATAACTCAACAACAAAATCACTTGAGTTTTGTGATGGAACTATATGGAATTCTACTAGCCAATCTCCTGCAGGAACTTTTTGTGGATCAGTAAGTTATGACCATCTGCTAGGACATAATTTTAATCCTAAAGCTTGCGGAGCATTACCACCAACTGATACAACTACTTTGGTCAATAATTGTCCAAGTGGTTATAGCTTATTTAGATATTTTCAGGCAGACAGCAACTTTGGATACACTTGCGTAAAACTATAAAATTATTAGTTTTCAAAATGTAAATAAATCTTAAAACCGCAGTTTCAAAGCTTTTGTCGTTAAATAATCATAAATACAATCTGGTATCAACAATGGCAAATACCAGTTGAGCCACTTACGCGGTATCGGCGCATAACGTTTTTTAGGATGATCAGTTGTTAGCACATGTAAAATTAATTCTGATACAGTTTCAACTGGTAAACCTTTGTCTTTTTCAGTCATCGCAAATTTAATAAATTCGTCAAATGGGTCTCGATAAATGCTCTTCTCATAATGGTTTCGTAACTTGGCAAAACCTTTATCCCAAATAGGCGTTTTAATCGACCCCGGGCCAATCACAATAACTTTAATACCTAACTTTGTAAGTTCTTTTCTTAAGCCAACAGAAAAGCCTTCAATGGCATGTTTGCTAGCCGCATATACAGATAAAAATGGAGCGGCTGACTTTCCAGAAATGGAAGAAATATTAACGATCCGCCCCGCTAAATACGCCGATGGAGTTTCATTGGATCGAATAGATTTTAACAATGGCAGCAAAACCTGTGTGATCTTCATTACGGCTAAAACATTAACTTGCATCATTGTTTGCACTTCATCAAAAGGCTGATCTAAAAATGGCCCGGCTAAAGCAATTCCAGCATTATTAACTAAGCCATCGAGATGATAAATTTGATGGCTGTCTTTTAAAATGAACGGCAATTGATCTATTTTTTTTAAATTGGATAAATCCAACTCTAAGCAAATTAATTGATTTGTGCCGACGAATTCATTTAATTCAGATTGTAATTTTTGTATCGAATTCATATCGCGCACGATAGCAACAACTCGATGATTTTTTTTTAACAACAAACGCACTGTTGATAAACCAATACCCGAAGAAGAGCCCGTAACTAAAATTGTTTTTGACACAACAGCAGCCCTTCCTCAGTGGGTAAAAACACCGAATTAAAGTTAGACAGAGCAAAAGCTTTTTCATTCATTTGCTGAACAATACGAACTTGTTTTTCACTAAACTTTTGCTTTGAAAAATCACCCCAAA
>CALLKE010000194.1 GCA_938008555.1 uncultured Pedobacter sp.
GATCTATGACGCTTTATAGAACCAAAGAGCATGACATGCTGGACTGGATTTGCTGGAAGCATTACAGATTTCAATCAGATGCTGTTGAAATTGTTCTAACGGCTAATCCGGAACTTGCTGAATGGGGAAGTTTTCTACCCGCTGGTCTTTTGATTACTTTACCTGAGATAAAAAAATCCGCAGCAAAACCAACGATTAAATTATGGGATTAAGATGACGCCAGATTTTAATCTTTGGGTAGAAGGTCAGATGATTACGGGATTGATTAGGAATCGCTTAGTTTCTATTCGCATCACCGATGAAGCTGGTATTACCAGTGATACCGTTGAAACTTGCCTGGATGATCGTGATTCCCTCATTGAAATGCCTTCATCAGGCAGCAAGTTACAAGTGCATTTGGGGGTATGTTGAAACCGGCCTTGTGTCCATGGGGCTTTATATCGTTGATGAAGCCACCCTTGAGGGCTCCCCTCAAACGATGAAAATCAAGGGGCATGCTGCCGATCTCAAAGCGTCTCTTAAATCTCAAAAATTGATGAATGGCATCAAAAAACCATCGGTGATTTGGTCAATACCATTGCCTCCAAACATGGCTATGAACAACGCATTGCCTCACAATTTGCAGATATTTTATTGCCGCACATTGATCAAACCGCTGAAAGCGATATGCATTTACTCTCTCGCCTTGCGCAGCTCCATGGAGCAATCAGTAAACCCACCGGTGGGTTCTTACTTTTTGTTCCCGAAGGCAAAGCCAAATCCTTTGCTGGTCAAATTATTGGTGGGAGGAGTACCATTGATTTAAAAGATGTATCCAATTGGTGCGTGACCTTTGCTGAGCGCGATTAACATAATTCCGTAGCTTCCTATTGGCATTATCCTAATAAAACCGAGCCCATCGAGGAAAAGCTGGTGGTGGTGAGCCCATCCATACACTTCGCGGTGTTTATCCCAATTCAGGGTTAGCAAAGGCCGCAGCGCAAGCGAAACTCGAACGGCTGACACGTGGGACACAAACTCTGAATATAACCCTTGCTGTGGTCGTCCGGAGTTAGTAGCCGAATCCAAAACATATTTATCAGGATTTCGGCCAGGGATTCCAAGCGACTAGGTTATAACCCGTGCTGAGCATACGTTGGATAGCAGTGGCTACACCACCACCATTGAGGCTTCGCGCGATTTTGAGGGAGATACGGATGACGAATAACCTAAAAAATGTTGGCCTCAGAAAATGGAGCATAGATCGCAAAGTTCCCATAGTCCTTGTCGTTGCGATGATTTCACAAACTTTAACCGTCATTTGGTGAGCGGCTAAACTTGATTCACGCGTTGTGATGCAAGAAGAATGGTTTCAGAAAAACCAACATTTGGCAGAAAAAGTTTTTCGGCTGGAAGAGCGGATTATCGCCCTTC
>CALLKE010000195.1 GCA_938008555.1 uncultured Pedobacter sp.
TTTTAAGTATTTCATTTACACATTTCATTGCACATTGTTTAGCTAATCCTTTTATATAATTACTTGTGCCTAGATCTAAAAGCTCAGTGTAATAATTTACTAAATAATTTGCCTTGTCTTTTGCGTTCATTATCCTTATTTTCTTTTAAGCACATAATTACTATTTTTGCTAATTACTAACCTAACAATTAACCCAACAAAGATAATAGATATAATTTTATATAACAAGTAAGTAGTTATGAATGTGTAGTTTATAAACGAAAAAAGGCGCTGTAAAAGCGCCTTTAAAGTGATCCCGACAGGATTATATATACTGTAAACATAAATATGCTTCAATCCTAAAATATCAACTGATACCCCAATATCCCATAACCACTACACACCGTCGGGTCGATAGGCTGCACCACGTCCACACCACTCGATGTAGTGACACGCCATACCCATTGATCGAGTTGGACTCCGCACCAGTCACTATACCATTTTTTCTTACGGTTAGTGCGTTGGATGTTTATCCAGTTTTCTGGATTACTAATATTCACCTGGTTGTAATTGATGTCAGGTATTTTCACATAATGATCACCTAACCATTCAGGTGCATTGGCAATTTCTTTTGATATCGTGCCGTTTTTGTAATAATATACAACCTGGTATGGGTACCAATATATCCCGTACCTTTTCGACCGGTCATTAGATTTTTTATCATAAACTGTACTATCCAGAAATTGCTGATTTTGTATCCGATAAATGAATTGGAAATCATGAAAAGTAACTTGTGAAATTGGATAATTGAACGGTAAATAAATACCACTACGGCCATCATGCTGATAGCTACTGTCGATAGCAGCATACGTGATATTTCCAGTCTCTATTTTAGAGACTGCTTCGTCCTTTGTGCACGATAGCACGAAGATTCCTAAAATGATAAAAATTAACTGTTTCATTTTTTAATATGATTTTGTTTGGTTAATAAAATTTATTCTTCTTCGTCCACTTCGTCCACTTCATCATGCGTGTGTCTGACATCGGACGGATTTCTTATCCAGACTGTAAGCCCATCCATGTAGCAGAAAGGATTCGGGCCTTTGCGGTCAAAATTACAAGCGAGCAATTGCAATCGATCGTTATACTCAATCTCTGCTTGTTTGGTGATACATTCTTTTTCAGCATAGCCTATGGTGGCCCGCTGTGCTCGGTATATTGGTTTGGTTACTGTTATTTTTGGCATGATTATGACTTTTTTGATTTGAAAAATTATAGTTTTTTAACACTTAATGTCGGTGAGTAATAAGTTAGGGTGTTAGATACATAAGTATCCTTTACACGAAAGGAAATATAGTCGTTTGCCGAAAGCAGGAAAATCCCTGATGTGGATAAATTAATTGGATCTGTTGTACCCAATGCTACCGAAGAGATTCGAGACCGTAACTGCTCAGTACTATTTATAAAAAAAGCACCATAAATTTTACTTGCTGAATTTTCGGTAAAATTTCCAGAAAAACTTAATTCGTAAAACCCATCAGAAGGAACTTGAATGTCGTAAGTACTAGTACTAGTAGTTGTTCCGTTCCATGCTTGCGATGTAAAAGGTAACTTAGTATAAGATGTAGTGACTGAAAGTGAATTATTACCATCTACCGATAATTGACCCAATATTGTAGATAAACTCACGCTCGCTACACCACTTACTTTACTCACACTTGTACCTGAGCCAGCCACCACATCCACTATTGGCAAAGTCACTCCTGTACCCGATGAGATTCCAAGCGACTGACCGGATAGAGATAAGTTTTGGAGTTCATTGGTTGTGCTTGCGTCAGCGTCGTTGACATTCAGGTTTAGCGTACCGCCACCATTAGACAGCGATATATTACCAGCTGCGCCCGATGTGCTGATGGTCTGTAGCTCATTGGTAGCACTTTGATCGGCTAACGTAAGTGATATATTTCCAGATCCTGTCACGGGACTACCTGATACAGATGTCACACCGCCACCAGTGTTGATGCCTACTGATGTTACCGTACCTGTAGGCAATGGTGCTGTAGATAACCATCCTGTTGAAGTGATGGTTGCCATTCTAGTAGTTGCTGCTGTGTATGACGGAAATTGGAAATATCCATCTTCGTCGATAAACATTCGTGTCAGTTCCGATGTACCATTCCAGTGATTCAACTTGAAATAGGCATAGTTAGTGGATAAACCTTCTGTTAAAATAGAATAATTTCTATCAGATGAAGTATAATTATTTGCGCCTGTACCTAAACCTAAAATGAGCCTACTCGTTAAGCCCGTACTTATTGAGTTATTATTTTGAAATAAAATAGAATTTCCTATACTATTTGTTGTCTTAAGATCAAAAGCCGTTTGCGGATTTGTAGTACCAAATCCTATTCTCCCAGATGACGAGTATAGCGGCGACAATCCGAGTGACGATGCACCCGTCCAGAGTGGTAGATAATTTGCTGTACCACCGCTGAGCCCTGCACCTGATGCAGATACGATTGGGTTTGCTGGATCTGTATTATTGACAGTTACATTAGTTCCTGCTACGATACTCTGTACTACACCAGGAGCGCCTTGTGGGCCTGTAGCACCTGTAGCACCTTGTGGACCTGTATTTCCTATCGGTCCTTGTGGACCTGTGGCACCTGTATTTCCAGTTGGGCCTTGGACACCTTGCGGACCTTGTGGGCCTGTGGCTCCCGTTGCACCTGTATTTCCTATCGGTCCTTGTGGACCTGTGGCTCCCGTTGCACCTTGGATACCTTGCGGACCTTGCGGACCTGTGGCTCCTTGCGCTATCGGGATAATGATTTTCTTTTGTGCCAACATAGGCACCGACATGATTATGAATAAAAATATGATGTATCTCATTTTATGATGTTTAAAGTTTGGTGACTATGAAATTTGAATAAATTGCTACAGATGTATGAGCTATTAAAGGTTGTACTTGTAGTTTTATTTTTTCACCAGCTACAGCCGTTTTGATATAGCTATGCTGCATGATGGTATGCTTGTATCCGCTATCTGTATCAGATTCCATCTGTGTATTGCTATCGACAGATGATGATGCAGATGAGTATATACCTGAGTAAATCAAGGCATCAGCATTAGCAATAAAACTCACTCTATAATCTACTCGATAAGTACCTGCAGTTACAAACTCTATCTCGTCATTGTTATGATTGGCATCGAGTACAGATGCATTGCTCTCTGAGCTTCCAGTGAAATTTATTGTATTCCACACTGATGACGATAGTGTTTGTGTATTGGCAGCCAAGGAACCATAATGCAGTGATGCCCATTCAGAGCTACCTCCACCACTCGGCAGTGTGACGGTATTGCCACCTGCACCTGAGATTGTAAGATTATTACCGGCTATCGAGAGTGTTTGTATCTCATTCGTAGTGCTTCCATCTATCTCAGATGTGAGATAGGTCTGTGATAGTTTAGCAGGTGTAATGCTGCCGTCTATGACTTCGCTACTTATGTTATTACCCGTGAGCGTCATATTGATGGTCGGGCTATCACTCACCGTTGTGCTCTCTCCTGTGACACCAGCTACACCTATAAATTGAACGGTGTCCATGACGTTTTTGAGAATGAAACCGACGGTGTCGGATGAGATGACGTATGGGTCTAGGTATTCGGTGGAGCCGGATGAAGTAGGTAGTGTAGTCCAAGTCCAGGCACCTAGGCCTTGACTTGTTAAAACTTGTCCAGTTGTGCCACTTGTACCTGCAGCGTTATATAAAGCCCCAAAAGACCTGATATCTCCGTTTCCCCAGACATTAAACTTAATATCACCTGCTGATTTTACTCTAAATAATGTTGAAGAAGGGTCAGCTGACGTTACATTATTTCCTGATTTGTACCCACAGTCAAAATCTAAATAAGTACTTGTGGGGCTGTCTAATCTAATCAAATCAAACCCCATTACTGGTATCACATTCTTTCCTACTCCGACTAAATAAAAATTTGGATAATTTGTGCCACCATAGTCGGTGAAACCCCAAGCCATGTCTGTTGGTAGCTTATTGGTTACTCCATGTGACAATCCAGTCATTATTCTTCTAAATCCTACAAATCCAGCTAAAGTGTTTACATTAAAATTTCTATTACAATTAAGTCCTTCTGAACTTCTATAAATCGCTGAACTACTTGTTAAGATATTATTGCCATTAAACCAAGCTAATTGATCAATTCCTCCACTACCACTTATTTTACTATTAAATATTGTCCAATCTGTTGAAGTCAAAGCTCCCGATTGAGAACCACTTGCATTCTGAATTGTAATGTTAGGTATTGTTCCTCCTGAACTAAACAAAGGACTTGAAGCTGTAACACCTGTCAAAGTTCCTAATGGTATCGTTTGTGTACTCAAATTACCTATTGAATTAGATATCACCATCCGATTCCCAGTACCAGCCAATGTAGGTATCTGAACATTCCCATTCAAGCCATAAATCTTGAGTCCTGTATAAGTGCTTCCAGTATTTACTTTTAAATTAATATCACCAGTACCAATCCCACCTAATCTTCTATTCTCAAAAGAAAAAGATTCATCATTCGCATTAAATGATATAATTCCTCTATTGGTTGTACTTCCTCTATCCACGAAATCCATGCGGGCTATATAGTGAGATGTATTATTATTGTTTACAATTAGTGCAGGGTTTCCTCCTG
>CALLKE010000196.1 GCA_938008555.1 uncultured Pedobacter sp.
TGATCGAAACGATCAACAAGATGAACCGGATCAGCCGCCAGATCCTGCAGGAAACGGGTGCCGAACCCGATCCAGCAACGCTGGCCAAGAAGATGGACATGCCGGAAGACAAGATTCGCAAGATCATGAAAATTTCCAAGGAACCCATTTCCATGGAAACCCCGATCGGCGATGACGACGATTCCCACCTCGGCGACTTCATCGAAGACTCTGCGACGCTGGCCCCGGCCGATGCCGCGATGTACTCCAGCCTGCGCGGTGTCACCAAGGATATTCTCGACAGCCTCACCACGAGAGAAGCCAAGGTCTTGCGCATGCGTTTCGGTATCGAAATGAACACGGACCACACGCTGGAAGAAGTTGGCAAGCAATTCGACGTCACCCGCGAACGTATCCGCCAGATCGAAGCCAAGGCCCTGCGCAAACTGCGTCACCCCAGCCGTTCCGACAAACTCCGCAGCTTTATCGACACCAACGGCAGCTAAGTTTCTCGGGCCTGTAGCTCAGTTGGTTAGAGCAGAGGACTCATAAGCTGTTGGTCTTAGATGTTAAAGTCTTTTAGAATCAACGAGTTAGAAGGATGTTGAAGGCTCTAAAAACAAAGTAGGCTACGCATAGGCTACAAACGTCGTAAAAATTTCACAGGGCCCCTAGCTCATGCTTAGGTTAGAGCAGTCGACTCATAATCGATTGGTGCTCGGTTCGACTCCGAGGGGGCCCACCAAACATCTAGAAAGCCACTCGTTGAAGTGGCTTTTTTTTTCGGCTGTGGTTGTGGTGTGGAGTCTTGCAAATTGGTGCCAGAGGTGTTGAAGTTCTGTGATGAGCCTACTGAAAAGGTGGGATGATGAAGCATGAAGAAATGAGCCTTCAAGACTTGAGAGTCTTGAAGTTGATGGCAGTGCTAGATTTGGATTAATTAAATGAAATTGGTGGATTTTTTCTCTGGTGCGGGTGGACTGACTTGTGGATTGAACATGGCTGGCTTTCAGTCAATTTTAGGTTCAGACATTCATCCTACCTATGCAACCACATTTGCAAAAAATCATCCCAACACCCACGTTGTTACGAATGATATTCGTGAACTATCTGAACACGAGATTTTAAAGCTTACGGGTTTAAAACCGGGTGAGTTAGATTTGATTGCTGGTGGGCCACCATGCCAAGGTTTTTCTATAAATGCACCAATCCGAACTCTTGATGACCAAAGAAATCATCTTTTTAAAGAATATCTACGGATTGCGGAAATTTTAAAACCCAAAGCCATTCTTATTGAAAACGTTCCTGGAATTGTTTCACTTGGGAAAGGCACTGCTGTTAAAGCAATTTATGCTCATCTGAAAAAGATGGGCTACACTGTTGATCATCGCATTCTTTTTGCTGGTCATTATGGTGTTCCACAAATGCGTTTTAGAACAATCTTTATTGCTCTCAGAGATAGCACCAAGATTGAATTTCCTGAACCAACACACAATGCAACAGCAATTGCAAACTTTGCAGGCGCAAGAGAACTGTGTATTAAAGTTCCACCACTGTTTGCACAAGATTTGAAAAATAAAACTACTGTTTGGGATGCTCTTTCTGATCTACCAGAACTTGCACTTGGTCAGTTGATTGATGATGTTGAATACACTAAACCACCACAGTCAGAGTTTCAAAAAATTCTGCGTGAAGGCTCAACTAAAATTTTCAATCATGGTTGTGCAAAACTTGGAAAAGCTAACCTCGAAAGGTTGAAGCACATCCCACAGGGTGGAAGTTGGAGAGATATTCCATATGATTTGTTACCTTCTGGATTGCAACGAGCAAGAAGAAGCGACCACACCAAACGATATGGCAGACTTCATCCTGATGAATTGTGTTCAACCATCTTGACCAAGTGTGATCCTCACTGGGGGAGCTTCTTCCATCCTACACAGGAACGTGCCATTTCAGTTAGAGAAGCAGCGAGAATTCAAAGCTTCCCTGATCACTATGTATTTACTGGAAGTTTGACAGAACAATTTGAGCAAGTTGGAAATGCTGTGCCACCACTGATGGCTAAGGCAATTGGCGAAACAATTAAAAGGTTGATTTCATAATGGCACAAGCAACAACAGCACGATCATTGGTTGAAGTCTTTGGATATAGTCCAACAGATAAAACACCAACAGCTAGAAAATTTTGGCAGTTGAATGCATGTCCTTTTGTTGGTAAGGCATGTTCAAAGTATGATCACACCAACACCATTTGTTATGGAACTTGCTCTGTAACAAATACTGGCCAAAATGTGGTTATCTGCCCTAACAGACTTTATGCAGATGGTTATGCAACCATCAAAAGAGTTAGCAAAGAAGTTTTTGGGGATGTTCAATTTATGCTCTTTGATGAATACATCAAGGAAGCCACTAAGCCCGGTGCATCATTAAATTGTGTTGTTGCTCTTGGTCAGAATTCAGGAAAAGAAGTTAAATTGAGCAAGATGAGCATGGACTGGGTTCTAGCTCATATTGTTGATGGCGCTCTTGTGGGTTATGTTGGTATTGAGGTTCAGAGTATTGATATTACTGGTAACTATCGTGATGCATGGTATGCGGCACGTGACCAGAAGACAAGTATCCCACCTTCTGAACATGGCTTGAACTGGGCAAATGTTCACAAGCGATTAATCCCGCAAATCATTAGAAAAAGCTTGGTTTATTCGAAATCAAGCTTGGTAACACAAGGTTTGTATTTCATCGTTCCAGAGCCAGTTTATCAGCGATTTGAAGAGATTATTGGTGACGACATACCTCTTGTTGAGCAAGATGGAAAAGATGTCATTACGGTGCATACATACGACCTTGGGCCGACTTCTGCACCTGGAACAACTAGAACACTGACTGAAACTAGAAAATTGAAATTTAAACTGGATGAATTTTCAGCAAGATTTATCACTGGCCCAAACTTGCCATCCGGTGAAAGTCTGGACAAAAAGATTAGAGAAATTTTATCCTGTAAATAAGAAAAGCACCTTCGGGTGCTTTTTTCTTGTCTTGCTACTTGATAAAAATCTTCCAGCAAAGGAGAAAAGATGTATTTATTTGCACCACTAGACAAGCATTACGATAAAGGTTTTGGTGCTGTTGCTGTTGCTGATAGCTTTGAAGATGCTGGAAAAGCTCTGAAAGAGACATACAACCGTGGAAGGCTTAACGGCCATCTTCCTATCTGCTATCTTTTTAGGCACTCCATAGAGTTGTTCTTGAAGGGGTGCATCATCATTGTGCATCGTGGTTTGAAAATTCCCTATGGCACTGAGCCATGCACCAGTGAGCCAAAGATTCCTGTTGATGGAAAATTGAAGTCTATCTATGCCATACATGACATAGATTTTCTCTACAAATACTTTTCCAATCTTCTCATTGAGAAGAAGGATGAGCTGGATAAAGTGACAAGAACCAATTGGGATTTTAAAGATGATCTTGGTTCAAAATTTGAGCGATTGAAAAAAATAGATTCATCAAGTGCTTATTTCAGATATCCGATAGAGAAATCAGCAGTATTTGAAAAACAAAAATCAGCATTCCAGGAAAGCACGCTTGATGATGTGATCGCTATGGCTATTAAAAATAAAGAGCCAATGAAGTCTATGAAGGTAATGGCCTTGATGGGTCAAGAGACACAGATTTTTGTTCATGATGATTCTTTCACAGAAGATGCTATGAATCTTCTAGCAGAAGTAGCAGAGGAAATTTCAACCTGTCACTTCGCTTTAATGCATGAATTAGGTGGTGGTGGATTGGGGTGAAAAAAAGCACCTTTGGGTGCTTTTTTTATTCCTGCTTATTTTGTGGTAGCTGATTAAATTCAGCTTCCGTGATTTTCTCGCCATCAATCCACCATTCTTTATAGCCATTTCCAAACTCAACAGCAGGACCATCTTCACGATGATATTTGCCATTGATAGACCACTTTTTAACAGTGCATTCAAGTTCTGTTTCTACAAGGTCAATAGCTGGTCCATCTGTGCGATGTAAGCGGTCATTTAATAGCCAATGCTTATTGCCATTCTTCCATTCAATGGCAGGTCCATCTTCACGATGAAGTTTGTTGTTCTTATAGTAAGCGGTGCTCTCTGGGTAGGTTACTATTCCGTTTTTCATATTTTCTCCTTGGGTTTATTTTTCATTCCTATTGCCAGATGATAAAAATCATCTAGCTTTATATTTTTGATCGCCTGTGGTTCTTCATGGTGTTGACATCATCTTGATGAGCCAAAAATTTTTCTTCTAATTTTGCTTTGAAGAGAATTTTGTCTACTTCTTCATCGGTCAATTCACCAACAATATCTTTAATAAGTCGCTCGTATCGCTGTAATTTTGTGAATGGGCTTTTGGTGTGTTCACAAACGAAGCCTTGTGAGACTCCCACTTTTCGGGCGATTTCTTGTTGTGTCATGTGTGGTTTGCTGACAAACAGCCTAACTACTTCTCTGATGAGTGGTTTGTATTTTTTTGCTTTGGCAAAACCACCTTTCCTTCCATTCTCTGCCATTATTTCTGAGTAATTCATAACTTCCTTTGCTAGATAATATTTATCTTTTAGCAAATAGAATTAAGGAGTCAACTCACTTCTTGAATTTTTTACGATTCAAGGCTTCTTGCTGATTAAATGAATCCCTGAGTTTCTTCACTTGTTCTGCCATTGATGCACTGGCTAATTTTGCTCGTATGCCAGCGGCTCTTGCTTCAAGTTCAGCTTGTTTCTTTGGATCTCTGTTATTGGCAATTTCAGAAAGAACTTTATTGAGTTCAGCACTCAAACTGCCAACACTTCCACCGGAACTTGAACCACTTGAAATGATTGGTGCTGATCCAGGTGAATCATCTGCCTGATCACTGGATTGTGATTTATCGTTAGATGTTGGTGCTGATTCGACATCATTCTTTTGTGCTGTGGCTTCGACTGGTTGCTCTACTGGTTTAACTGGTTCAGCTTTGATTGGCTGTGATTTTGGTTCTTCTGTCTTCACAGTCGCAGGCGCTGTGCCTCCACCGGAACCAGATCCACCGATAGAACCCCCTCCATCATTGGCAGGCTTCTTGTCACCATAGACACGGTTCTTGTTTCTTCTTCCAAGTGGTTTGGAAATCAATGATTGATTGAAATCTTTTCTCGATTTGATGAGTCTTGCCAGTTTCATTTTTACTGCTGAAAACTCTTTATCAGATAGCTTGTTTTGTGATCCACTTTTAGCTAACTGATATTCTTCACCTAGCTTCTTGTAGTCTGCACCGTGTTCATAGGCAGGACCTTTTAATCTAAAAGCCTTCTCACTTCCATAAGGTTTTATGGAAATGAACTTGTCATTGATGCGAGTAATTTCACCAAAATTTTCTAAAAAATCACAAAGCTGTTGTCTGCTGTTGATTTTTCCATTGATGATTTGATGAGCTACACAATCAGACACATCATCTTTTGTTGGCTTAATTTTTCTAAAATCATCGGCTACTTTGGATGTGGATTTTTCAAGAAGCTTTGTTTCAAACTTAGAGTTTGAAGCTTTAGTTGGGTCTGCTACTACCTGGTTATAGCCAAGGCTTTGATTGATGACTGCATCAAAAGCATCCTTGAACTCATAGGTTGTTTGACCTGGTGGAAATGGGTTTAGTTGTCTGCCAGTAGTTAACTCTGCTAGGGGAATAACGTAATTAAGCTCGATTTTTCCTTTGTCAGTATGGACATTCCAGTAATCAACAAAGTGTTCTCCATACTCTAATCCAGCCATAAAAGTTTTTCTGAACTGGTCAACGATGACTTTAAGTTGTTCATCAGTGGGTTGTTCTGATTCACGGAATACCAATGAACCACTTACATATTTATGCTTTCTGTCAATGGAATTTCCAACAAAAATGCACTGCTCTGCATCACCTGCAAAGTCACGTGGCTTATTTTTTCTTAGAGTTCCTTCATGGTCAAAGTCTGATTTTAGATAGTTGATTGCATCTTCAATTGGACCAGTGCCACGGTTCGGCATAACGGCATTTATCATCTTTATTTCTTACGATTGTTCATCACTTCCTGTTTGATTTGTTCATGTTGTTCAAGGGCAGACTTCAAACTTTTTAGCAATTCAGTTGCCTCTTGTCTTAAAAATTCTGGCTTGCTGTTCAACTGCTTTGCAATCTGATTCATGTTATTGCCAAGCTTGTTGAGTTGAGAAAGTAAATTTTTATTTAGGTTTCTTTCTTCGTCTTTAAAGTCCCAATAGAGATCAATCTTGTGCTCTTGACCTCCAAATAATTTATATCTAGCAAACTTCGCCATTGAGTTGAAATCTGTTTTTCTCCACTCATCTTTGAAGCTATTGTATTCAAGTGGTGATAAATTAACTTCAATAACCTTAGTTCTTTTTAATTGTTCACCATCATCAGATCCAGCCTGGCCTGGATGTTTTTTTGTTTGATTTTCTTCGCTCATATGCTCTCCTTTTTATTGTTGTTGTAAGCATTTTTGTTTGGGGCTTGGGGGAACCCCAACAAGAGGATAAACCCATAAAACAGGAAAACCTCCGGTTCTCCTGGTATGGTTTATTAGTCTTGCTTTCAAAGTTCTTAAAAAATCACCTAAAAAACTTTGCCCACATTTCTATTCTACGAAATCAAAAAAAATTGTCGAATTTTTAGGCAAATCTCGATAGCAGATATTTTCTGATTGCTGACTTGATTTTGATTTCTTGTTTCGTATGATTGAAAAAACAAGGAGATAAAATGAAAGGATGCCAGAAAAAAACCACATTCATTCGCAATGAAGATGCACAGTGGATCGATGAAAATTTACTCAAAACAGGTCTATCCGATAATTTCGGAATGGTCGTTAGAAAAGCTGTGTCTGAGTATGTGGCAAAGCAAAAGCAGTCAAGAGTTTTAGGATTTTCGAAATTTATCGGTGATGAAAATTTCAGAGTTATTGAAAACTATGCTGAGAAAAATCAATTGGATGTTGAGCAACTGATTAAAGATACTTTGATCCAAAAATCAAAATATCTTGCGAAAATGAACGGTGATAAAAATGGGAATTGAGTTCATCTACGATAAAAACCAACTCACTACCATTGATGAAATTTCTGTATCAGTGGCCGATTTGCGAGACTTGGTTCAAGCCTTGAACATCCAGAATGAAGCTCAAAAGCTCCACGAGTTGAAGACCATTCTTGATGGTGTTGTGCGAAAAAATAGACTGCTTCCTGGTGCTGTTGGGGTGAGTGATCCTGTTGAAGCGCACTCGGCTGATGCCGGCCCCGGCCTCATAGCTTGAAAGGTGTCGTGGCACCTTTTCACTACGTGGCTCAGTTGTGGGGATGAGGTTTTTCATCGACCTGCTTTGTTTGTGGTTCAGATCCTGGACCATAAACAAAGTAGGTGCTCCCAGCCGGGAACGTTTGCGTTATGCTCTTCTTCAATCAAGGAGAAGCGATGAATACAGGAATCAGAATCAAGTCTCTCAATGGTGATACCTACACTGAGACTGTCATCAAGGATGGCAAGACCTTCATCAATGTCTATGGTCTTGATGGTCAGTTGGTGGATGTAATGGAGGAAGTTGCTTCCTACATTCCATCAAGAGAAGATGAAGACAAGAACAAGATTGCCAAGTGATAAATATCATTTGGCAACAAAAAAGCACCCAATGGGTGCTTTTCTTTTATCTGCTATTGATTCGATTTTTTGGTTTGCTAAAATTAAATCATAGCTGGTTGTTTTTAGCGATGAACTAAACCGCATTTTTGATTGACGAGAGCACCAATTTCACAACCAAGCTGCTCTGAATCTCGACCCCTGTTCAGGTGTCTATTTTGATTTTGCCTTTGGCAATCAAAACTATCTTCTCCACAATCTTCACAATGTGGTGTCTATCGGCTCGCTTCAAACCATGTAGAAGTGATGCTATATGCTTTGCCTGATCATCTGGTGCAGGACTGATGCCAACAAGCAATTCATCAAGCCCACATTGAAAGAATTCAGCTATTGCTATTAATTTGAGTAATGGAGGTTGTGTTTTACCTCGCTCATACTCACTGCAAGTCTTCTCTGTGATGCCTAGATGCTCTGCTACCAATTTTTGTGAGTAGCCGGATTCTTCACGCTTTCGCTTGATGCTGGCGCCGATCATCTTCAATCGTTGTTCATCTTTGTCCATGTTGTAGCTCTCCTAGTAGTTGGGTTCAGTATACCGGCGAGAGGTCCAACGATCCACCAGGTAGAGAGCTACCTGATTGTTATCATCTGGCAATAGATGACAAAAAAGCACCACAAGGGTGCTTTTCTTTTACTCAAACAAAGCATCGAGCTTTCGTTTGTCTTTGCTATTCAAGCAATTCATCAACATTGGATAGTTGTCTTGAACTGTGTTGACAATATCCTTGTGAAGACAATCAAAATTCTTGGAACTCATAAACCGAATGACTGTTTGTGGTGTTTCTGGAAGTCCCTGCATCTTAATTGCTGCTTGAACCATGTAGTAGCTGTTGTAGACAATCAATAGTTCCTTGATCTGATTGTCACGGCTAAACATCATCTTTTTGAAGACTTCAATATACTTCATAGCCTCATTGCTCTTGGCAAATTCAAAAAGACGTTGTCCCATTCCATTGATACAGTATTGAAGGCATGTATTAGCAGTCATTACACACCACCTTTCTCTTCAGCTTGAGCAAACAAGTTAGAAAGTTCTCCACCTGTAGCCACAATAATATCTGCCAAGTTGCCAGTGACAATTTCATATGCAAAACGGCTAATTGCTTTTTGTGCATCTTCATCTAACACGGCAAAAGGTTTACCTGCCTTAACAAGTGCAGAAGCAATTTCACATGCTTGATAGTTGCAAAGAAATCCAATGAATTTCTCAATATCACTAAAGTTTTCATCTTTGAATTGGATAAATGAAAGTCGCCCAGGTTCTGAATTGATGAATTCTTTTAGTGAAATATTTCCAGTTGGAATTGGCTTTACATCAATTTCAATATTTTCAACTACGGTTTTCGTTTTAGACATGGTTTTTCCTTTTTAAAAGTTGTATTTAATTCATGTTGAACCCTCCTAGTGATAGGCAGTTGATGGGTAGTCGCTTTAAATTTTTATTTCGTCGCTGTATTGTGGAGTGAATTATGATCCTCAAAATGAAATTCGAAAACGCGGGGAAAGGTTGGGACTGGAACTCTGGGGTTGGGTCGTAAAAAAAGCACCCGAAGGTGCTTTAACTGAAATCTGAATGCTGAGATGAATCCCAAGGTAGTTTCCTGATGAAGTTAAACACATCATTTTCCCTGCTTTCTCGCTCTTGAACCTGCTGTTTATATGTGTTGTCTAGGTTCATAAATCTCTCTGTTTTTTCATCGATAGCCTTTAATGCTGAATTTTTCTTCTTTTGGGTGCTGTTGCTATTTTTTAGAATCAATTCCTGCTCATTTATTTGATCATTGATCTTTTGAATTTCTTCAAGCAATTTTTTGTTTTCTATGTATGACTGAGTTGAGTTAAACATATTGCGAACATAGTAAGACCATCTTTCTCCACTGCACTTCTTGTTGTGAAAGCTCGCATCCCTTGAAGCATTCATTAGCTCTGATAGCTCCTGCTGGTTTATGGCATGTTGACCTAGAAAACAGGTTGTTTTGCTTTTGCCATAGCAGTTGAAAATGTATAGAGAGTCAAACCTTGGGAATCCACTGTTCCAAACAATAGAGTCTTTCTCTGTTGATTTCACTTCTAAGGGCACTCCAATTTGGTTATAGACGATAAGCAAATCAGGCCAATTCTGACTTCCATTGGGTTTGTCAATGACCATTAAATTTAGGTGAACTCCATTGTCTATGATCGGTTTCAATGATGTGAAGTCAAAGTTTTTAGTCAAACTCTGCTCTCGGTATTCCTTGAAGATAGATGTTGATGAATCACTTCCCCATCTTTTGTGATCTATAAATACTGCTCCATTAAGTTCATTCAGAAGGTTTTTTCTCACTGTTTCATCAAATACATCACCTTTTGATGATGCTCCTATTTGTGTCATACCTTTGAAAAATCTTTCTAAGGCCAAATTCAAATCTTCTTTTGTTGTTATTCTTTTTGCCATACATCACCTTTGTTGTTATTTTTTTGGTGTCTTCATTTCGTATTTTTCTACATACTCATTTACTACATCTGCTTTCCCGAAGCCTGGTGTTCCTATGTTCTTTTTGGATAGCTTCACGAAATCCAAAGATAGAAGTCTTTTTAGAACTGCCTTATTTTTCGCCTTAAAGAAAATCCACTGCTGTTTCTTATCGCAATCATCCTTAGAGAAGACTTTCAGTGTGTAGTCTTGGAATCCTTGTCTTGGAACAGCAAAATCCCATTCGTAGTCGAAGAATTTTTCAGCCTGCTCTGTTCTGTTGTATTGATAGATTTCGAAATCTTTATGTGAGGTGCTTGGTTTTTCTTTTATGCGAAGGTCACTTCCAGTATTCACATCGGTTGCCCACACCTGAAAGCAACATCTTAGGTTGTAGTCCTTTCCTACAATCTCAAATGCATTTTCAGGAAGAGACATATCAAATAGCAGTCTTGCATCAGCTTTTATTTTTGATTGTGCTGACCACTTTCTGAATTGAATTGGCACAATGAATCCAACAACATTGGAATATGAAAGAGCTTTGTTGATGAACTCAATTGCCAAGCTAGATTTCTTCCCAAATGGTGGATTTCCTATGAAGATAATCTTCTTGCCAGTTGGTAGATGTGCTCTTAGGTCCTGAGTCAAGAAATCATTTTTGATGATTTCACTTGAAGCTGGTGCAATATCAAATCCAATGCTCTGCTCTTTGATTTGTTTTAGAAATGCTCCTGATCCTGCTGATGGTTCAACAAATACGACTTGATCAAGTTGGATGTCTAATGATTGAATGACTAATTTCAAGTGCTCATAGCAGTCCTTTGCAATAGATTCTTTCGTGTAATACTTATCTAGCGATTCATTTATCTCTTTGAACTTGGATGAAGCACCTCTTAATTCTGGTTTCTGTAATGTTTTGAATAATGATAAAAATTCGTTGCTTAATCTTGTTTGTCTTAAATTGCTTGTCTCCAATAAATACATAATCTTTCCTATTTTTCTTGTTATATTTCAATTATAAAAATTGAAATCGAAAGTCAAATAGTGGAAAGATATCGAACTTAGAAAATAAAAAAGCACCCGCAGGTGCTTGATAAAAATCGCCGTAGCAAATTATTTTTATTTGTTCTATATGGATGTATTTATTGATTAGAAATGGGTATAAAAATCCTCTTTAAATCAGACATTCTTTATCATACATGGAAGAAACCGTTCAAGATTTCTTGTGAAGCCAATAAAATCAACTATTAAGATAGTTCACTTAAAAAAGCCATTAGTTCACTTGGGTAGTTCAGGAATTTCTATAAAGCCAATAAAATCAATCTCTCAGATAGTTCACTTCACTAGTTCACTTCGATTTTTGTTTGAAATAAAAAAAGCACCCAATGGGTGCTTTAACTAGTAAATTCAGCATATCCAAAGGGGTCTTCTATTTCATCTTCGGTGTTGGCTGAGTGCTCTTTGGGAACTTCTGCCCTCTTGATGTTCTGCTTGATTATATCGGCTTCATATTCTTTAAAAGTATCAAAAAATGCTCTTCTATTGTCTAAATTTATATGAAAATGAAAGTCATGTAGATTAGCACTCACATAAATTAGAAGTCCTTTGATGTCGTTTATTTCGGGTCTTTTGGGTATTTCAAGTATTTGCAACACTAGTGGGCTGTGGTTGAATATTTTTATAAATTTCATCTCCACAAGTTTTTCAAGGTGCCCTGCAATTCTTCCTCTGTTTATCCCAAGTTCTTCGGCAAGCTGATACTGGGTTAGCTTGTCGTAGACCCCAACTAGACCATTTTTGTACGTGACATACTCACAAGCTAGATGATTCATGATGAAGTACAGTTCGTCTGTTTTTATCTTGTTCTTTTTCTGGTTGACTTTTAGTTCACGATGCACCCTTTTGTTTAGGGTGAAATAGTTAAATTGATCTATGCCTTGATTATTGACATTTTCTTTATTTTTATTAACATTAGACATGTAATATCCTTATTGCAATCCTGGGCTGGATTTTTTTCAAAAGCATCTGTTGGTAGCAGGTGCTTTTTTTATTGTGGACTTGTTTCTTCTTCTTTTAGGTTAAGTTGGCCGTTGGCATCAAGATTAAGTGCTTTCTCTGATAGTAATCGCATGAGTTCAGAGATTGATAGTTCATGCTTGAACGCAAGTTTTTTCACGGCCTTGTGATCATTTGGTTTTAGATAGAAGATGATTGCTTTTGTTTTTATTGTTGTTGCCATTTTGTTTCCTTATTGGTTATATAACCAATTAAAACAAAAATTATATCAATGTCAATAGGCAATAAAAAAGCACCCAATGGGTGCTTTTTTATTGAAATACTATCTTTTACTTAGCTGGCACTTCAACTACCTCAACGGGATTTCCGCCATGCTCTGAAAAAAACTTAAGAGCTTCTTCTTTGGTTTCAAAGGTTACTCCCTTCAAAGAAGTTCCATCAGGTGTTTTTTCCAAAGGTTTTCCTGTGAACGGATTGGTGATAGTAAAGCTCATGATTGATCCTCTTATTTCACGCGATATTGTTCAATGTCACCACCAGCATCAAGAATTTCTTTCACCCAATCAGGTTTACGACCACGGGCAGCACCAGACCAAGTTAAATCACCTTTTTTATACATCACAGTTGAATCTTTGGTTGCTGCTTTCTTGGTAGTCTTCTTTGGTGATGTGGAAGTAAGTCCAAGCTGATCAGCAGTTAAACCATACTGAGCAATCTTCTCTTTGATGTCTGCAACAACAGTAGAAATCTCTTCGGCTTTAATTTCTTCGGCTTGTTCTTGAAGCTTCTTGATTTGGGCTTGGATTTCTGCAAAGGTAGGTTTTGCCACAATGATTCCTTTCTGATTGTTAGTGTTGTTCATTCTATGTGAAAACTATGATGATCTGTACTACTAATTTTTATTGAAGCTTTTGAGCAAGTTTCTTCATCAACTCTCGTTTGCTCAGATAGTTGTTCAAGTAGTCATTCCCATACTCTTTGGCAGTTCTTCCATTGCCATCTTCTGTGGAGAAATCCAATCCCATATCAAGCAGGTCAGGAAGATACTCATTCAATCCATCAACAGACTTCTTTGCCATCAGGTGGGCCAGTGTTCCACTCTGTGGAGCACCATTCGTGAAGTAGGTCAGTGGTTGATTGATGTTGTCTGAATTGAGAAGAGATTCCAGATTTCCACTGAGGTAGGCTGTTGCTAGTGGGTCAGATGTGACCAGCACTTCAAAGCCTGTGATGTTTGCTTCTCCGTTGGATTCAGAAAACAGTTCAATGCTATCAAACAGACTGTATGGCTGTTGGTCATGGTAGATGGTTGGCTCTACAAAGCAACCATCAAAGGCAGATACAAAGCTTAGGCTGTCTGCCTGTGTGGTGGATTGAACTGTTCTTGATGCAATCCAGTCTCTCACATCACCAACACGATAGGCAACATGCTTGGCTTTGGAAATGAACTTGGGACCAATGCCGTCAACCCGCCACTTGTTCAATCGGCTTGGAATCTCTCCAATCCAATCAGCAAGGGTTTCAGTGTTGATGAGCTTATCGTTATCCCAAGTGCTGTAAGAGGCATCCTGTTTGGTGACTGTTTGAGGGGCTTGTAATGAACCCAAAATAGTGATGATGTGCTCTGCTGTAATAGGTGTGTCTGCTGGAAGATTTTTCAGCTTGAAAAGCACTTCTGATGGGGTCATGCCAATGCTCCTTCTTCTTGAATTTCATCAGCAGAATTATCCACTTCAACAGTAAGTTTGGACAAGAAGAAGTCTTCAACAGCTTGTAATGCTTCCCTCAGTTCATCTTCAAAACTCACAAAGTAGTGTTCGTTGACATCACCAATGACATGCTTCAAGCAGTAGTCAATGGTTCGTTTATCAATTTTCAGTTTTCGTGCAGCAGTTGCCCATGTGCGGCGCAAATCATGGTGACTAACCAGCTTGCCAGATTTTTCAGCAATAACTTTGAAGTGCCATTGGCAATCTTGGGGAACATGGCCTGTCTTGCTATCTGCGTAGTCAAACACGAAGAATGAATCTTTTTTATTTTTAAAACGTCGTTCAAGAATTTGATGAACACGTTTGGTCATTGGAAATGGATAATCAAGACCATTCTTGGTATTGATGTAATTGATTCGCTTCATCTCCATATCCACGTGTTCCCATTGGAGAGGGGCAATATCAATAGAACGGCCTGATTGAAGTAGTGAGCAAAGAAGGTAGTCAGAAACAAGATTTTTTTCAAAATCGTATTCTTCAACGGCTTTCCACCACTTAGGAAATTCAGCCCGTTCAAAGTCAACAAAGCGAGTTCGTTTACCTGCCTTCTTCCATTTTTTACGAACAGACATTACATCAAATGGATTTCGTAAGTCTTCTTTCACATCCAGTTCATCACGAGCAATGATGAAGTTGAAAGCTGAACTAGCGAACTTGAAAGACATCTGGTGTGTGCGAACGATGGGAGCCAAGACCTTTTGATTTCGTGCTGGTCGTGCTTTTTCAAGCACATCAAAACGATCAAGAACTTCCTGCCTTGTAATGGATCGGAATGGTCGTTCAAGCCATGAGGACAAGTGAACTTCAAGGTCATTGGACCAAGTGCCATCCTCGTTCTTCTTCAAGGTCATGACTGTCTTGGAATCAAAGTAGTCCAAGGCAGTAGCAATGTTTTTGAGGGTGGATTCAGCACCACCTTTGTAGCCAATGATGTGTTCAGCCTTGTAGGTGTCCATCATCCATTGGAAGGTTTCCTTCTGGTGCTCCTTGGCTTGAAGCTGTTCAACTTTGGCTTGTTGTTTCTCTTCCAGAGGGTTACGGCCATCAGCAATCTTGGCAAGTTCCTTAGCTGCAAGATCAGCAGCCTGCTTGATGGTCACAACACCATACTTGCCCAAGCTGATACGAACAGGGGCGGTGCTGCCTTTGGGTCTGGTGTAGACAATGAAGGTCTTGGACGATGCACCAACACGAAGAGCCAAGTTGGTCTTGTTGGTGTCGTAGTAGGTGATCTGTTTGCCTTGTGGAGCGAAGGGGATGCTGTCCAGGTTGGACTTGTTGAAAGCCAGGCGTGTAGGTGCTTTGTCTGTCATACTTTTAGAGCCTCGTGTCTAGGGTTCATAGGGTGGTCGTGTAGGAACCTCCATCTTATCGAACCCTAGGCTACTAGGCTACAAAAAAGGCTACAGATCAGCGGAAAGCATCGGTATCCAATGGTAAGCTACGGAATGACTGTTTTCAACAAAATCAACAACTTAGGGTGTATGTGGTTGATTTTGCTAGGCTCGAAAGGGTGAAAATAAGGGACTCATAATCCTTTGGTCCACGGTTCAAGTCCGTGCGGGCCCACCATAAAAAC
>CALLKE010000197.1 GCA_938008555.1 uncultured Pedobacter sp.
AACAGCTTAATAACAACAACATTTTATCCTTTGACACAGTTTATTTTACACTCCCCTTTTGTGGGGTAGCTTCTTCTCTTAATTGGAATATTCTTCATTCTTACGCCTATAGAATTGATTGACATCACTCTTTGCTCAAGCTCATATTCTACCTTTCTATTCCTTCAGAATTTTCCTCAACTGATAAAATACTCGGTCAAACACACTGAGCTCTTTGGTGATAATGCTGGCCAAACCTTGCATTTCTTCTTTATACTCGAGTTGTTTGTGATAGGATGTCATCAAATTATTGGGCAACGAAACTTCAATCGCATATGTTTCATTTTGGGGCATCTTCGAAATATTTTTCACATAGCCACTTAAAGTTCCATACTCTTGATACATGTAGTTGTTCAACTTGATACTGACGGCTTGGCCTACTTTTAGTTCTCCGGAATTTTGAACTGGCAGAAATAATTTTGCGATCATTCTTTGCTTTTCAGTGGGTATGATGCTCAATATTTCATCGCCTTGTTTTAAATTTTGATGAATACTCCAATAGTTAAACAAAGAAACACTGCCGTTGATAGGAGCTTTGATTAAGTAGGTTTGCTCCCAGGTCTCAATTTGAGATTTCAATGCTTGCATGCTTTGATTTAATGCCTGCTCGTATTTTTTATTTTCTTGATAGGCCTGATTTTCTAATTGTAATCTGGCTTTTTGGAGATTGTGGATCGCGAGCTTATTATTGATATTGGCAATTTTAAACCCTTCATATGTTCGTTTAGTGGATAAGTATTCTCGTTGCTTATCCTCATATTCTTTGTGACTAACCGATGTACTCTGGAACAGTTTATGATAACGGTTATAGTCTTTTTCGATCAAACCCAACTCCTCTCTATGCATATTTTCCTGAATCTTGTATTTGCTTTGCAGTAGTTGATACGTCTCTAGTTCTTTGTTAATAATGGCTATTTCTTTTTCTTGTGGATTAACACTTAGTTGTAGTTTATACTCGTTGTAGCTTTTTAGAAATGCAATAAATGCAGGCATTAAATCCCCCATCTGAAGCGAGTCATCGAAAGCTATTTCCGGGATTCCTCGTGTTCCTAACTGGGCTTGCACCAGATCAAGCAACCCGATTAATTTATTTAAATCCTGATAGCTCACCGAACTTTCAACCACCATTAACACGTCTCCTTTTTGTACTAATTGGTTGTTTTTTACATTCAACTCGATGATTTTGCCATTTGTTTTGGCTATTAATGTAACAGGTGGGTTAATGGTAGTGATGACGGTCTTTGCAGAAAGTGTATCCGAGTATTTGATCAAAAAAGACAAACTCAGCATCAATACGATGATTAAAAAGATGATGGATATTCCCCAACGCACAATCCATTTGGGAACTGCAGTGAGTAATTCATTCACTGCATCTGTTTTAATTTCTATTTCCTCAGCCATGATTCAGCTCCCTAAAGCTCTAATTGATTTTTTACTAACTCATAGTATGCGCCTTTGGTCGCTGCCAGCTCAGCATGATGACCAATTTCTACTATTCGTCCCTGTTCTAACACGATGATCTGATCCGCGTTTTTAACCGTGCTTAAACGGTGCGCAATTACCAAAACCGTTTTGCCTTTTAAAAATTGATTCAGATTATTCATGATCACGCGCTCATTATTAGCATCAAGTGCGCTAGTTGCCTCATCAAAAAACAAATAAGCTGGATTTTTATAAACTGCACGGGCAATTAATATACGCTGTTTTTGGCCTGTGCTTAGCCCGATGCCTTCCATCCCTATTTTTGTATTGTATCGTAGTGGCAAGGCCTCGATGTATTCTTTGATATTGGCAATTTTAACCGCGTGAAGTAATTTTTGTTTATCAATATCATCTACGCCAATCGCAATGTTACTAGCGATGGTGCCCGAAAAAATAAACCCTTCTTGCATCACCACACCACATTGATCACGCCAAGTGGTGGGTGATATCATATTCAAGTTTTGATGTGCCAAGCTGATTTCGCCAATACTGGGCTCATAAAATTTGAGTGCTAATTTCATCAAGGTAGTTTTGCCACTTCCACTGGAGCCCACAATGGCTGTCACTTTATTGGCAAGAATCGTTAGATCTAGGTTTTTTAAAACCATATCCCGGTGCATCCCCACATATTGGAAGGATACGTTTTTAAACACAATCGGTACATCAGGATCAATATCTTTAATCTCGTTGGACAGCGATTCCTCATTTTGTTTGTTATGAATTTCAGACAAACGTTCTAGACTTAATTTAGCATCCTGTAAGTGTTGTGTAAACCCTACCAATTGCATAATTGGATTGTTTAATTGCCCCGTGATATAACTGATGGATAGCATCATCCCCAATGTGATTTGCCCGTCAATGACCAACTTTGCCGCCAAAAAAGTGATCAATATATTTTTCAATTCGTTGATCAAGTTCGACCCCTCATGCTGTGTTTGTTCCAATGCCAAGCCTTTCAAATTGATTTTAAACAGATGTACTTGGATGCTTTCCCATTGCCAACGCTTTTGACGTTCGGCGTTGTGCAATTTAATTTCCTGCATGCCAGTGATGAGCTCCATCACTTTACTCTGATTTTGTGAATTCTGAGCGAAACGTTTAAAGTCTAAGTCAGCTCGACGTTTCAAGAAGAATACAATCCAGGTAAAATACAAAGCACTGCCAACAGCAAACACCAAAAAGATAGTCATGTTATAATAAGCCAGTACACAGCTAAATATCATCAGATTGACAAATGAGAATAAAACATTCAGTGTGCTGGATGTCAAAAAGTTTTCGACACGCTGGTGATCATCGATGCGCTGCATGATATCACCCGTCATTTTTGAATCAAAGAAAGCGATGGGTAATTTCATCAGCTTTACAAAGAAATCAGAGACTAACGAAATATTAATCCGGCTACTGATATGCATCAATATCCAGCCTCGAATGATTTCGATGGTTGTTCGCCCAAAAAATAGCATCAATTGCGCAAACAGAATGAGATAGATAAACTTGATATCGTTGTTCTGTACGCCAATGTCTACGATGCTCTGCGTCAGAAATGGGAATATCAATTGTAACAAGCTTCCAGCAAGTAAACTAATCACCAGCTGCACGAGCAGTTTTTTATAACGAAAGAGATACCTGAATAAAAAAGAAAACCCTTTGGGCTTGATCATCATTTGATCAGAAACGGATTCCTCTGCGTCAAATTCCGGACCAGGTTCCAATGAGAGTAGAATACCTTTATGACCATCCCCTAGCCAGGATTTCAGGAACTCGACTTTATCATATTTCAATAAACCATGAGCTGGATCGGCAACGATAATGATGTCATTCTTGATTCGGTAAACCACCACAAAATGTTCTTGATTCCAGTAGGCAATGCAGGGGAAGCTTGCATCCTCTACCATTTGCTCAAACGTTACTTTGACACCTAAGGTTCTGAATCCAATCTTTTCGGCAGCATTGCTGATGCCCAAAATGCTACTCCCCTCACGTATGGTTTGAGTTAGCTCTCGAAGCTCTTGCAACGGGATGGCTTTACCATAATATTTTGCCACCATGCGCAAACAGGTGGGACCACAATCCATATAATCAGGTTGCTTGTAGAAAGGGAACTTCATCAGGTATTCATTAATTGATATTTTATTTTTTGTCCGAATGAGGGTTATCTAGGCTTTTAGGAAAAGAAGGGTGATGGATCAACTGGCTAAGCTTGATTCTAATAAGCTTTTCGCACTCTTTTCTCGTCCTTCCAACGCTTTATAATAGCGATACAACATGTCGTATACCAGCATTTCATACGTGCGCTGTCGCGCTTTAAAGATGCGGTTAATCATCATGTGCGTATAACTAGCAATCAAATCAGTGAGGGCAACCTGTAATTGATTACTGTTTTGAAGTTCCAAAATTTGATCTGCCAGAGGCTGTAATTGGTTGTTTTTCCATTCTAATAAATCAATTAGAAGACGTATCTCACGCGTGGCATCCGATGCGCGATTTAGAATATCATCCACTTGCTTGCGTACATTCCGAAATTTAGTATCTAACTGAACTTTCAATTCTTTGCTTTCACTGTGTTCTTGGATGAATGCTGTTTTAAGTTGCTCAAGAAAACGAAGCTTTTTATTCCGACTCAGTTTGAAGCAATCCAAGAATTCGTCCACACTTCGGACAGCAAATTGCCATCTAATCTGTTCGCCTTCTTCGCCCTCGATCAAATCGAGCAGTTGAAACGTGGCTAAACTATCGATAAAAAAAATAGACTCGGAAAGTTGGATGGAGGTTGACCCATAGCGTTCTAGTTCACGTCGGTAGGTATCGGTTTGTATTTTAGTGATGAAGCCTTGTTCCACATAGCGATTCATGCATCGGTTCACTTTCATGATCACATTTCCTAATTCTTGAATATCTGGAACATGAAAGCGTACACGAAGGTGTAAATCAGGGTCGGCATATCGGATAAAGAAAAATTGATCAATCCATCCCAGATTCTCCAATTCATCTACCAATGGGCGAATGGCATCCACTAATAATTTATCGGCTGTTGTAACGCCACAATAGAGCTTATAATACAGCCACTCGCTGCCAATACTAAAACTACGTTGGATGGATTTATCTAAACTTCTATCAAACACACCCGGCGCTAGATGATCGAAAGCCCTTTCAGCTACAATAGAAGGGTTATTAAGGCCAATGGCAATACACTCGTTCACATATCCATTCTTTTTAGTATCCTTTACTAGTAAATCATCCGCATCAAACAAAAATTCCTCCAGCACAATATGGTCCCTTTTTTTAATGCTACTCACGAACATTTTGAGGCTTAATTCATCTTCGAAATTGATGAGTAGTTCATTGTCTCCCTCTACCCAAACCACCTGTTGAGGAATATTCCATTTGGTTCGCCATTCGGCGATATTTTTTAAATAATCTGCACTTTTATCCGCCATCAAACCCTGAAAATCCGTTTTGGATAGCTGCCATTTTGCACGAGCCAGAATCACATTTTTATATTCGGCACGAGGCAGGAATTTGTAGCTACTGCTTAAACTGCCCCAATTAAAACTGAGTCCTGATTTTTGAAAATACTGCGTTTGCAGATCGCATAAAAACTGATAAACAGGCAATGCATTAAATGAATAATTATGTGCCGTACTTAATCGAGGGATGATCTCTTTGTTCATTTTTTTGGAGCGAAGGATGATCCGATTCCCTTTAACCGAAATCATCAAGTCTTGCAGTTGAATTTGGTTTTCTGCGGGCATGGCAGACTTGCCTAGATAGGCGATCTCATAATTTCTTAGGATGGGACGTAATAAGATATTCCCAACGCGACTTTCAGGCAGATGAACAATCTCCGCTAATAGTTGATCAGGGTAACAGCTTTGTTCATGAGCTGTAATGTCGTTGATGATCTGACTAATTTTTTTATCGCCATGCGCAAAGCGCCCCAATAAATTGGCTGCACTTGAGCCCCCGCAACTTTGCAAGTATATTCTTTGCTTATCAATCAGCCGAAACATGATGGCTAAAGTATCAGGTAAGCTATCAGTTGGCGTGCCAATGTCTTTGATTTGACCATCATCAAATGATACAGTATAGCTTCCCTTTTTTGCGGCTTGCAGTAGCTGGTCGTGCAAGAATTGTTGTTGTTTATTCCAACTGACACGCTGGTCTTGCTTCCCTGCTGCAGGAATATGAAGATCATCTAACAACGTATTGATCCCCGATTGATCTTTTCCGGTATAGCCAATACCCGTTTCGGTATCCAGCACTTCCAATAAAGCAATCTCTGAGTCTTCGTATTGATTGTAGAAATTTTCTCTAAATTTTTTCAGATTGGATTTTTCATCTTTTGATGAAAAATTATTCAGGAAATTGACTGCATCCAGCAATTGTTGTTGGATATCCTTGTCGAGCGACGCAGTAGAGGGTGTTTTATACAAATCAGTTTGAAACAATTGGTTTTCCTCAATTGGAACACCCATTTTCTGTAAATGATGAAAGATGGAACGGTAAGCCAAAACATCATTTCCGATCTGTTGATCGATGTTCTTCATCTGGGCTTGCGTCACTTCCAAGCTTTCGATCATTGCATGTACTGCAGCATCTGTCGTATCAATGGTTTTTAAGGAGCGAATGAGTTGATAGATAAATTCATCGCCCGTTACTGCTGGTTCCAGTTCGCTTACCAGTAGCTGATTTTGGATCAATTCTTTGATGAAGCTTTCTGCCTCTTCCAGCGTAACTTCATCATCGACTAAAAAAATCGCCAATTCATGAATGAGTGCACCCTTTCGAGCGTGTTGCAATACTATTTGTAAATAATCGGAATTATCCACGCTACTGATTTGATGGATGCGCCGATTGTTGATGTATTTATACTCCACATAGCGCATCGTATCACCAAAAACGTATAAGCTATTATTCGGATAAAAACGCAGCAAAGGCAACAGAACAGGATGCGTATTTAAATATTGTGCCAATGCACATAGATAATTCATATCCAAACGTGTGTGCCGCTTACTAGAACCCTCCAACATCATCTCACTTTCATCACCCCAGGCCCCCACTGCACATGCTGCAAACAAGCCATACGGTGTACACCGGCTTTGCATACGCGTGTAATACTTGTATAAGGAAATCACCAATTTCTGGATGGCTTTCTCGTCTTTCAATTCATTTTGATGCCATTTAGAAAGCTCGTCACATAAAACAGGTGAGGCGAGATAAATAGCCTCTTTGAAAAAAGATTGCTTCGTAAACTCGAAGAACTCTTGCTCTGATAAAGGGTGGACTTGTACAGGAAGAATGGGTGTCCTAAAAATAAATTGAGGATGTAGGGTGTATCGTTTATTCACAGATATTCATGATGTCTTTTCGTCTAGATTCACATTTAGAATTGAAACAGTGCAACAGTAGTTCAATTCTAAATGTGATTATCGGCAATCTCTAAACCTTATTACACTTCCATTGAGTACACATGTTACTACAGCCACCAGAGACATAAGATTCAGTTGGGGTATTACGATGTGTTTCATCATTTGGAGATATCGTTTTATGATGCATCAGATGAACCCCACCCCTCAGTTGATTCATTTGCTCATCATTTAACTTTGTGATAATTTCCTTATTCAAGGAAAGCCTTTTTTGGAATTTCATTTTTTTCATATACTCATTTTTTAAAATGTATTCATATTGTTATTCTCTCTCTTAAGAAAGAAGCAAGCACTCATCCCAGCTTGGTTCAAAATCAGCAACAGATGCAATCAATGCTAAACCAATTCCTGCAATGCCCTCCAGCAACCCCGTGCAATTCTCATATTTATGGGTATGCCCAGCACACGTTTTGTAGCCTGCCAAACCATCCGAGAAAGCAGCTAGCTCGAGCGTTTGCTCATACCAAAACAAGGCCGCTTCTTGGAAGACTTGATGATGTGTGTCCTGATAAAAGCGATTAAAAATATGGGCAATACCCGCTGTTCCGTGACATAAGCCTGCATCGCACACTTCATTTTCTTTTAAATTTTTCCGAGTAGCTGTGTAAGCCATTATTTCTAAAACATTGTCTTGTAATTGAATATCATGAAACACCTGAGCCACTTGCCATAGTGCACAGCATACTCCCAAATCGCCATAACACCAAGCCAATCGAGTATTTTTTTCGGCCTCTACATCTGATTCACTGACAGCATACGGGTAATACGTTTTGTGTGTGATAGGATCTTGGCGATGATCCAATAAATAGTGTACAATCTCATCTATTAAGATTTTGGCTTTCTCAGGATTAATATCGAGTTGATATCCTTTCAATAAAAAAACCAAAATACTGGGTATGCCATGCGATAAGCCTAAGTTGGTGCTATTCTCTAGCTGCCCTTCTTTGTAGTGATAATGCCATTTCTTTTTGCCGTTGTCATCCCCTGTACTTAATTGATCAATGAGCGTTATAATATGTTCCAGAATGGTTGGAGTCAATTCTTTCTTCAAGAAATACAAAGCTGCTCCGAGTGATCCATGCATGTAGTCATAGTTTCCTCGCTTCATTTCACCCAACATATAGCTGAAAATAATAGGATCTATTTCTGGGAAAAGCTCATTTGTATCGACATCAAGAAACTCATTAATTCTTAAGAATTCAGTAGCCCAACAAAGTCCAGAAAGACCACTCGCGAATGAAAAATATGGAGATGGATTTTTTTCGACCCCATCATAAGCATTGCTCAACAATGTTTCGGCTGCATCTAAATAGTCAGCGTCTTGTGTGAGTTTATAGTAGTAGATAAAAAACAAAGAAATCCCCAAATCTCCACCAAATAAGCTTTCTTGCCCAGCTGTGCTGAGATTAGCTTGTAATGCATCTTTGATCTCGCTTAGTTTTAAGTATATCGATTCTTGTGCAGATTTTTCTGTGATGAGTGGATGCCAGTTCATTTGGTTTTTCAAGGAGATATGCACCGATTGGAGTTTAGGGGAATAAGCTATTGCTTTAAGAAGTTTTAATTAGCAGTATAGACCTTTTGAAGGCGTACCACAAAAACCCCAAAAACAAAGAAGAAAATACTATAAAACATACTCCAATAAAACATTTGATCAATAATAAAGCTATCTCCATTTTCAAAATCCAGTGCAGCTTGAAAAGAATAACTATAGGGGAAGAGGTAGTTATATGCTAAACGAAATACGGTATTTCCAACAACCATTAAAAACAATGGAGTACCTATTAATAGGATCACATTTGTAAAAAAAATGCTTAGCAAAAGCTGTATAGCGATGATACTCAGATTGAAAAAAAATGATTTCACAAAAAATGCACCGATCAAATCTGTAATCATGTAATCTTGAAATTTCATGAGTGGATAAAGCTTACTGCAAATTTCTCCAGTGAGCAATGTCAATGAAAAAGCTATAAGCAACGAGATAAATAAGCAAAAAACAAGAATGATAGCCCTGCTGCAATACAAATAAGTTTTCGAGACTGGTCCAACAAATACCTTTTCAGATTCGTTTGACGTCTGTTTCACTTCATATAGTTGAACACAGATGATGATCATCAAAACAGGATATAAAAATTTATAACATTCAAATAGAAGTACACACAATGATCTCCAAGGGTTTCCACCCAATACTGCCAGGTCCTCATCAAAGAAGTATTGAATATTGATCACAGATGAAAGCACGGTAATGATCAATGGCAAGAGTATCGATGCACTTAGGATGTGCTTTTTCTTCGTTTTTAAAATTTCAGAAATTAAAACATTCTTCAAGGAGACTTCCATATGAGTTCTTTTGTAGCTAATATTTTTAATGATTTCAACGTGTTCAAGACCGATTGGGCTCTAATTAAATGTAGCTGGCTTCATTCGATCGATAAAGAAAATACCATCTGTTATTTTACTCCAATGTGCAGTTTCATGGAAATAAGCCCAGAATTTCATGGTGATCTTTTTATTTAAAGAAGAGTTCTCAGGAATGCCTCTCAAATCGACAAATGCAACTGGCTTCCCCATCGTATGCAGCATAGATTCAATACCATAATTGACACCTTCAGTTACTGAAAATATCTTATCATACCACATACTGTATGTGTTTCCGAAATGAGAAGTAAAGTTGACGCCATAGCATGACGAAGCATATTTTTCTTTTAGATAATCTCCCATTTTCTTATCCTGTTTACTAGGACTATCGAAGTATTTGCTGTTATAAGCAATATGATAGTTGGCAGCCCACAGGATTATTTTTTTGTTTTTATACAGATGCTCTTTTAACCAAATTACATTGGCTGCCATCATAGAGTCTCGAACGATCGATTGCTTTTCCATATTACCAGGATACATACAACGATAATGTAGTTCAGTTTTAATGCCCAGTAGATATCGTATAAAAACTTTGTCTTCATTCGTTTTCTGGATACCTGCTAGTCTAGTGATCAATTTATCCATTTCATTAAAGACAGCCTGTTTATCTATTTCTGATATAGAAGTAGCTCTTTCTTTAAAATAGGAATAGCTTTTTATGGTTTTAAAAAATTGCTTGTAGTCTTTTTCAAGAAAAACATCCTTTTTAGTCAAGTAGGATTTCATTAACTGGGCTCTGTCCCAATCACTCATCTCTCCAGAAAATTGCAGATCGAAGCCCCCTAAAATCAGAGAGCGAACAGACCGTGCATGCTGCACAATATAGGTTCTCAACTCTTTTGTCTCGTTCGAGCTTCCCCAAAAATAAAAAAGCGCTTCGCGAAAATCATTGGTTGGCGGCATAATAGAGGTTCCGGATATATTTTCCCACAGATTGAAACAGTCATAGATATTTGATTCAAAAAGGAGCACATCAAAATATAGCTCTTGATGTAAATATTGGATTAAACGACTCTTTGCTAAAAAAGCTGCCCCATCTCCATGAAACTGTTCGCCTAACATCACTATATCGACACCTTTCAGTTTTTCCTTTAGAAAAGTTAAATCTTGATAGTTAGTGTCAGCAGGGGCAATGCTTCGAATTGGATGGCTTATACTGGCCAGTTCTTTTACTTGCGTAGAGTTAACATGGATATATGGCTCGTAATAAAATGCTAAACAGCATAGGATGAGTGCTGAGAAAAATGTGCAAACGTATGTCTTCAATTGTATAGCACCGTGAATGTCTAAAATTTGGATTTCTTGGATATAAACTGATCTCTAGAGCTAGCTAGGTTGTTTCATATTTTTTATCTACTAAGCTATCAACACCCTCTTTTAGTCCAACAGCCAAAGTCTGTCCAATTGCCCCCATGCCCACATTGATTAGAGCGAACGTTGCAAGCCCAAGTATAGCAGAAGTTACTATGCCCTCCATTAGCTTGCTCCATTTGATCCTCATTCAACTTTGTAATCGTTTCCTTATTCAAGGAAAGTTTCTTCTGAAATTTTATCTTTTTCACAATATTTTTTGCTGTTTACCTATACCCAGCGAGGCTCATATTAAAAACGGATTAATTTTTTGTTTTTATTATTGCATAATTTTAAAAACAAGCGTCAATAATAACGATCACATTTCATATTATGAATTCATTGTATCAATTAGATGAAAATTGTTTTTACATAAGATTTTTAATTAAAAAAATTAATAAAAAATAGAATAATTCACAAAATCATGCTTCAAAATCAATCGTATAGATTGTAAAGTCGCATTCTATACGATGCAGAGAAGAAATAACTTCAATTTAATCTAAGAAAAAATTGGTAGTGTATCTAAATGTATGATAGGTAATATTTGGATAAAATATGATCGAA
>CALLKE010000198.1 GCA_938008555.1 uncultured Pedobacter sp.
AAGCACACATATTGAATCCGATTCCCCATTAGTCAGAGTCCATCATACAAACTGGCGGCAACAAGCCATTCAATCATTTAATAAAGCGGCTCAAGAAAATCTACATTACACATCGCCTCTTACAATTTCGCTCAAAGATAGCGATCTAGTAAAAGAAAAATTAATCCAATTCATCGAGCAAGTAAATGCTATCGTCGATCCATCACCCTCTGAAGCAATGTATTGCCTTAATATAGATTGGTTCAAATTGGTTTAGAACTGCTTGAATATAGTGGGTGAAGACAGCAGGAGGATTTTCCAAATGGCAATCTACTAAACAGCGTAGGGTCGTAGCAGTGCTCTAATATGAGCTTTCAAATGCACTTCTATGTCTCTTTCATTTAAAAAAGCAAACTGAAATATAGCCCCTTGAACAAGAGCTTCCAAGGTATTTGCTAACTCTTTTGTGCTTACTGGATAATTGCAGCGGCGGGAGCCAGTCGATTGCATGATTGGGAGCCACTTTAAAAACTTAAAATCTTTTAGTGAGATATTGATTTTTGGTCAATCTTTTTTGCTCTAATTTCTCGATAAGTAATTTCACCTTTCATTTCAATTTTTATGGCAGAGTGCTGAACTAAATCAACTATTGCCTCTAAAATGACTATGTCTTCTATAACTTCATTCCAGTGATTTATTGGAAGCTGTGTTGTAAAAAATGTCGACTTATTGATTGATCTTAATTCAAGTAATTCTTTCAAGTCTTGAGCTTCTGTTGAGTTTAGTTTTCGCATTCCGAAGTCGTCGATAATCAACACATCATATGATGCTAGTCTTTTTCTGGTCGTTAAATAGCGATTTAGCCTGCGGCCCTCATTAATCATTAAAAATAATTCAGTCGATTCTTTAAAAAATACTGTCTTTCTGTGCGAGCAAACATACCTTCCAAGTGCTTCTGCTAAATAACTTTTTCCCATTCCTGTTTGACCAACAAACACAACGGGCTTTGAGTTTTCAAGCCAACGTAGACTCATAAGCTCTTGTAAAATAGCTTTTGTTACACCACGCTTTACTGTCATATCAAACTCTTCTAAAAATGCGTTTCTTTTAAATTGCGCACCTTTTATTTTTTTCTCAATAAACCTATCATCACGATAGGACTTTTCTGCCTGAAGTAGTTTTGATAAAAACTCCTCATGACTCCAGTCTTGTTTACTTGCCATTGTTAAATCTGTTTCAAAAACTTGGCTCATTCCAAGTAAATTTAACTCCTGCATTTGTTGCTGTATACTAACCACTGACATAACTTCCTCCTTCTAGTGAAGTGTTGTTTGGTTTTTTCTTAACATCGGATTACTGTGATCTCGCTGTATTACTTGACCACTTGGTCTTGATATAATTTCATCTAAATATTGCTTTAAATAATTTCTAAAATTATCTACTCTGACTCGATTGTATTTTTGCAAATCAGTTAATGATTTCATTAATATTATTTTAAATTCTATATTAGTTACTTTTTTCTTAACCTGTCTTGCTGCTACAATAAAACCCTGAGCCCTTCGTAAATTACCAGTTGGACTTTCTTTTAATAAATTTTCTATAAATTCTTTTAGCATCGGATCAATGTAATTTGACTGCTGTATTAAATTCTGGGCCGTTGTGCTTCGATAAGCCTGTGCAGCTTCTGGTACATGCTCTGGTAAAATACTTTTTTCACCCTTGTATTTAAAAAGTCTTGGATGCACTGCTATCTTTTGAAGTTCGTGATAAACTTCAATGATGTTTGCATAGATTTTTATAAACACAGTTTTGCCAACTAATAAATATGGGACAGAGTAATATCTAAAATTTATACAAATAGTTCCATCCGGATGCACTTTGCAAAACTTTGTTTCTGATAATTCATATTTAATTACAGGCAGTGGTTTTAATTTATTTTTCTCTTCTAAGTTAAACATCTCTTGTCTTGAGATTTTAAACTTACTATGACTTTTATTATTTATTGTATCGATGACTTGTTTTAAAAATTTATTTATTTCAGCAATCGAAGTAAATGTAGTCTTTCGAGTTAACCAATTAAAATATCTTTGCACCAGCTTCACAGAACCTTCTACCAAAGACTTATCTTTGGGTGAATAAACTCTAGCAGGGGCTACAGTCACACCATAATGTTTTGTAAATCGATTGTACTCTTCATTTAAATCAGGATCATATTTATTAGCTTTTATCACCGCAGTTTTTGTGTTGTCAGGACAAATAACTTCTGTGACACCATCGTAAAATTCAAACATGGCTTCATGAGCTGATAAAAAATCAATTTCTTTCATTGATGAATAGGCTTTTGCAAAAATTAATTGTGAGTACCCAAGTGCGCTTACAAAAATATAAGCTTTATGGATCTTGCCATCACGTGGATCGATCCACTCTGGCGTAAGCCCTGCCCAGTCTACTTCAACACGCTCACCTGGGTTAAACTGGCGATGTGTGTAGTCTTTGATTTTTATTTGTGGAAATTTTTTATATAAATAGCGTGTAAAATTAGAATACGATGTTAAGTGTTTTACTGAATCTTCCCAGATCAGTGACAGCGGATGTTTAAGGCTGATGTCTTTAATGACTTCATCCCAGTGAACTTGTTCCATCCAATCAGGCAATTTTTTTTGCTCAGTGAATTCAAACAAACCTTTACGGATTTCTGAAATTTTTGATCTGCGTTTGCCAACAGCTTTTGCGATTTGGCGGTCGGTTAGACCCTGATTAATTTTCTGTTTGATGTCTTCATACTGCGCCATACTTAGTCCCAACTGTGCCTCCTTATTGTTCAATAAGAAGGGTTACATGTTGTTTCTAAAGTGGCTCCCATTTATGCAATAGGGTGGCTCCCAAATCTGCAATTCACTGGCTCCCGTTTATGCAAACACCTGGATCCCGTTCATGCAATCAAGTGGATCCCACTTTTGCAACTAGGTGGCTCCCGTTTCATGCAATTATCCACCTGTAAACTCTTTAAAATCGCTTTGGCCACAACTCTATCTTTTATAACGGCAATCTGCTCAAGCCTTCCTCCGCAATGAGGACAAACCGTAACGTCGATTTTAAACGTTCGCTTCAGCATTTCTGACCACAACATTCGAGCTCGAAGGGCTTTCGTTTTAACATCCGGTGCTGCGGACTCACAAGTCGCAGCAGCCTTAGGCGTCTTCGGAACAATTCGCGATCTGTCCTTAAAATTTGGAGCAAACACACCATGATATCTAACTAAGTTCATCTTCGCTGGCGGTATCAAAGCCACAAGACGTGCAATAAAATCCAAATACGAAAAACTCACATGCGTCATCCCATCACGCCACGGAGTCTTCATTTTATAAATCAATAGATTTGGAAATGATTCACTCAAACGCTCTGTAGCAATTGGTCCTCTGGACATATAGCGAATCAGCTTTTCTAGTTTTTCACGGTCCTTACCGCTAACCCAAACTCTGGCATTTAAACTAAACCCGCCTACATTTGCCGAATACGGATCATTGTCTTCGGGGTCCACTTCAAGTTTTTTTATTCCAAATCGCCTGAGCCCTTGACCGGCTCTTTCACCAAAGCCTGCTTTGTGCCCGATTGAAATAGCTGCCACATCATTTAACAAGTTCTCATCAAACCCACCCTGTCCTTGGTCATCGATCCCAAGTTTTTGAACTAAAATCGCAACTTTGTTTTGGATCTTTGTGGCGAGCAACACGAGCTCTTCCCGAGTAGGCTCTGAAAGCCTTAAAAATTTATAGTCTCCATTTTCTGTTTTATAAAAGACCCCGTCTGCAAACAACGTATGAAAATGCACATTTAAATTCAAAGCTGAGCCAAATCTTTGGATAAAAGTCACGGATCCTGGACGCGCCACTTTGATCCCATAAAGCTTGGCCTGCTTTTTTTGATACGAGCTTATTGTTTGAATAAATACAGCTAAAATTTTATTTGTAAGCTTCGGATTATGTGCCATCTGATAACGCAGCTGATACGGAAACGATAAAACCCATTGGCGCATCACCACTTCTGGCAAGACCTGATCCACCAAGTGTGCTGCCTCGTCGTTCATGCGCCGAGCACAACAGCTCGGACAAAATCCTCTTTTCTTACAAGAAAAAGCTACGATCCCGGACTCGCGGCACTGATAACAATAGGTTCTTACAAATCCAAATTCAGCAATTCCGCAGCGAAGATATTTATTGAATTCATCTTTGATAAAGATCGGAATGTTCCTGCCGACTCTTTCTTGCTCCCGCAAAAATAGAGGCCAGTACGTTTCAACTGTTCGGTAGAGGAGCCCTTGCTCCGGACGGCGGCGGAGATATTTTGCTTGAGATTCAATTTTATTAACTGCCGCCATGATCTCTGACCATGACTGCAATTTTTAAACTCTATTAAAAAATATCCTGATCCAGAACGCCGCCATCTTTTTTGAAAGACTCACTCGGCCTTGGAATATCCGGCGCAAATTCAAGCTTCGCTTTTAACGACTGATTCTCGGCCATAATCTCAGCCTGTTTTTTTCTTGAAGCATGTATTTCCGCTTCAAGCTTTTCTTTGCTCTGGTTGATGATCTGATTCAAATTATCTTCTTTAGTTTTTAACTGATCTCGCTTTGCTTTAGTTCGCTCATTAACCAAACCGTCTACAATTGCATTCACTGTTTCTTCATCATGCCGTGCTAAAAACCAATAAACTAGCGGAGCTCCTAAAAACATCCCAACTAAAAAGATCCAGCCAACTTCTAGCCGATCATACACCACACCCATTTTAGCCTTCGCACGAAGGCTCTCAAACGGTGCATCGGTGTACATACGCACGCGCCATTCATGGTGCCAATCATTTAACTCCGGCCAATCAACCACCACCTGATTTGTTAATTTGCCTTTCGCATCTAAAACTTTAGCTCGGTCTAAATTCTGAAAAAACACGAGCCCCACTAAACATAGCATGACCGCATAAACAGTCACCACGGCTTTTGAGCTGGATAAACTGCTAACGCCATCTCCTGGAGCTCCTACCATCCTTAAAATGGTACCAACTACCAAAGACACCAAAATAAACGGAGCCAAATAAAACATTAAAAACGGAAAAACCAAATAAGCTCCATAAATCAGCCCAGAAACCACTGCAACAGCTGCGGCACCTACCAAAACAAAATTTTCAAAATGCTCATTTTTACTATTGCTCATTCTATCCTCTCCTAAACCTTCTCTGGCATTCCGCGCGGCCAAAGCTTTGATAAAAAATGACTGTATGACTCAACTAAAAATCCATCCGTACTACCGGCAACCTCCTTCAGATCACCATAGATCCGGTCCGTAAATCCTACCCAAATCACCCGGTGGATGAGTGGCCTTGATCCAACCATCACTGACCGGAGTCCCGATAATTTTTCTTCATACCGACTTTTTTTACGAGGCGTCGTTTCGATTTCAAAGGCGACTCGCTCACCTTTTGATGTGATAAAGATTCCATCTGGCACAAGTTCACTCGGTAACTCATTCCATGAAAAATCACTTTCAAACCCTTGAGCGCGTAACTTTCGCTCTGGAAGCCAGCGAATGATTTTACCCGTCCGCTCAATAGCGATCCGACAATCGTTAACCTTTGTGTCGTGTTCATAATTTCTAAAATCGATTTGAGAAATAACCTTAAGATCTGCCAAATGTGGCTTTTTCGATCTTAAAACTTGTACAGCTAAACCAGTTACCAGGTACAAACTCTTTGATTCAGAGTAAACTTTTTCAGATTTTAAAAATCCATGGCGCTTTAAAATTTGTAATCTCTGACGAGTTACAAACAATCCCTTTGGCAATGGGTCGGTTACCTTTTCTCGGACATCAAAAAACCGGAAATAAATTTGCTCTAAGGACGCAAACTTCTGCTCCAAAATAAATCCAAAAATATCCAAATCCCGATCCGTTAATCGAAAATTCTTGAGCTTTACATTTGACCTAACTTTTAATTTACTGCCTGTTTTTTGATCTATTTCTAATTCCATATCTTCTCTCAATTTCCTTATTCATTTCTTTATTTACCCAAACCCACTACCAACTTTAATACCCCTATCTCCAAACCCACCCAACTCGTGACCACTTCATCTCGTAGGGAGGGAGTGGTCACGAGTTGGGTGGGTTTGGTCTAATCACCTAAACTATTGAAATCACTTGATCTATCTGTGTTAGTTTTCAACAAAAGTCCTCAATTAAAAGCAGGATATTTTTGAGGACTTTACCACAGAGGTTTTTCTAGCAGATGTTTCTGGATTTTAAAATACGAAGACTTTACAAAATGCTTTTTTAAATGGCATTTATGCTTATTTGGCGTCTAAAGGCTGCTGGCTGGTTTTTAATTTTTTGAATATCAAATCGATTATGCTTGCGCTGAAAAGTTTAACCTGGGGCATTTTAAGAGGTTTTATGGCGGTTTTGAAAAGATGTCTTGAGCTCTTTTGCAGATTTAATTTTCTAGGTTTAAAGATTTGAATTCTACGAACGCTACTTTTTCTAGCAATTCGTTGCTCGTCACAAAATTGCTGTGCTTGGCTTTGATGGATTCAATGAAACTTGGATTTGCTTGAATGTATTCTTTAAATCGAGCTGAAAGCTTTAACTCCGCTGATCTTTTCTCGTTCTCTTCGGCCTGGTTGATTCGGGCTAATTCCTGATCAAGCTCTTGCTGCAAAGTCTCTGAATACTTTTGGCTAATGTACTCCCGACCTGAACCCAATACCCCAAAAAGGATGTTAGCAAGATTTCCGGTCTTCCCGTTTTCAACATCAAACGATAACGCCGATAAACTTCGTTGAATGATCTCTAAAGTTGTTTTTTCTGCCGTGATCAAATTTTGAAGGTTCACCACAGAAACACCAAACCGGCGAAGGTTTTCTGGAATGATTAAAATCTCAGCTGCTGTATTAGTAGTTTCTTTATTATATAAATCATTACTACTACTATAAGGGAGCCTTGGCTCAGGTTGCGGCTCAGGTTGCGGCTCAACTTTGGCTCTAGTTTGACTTATGTTTGGCTCAACTTTGGCTCTAGTTTTGATAGATAACAGATCTGAATATACCCCTTGTGGCAGAGCATATTTAGTCCAACCACCCCGGCCATCTTTAAACTCAGCCCTAAGAAGGTAACCCTTTTTTTCTAAACGCTGAACTGCCTTCCTTGCCGCCGCCACCGTGGTTCTTAAGCTGGCTGCTAAATTTGAAATTGTAATAGGTCCAGAAATTTTACTTCCAAAATGCAAACAAGAATCGAATACGAAAATGAGAGCATCTCTTTGAAGACCAACAAGCGACTCAAATGAGCCATTTGGCTCAACTTTGGCTTCACTTTGACTCAACTTTGACTCAAGACGTGGCTCAGGTTGCGGCTTAACTTTTGGCTCAGGTTTAGATTTTATGAAGCGAGATGGCTCAACTTTGGCTCTAGTTTGACTTATGTTTGGCTCATGAAATGGCTCAACTTTGGCTTCGCTTTGGCTCAACTTTGGCTCAAGATTTAAATCAGTTTTTAGTATACTCTTGGCGATTATATTTAAAGGCTGAGGCTCTTCTTCATCAAAAAACGCAAAATCATCAACTGAAACTTTAGACTTTTTAGCCATTTAAGATCTCCAAAACTTTAGACGTCAGCATTTCATACTGGGCCGAAGCTCTTGTGTTGAGATCGTAAATGGTCTGTTTTTTAATCGCGGCTCGCTTTACACCGGAGTCTAATCCGATAGGGTCAAAAACATTAACCTTTCCGGCGTATCTCGTTTTTATAAATTCAAGCGCTGACTTATCATTTGTTGATCTTTGGTCCATCCGGGTAGGCAGTATTCCAAGAATACTTGGAACTTTATCATAAAATTCTTTGAGAGTTTCTCGGTTGCTAAGTACGGCCTCAATTGTTGGAACGCTAAACGCTGATAAGTCGGTTGGAATTATAATTGAATCAACAAAAGTAAGAACATTCAGGTTCATTAGACCCATTGCCGGTGAAGTATCGACAATTATGTAGTCGTATTTATCTTCTAAGCCTGATTTTTTAAAACGTAGAGCCATAAGTTCATCTTGTTTTGGCTTGCCTGCGATCTCTCTTTCTAAAGAAGCCAATCGTTTTGAAGTTAAAAAGAGATCGATTTCTCCACCATCGGTTTTTATTTGATGGAATCCCTCTTCAGGATTCTTACCATCGATAAGAAAATCAGCGAAATCTGCCTTATCTTTTAGTCGCAATTGAAAATAACTTCTAACAGACCCTTGAGGATCAGCATCAACCAAAAGAACCTTAGCCTCAGGATTTTTATTTTTAATTCCGGCTGCTATATTTACAGCAGAAGAAGTCTTTGCTACGCCACCTTTAAAAGAAACAATTCCAATCTTTTTACAGCCCATTTAAAACCCCAATCTTAGGTTGTTTAAATGGTATCTCGATGTTTTTTTTAAAGTCCAGACATTAGATTTTTTGCCGTATGCATCGCGTTGTTTTGGGATGCACAATTCCTAACTTGCTCTAATAAGCGCCTTAGGAAGCTGTTTTGCGCGTTGGTGTACTTTTGAAATATCAACCGAGTGTTGGAGGTTCAGCCAAAACTCAGCACTCATAGAAAATGCGGCCGCAAATTTAACCGCTAGCTCTGGCGTAATAGCAGTATGGCCATTGATAATACGATTTATAGTCTTAGTATCAACCTTAATATGGTTTGCAAACGCTTTCTGAGTAAGATTCAACGGACGCAAAAACTCTTCATTTAACATTTCACCAGGAGTCACAGGATTTTTAAAAATTCGTTTATTCATAAAACTTCCTCATTTCGTTAGTGGTAATCAACAACATCTACTTCTAGGGGACCTTGATCAGGCTGGGACCATTTAAAAATCACTCGCCACTGATCATTTACACGGATGCTATGATAACCTAAAAGATCATCCTTTAAGGCTTCTAGCTGATTACCTGGAGGAGCCTTTAAATCCGAAAGCTTGTGAGCAGCGTCAAGAGCAAACAACTTTCTTCTTACTATTTTACTAACATTCGCCCAACCAACGCCGCGCGGGACCTTGTCATTCAAAAAGAAATTTTCCAACTCTTTATTCGCAAACGCTCGGATCATCTAAACTCCAACTTTATATTACCATAATGTGGTATACCATGCAATGGTAATAATATTGGTTAGAAAATTCAACGTAATTTGCTAATTTTCTTAGATAATCTGAGGCGGTCACATTTATAAACACCGATAAAGCGTCCCTTTGGAGATTCCCAGGGTCTTACAAATCTCAGCCACAGGGATGCTTTTTTCATTGTGGAGTGTCTTGGCAAGCTGGATCTTTGAATCATCCATAAGCCGCGGCCTTCCGCCTTTACGGCCGCGAGTAGCGGCTGCTTTGAGCCCGGCGAGGGTTCTTTCCCGAATCAATTCCCGCTCAAATTCAGCCAGAGCTCCAAAAATATGTAAAAATAATTTCCCACTGGCGGTCTCAGTATCAATATTTTCTTGAATGGATTTTAACCCAATTCCAAGCTTTTCAAAATCAGCTACAAGCTCCACTAAATGCTTTAGTGACCGAGCTAGCCGATCAAGCTTCCAAACCACCACAACGTCACCCGGGCGCAAATACCCAAGCATCTGATCAAGTCCTTCGCGACTTGATTTAGACCCGCTCACGGTATCTTGATAAATATTGCGATCTTCGCAGCCCACCTTTTTTAAAGCATCAATTTGTAGATTAAGACTTTGCTCTTGTGTTGAGATCCTAGCGTAACCGATAAACATAAAACTCCCGTGGTGATAACCAAAGAGTTTCAAAAAGGTCAGCCTACTGCAATTAGTAATTCGATTTCAAACAGAGGTTTTAAGACGGCTTTTGAAACTAAAAATTCCCTGTAACATAAAACTTTATGTTACAGGGAATTGATTTTTTAAAAGTTCCAGAAACGCTCGTTTTAGGGACTCGGTTTAGATTTTTTAATAACACTCATTGGAATTTCCGGGGGGGGGGTAAACTTCGTTCTGAAATGAAAATAAAAAGGTTCTACAAGATAATTTTTGTAGTTTTGTTATTATTTAGGTGTAGGTACATTTTCGATAACCGAAAAATTAGTGGCGCTGACCTGGCGCCCTATAGGCCCACGGATCGGAAACGGCCCGCTTCCACGTCAGTGTGATGTTACATCTTGTGCCCCTGTGGGTGCCACTAGCACATGCCAGGACTGCATTGCAAACAGAGCATGTGCAGATGCATACCCAGCTATCTGTACTTTTTAGCCTTGAGGCTGAGGGAGTCTAAGACAAATAAAAGGCCTTTTCGATCATGATCTAAAGTATCCCCGGCCGGCCCCAGGGGATTTTTTATGAATTCCACGAATCAACGGTTATGTTACGAGGCGGTCGCGACACCGCGGGCTCTGTTTAAAGCGTTTTCTCATGAAAAAGCCATCTATCAACAATCACGCTTTGGCGACCTGTTGGCCGTGCTGTATCCACCCTACTCTTTACAAAAATTGAATTGGATCAAAAAAATCATGCGTTTTTTTTAAAAACGCGCTTCGTTTCGTACCAAAATAAAACATTAAACCATAGAGTTGAACAAAGCAGCCATTCGGTGTGATATCATGTTCTTGTAATTATGTTTAAAATACAAAAATCAAAATTGTTTCGATTTACTTATACGACAGTCGCTTTAGTGTTTTTATCGCTTCTATTTAACAACTGTGCTCAAAATAATGAATCGAGCACCTTGCCAAGCTCAGATCACACAACAGCGACGCGTCCAACAGATGATATTAATACTTTTAAAACAAACCCACCTCCTATGAAGGGCAATGAAGGATTTCAATTTTTATTGGATCAGTATTTTGCACCACATTGTGGATCCTGCCATAATGAAAAACTTTATTTTGGTGCAGCTTTTTTCGAACTTAATAACAGACAAAAATCTTATGATCTTTCTGTATTCGCTTTAAAAAAACAGGATATGATCATGCGAGTCACTAACAATCCTTTTTGTCCAAGCTGTACATTAGACCCCAACAAAGAAGTTTATCAAGCGATCATGCATTGGCTGGACCATCGCGAATAAAGAAATACCCACATTTATTGACTGCATCTTTGTATTGCCTAAATTGATATTTTTCCGTCATAATAAACTCTATGATCAAAACTCATCTGCAAAAGCAATTTCTGATCTTCGTTCTAGGGCTCTCGCTCTTCGTGCTTATGATTTTTTTGATTATAAAAACAGGATATTTTTTATCTATTTTAAAGTGGCTCCCATTTATGCAATAGGGTGGCTCCCAAATCTGCAATTCACTGGCTCCCGTTTATGCAAACACCTGGATCCCGTTCATGCAATCAAGTGGATCCCAATTTTGCAACTAGGTGGCTCCCGTTTCATGCAATTATCCAGCTTGTTCGTAATGACTGGATCGCTGAACGAATACTTAAAGTTATCTCTGCGCATTCAAGTAATTACAAACCAAAGCAATACAGCTTTATTTGCCTTGATGATTTTAAAAACCACGTTTGGGAAGCAAAAGTTTTTATCGGTTCAAATGTGGGTTTAAGCGTTCGCAAAATCCATACAAATTTTATGCAAAGCCTAGGCAAAACGGATGCAAGCACAGGGCAAAATAACTTAAAAGAGATTTTCTTTTCTGAGCATAAAAGTCCACAGAAATCAAAGGCTTGTGAAAAAATTGAAACTACGAAAATTGATTAACACCCTACGGGTTAAGGGGGAAATATATTCTTATCCGTAGAGTCACACAATCAAGAGCCTCAAAAAGAAATTATAAAAATCTAAATGAAAGGAATGAACTATGAGTCATAACGATGACAATAGTGGAATGTTGTATTTTGGTGGAATTGTGGTGGTGGTACTTATCGTCGGATTTTTAATCAAGATTTTAAAATCCATAATGATTGAATTGCAATGTGTAAGCAAATAAACATCACTATGACATGATATAATTTTAAATGAATTTAACTTTCAATAATAAAAAATAAGGCTTTTACACTCTTATAATCTAAAATCTAGGTATCAAAACACTGCAATTATTTATCAACAAACACTTTTATC